>CAMCWB010000025.1 GCA_945882315.1 Bauldia litoralis | reverse complement strand
CGGACAGATCGTCATGCGCAAAATCGACGGTTGGCAGACCCTCGCAACCAAGCCCGTCGATCAGCCGGTTGACCTGGCCGCCTGAACCGATACCTTCAACACGCCGGAGCCACGTCACGCGAATTCCAACACGACCAGCGACGGCACCTAGAAACGCCCGGAACCCAACCGTTTTGTTTTGAAAAATCCGAGGAGAAGAAGATGCGTCGAAGCATTTTGGCGGCGGCATTGCTTGTTGCGGCCCCGCTCGCCGGCCATGCCGCTGAGGGCGAAGTCTCGGTCGAGCGCGGCGCCTATGTCGCCAAGACCCATGGCTGCCACGATTGCCACACCGGCAATTACAACGAGACCGGCGGCCAGGTCGATCCGGCTCTGGCCCTGAAAGGTACTCCGGTCGGCTGGCAGGGTCCGTGGGGCACCACCTATCCGGCCAACCTCCGCATCACCGCGGCGACGCGCAGTGAGGACGAGTTCGTGAAGTACATGAAGGAGTTCAAGGCGCGGCCGCCGATGCCCTATTACAACGTCAACGCGACCGAGGAGAGCGATCTCCGCTCGCTCCACGCCTACATCAAGTCGCTCGGCGAGCCCGGCGATCCGATGCCGGAGGCTGTCCCGCCCGGCGAAGAGCCGAAGACGCCTTACTACCCGCTCGTCCCGCCGGCGATGCCGAAGGGCTAAAAATTTGTAGGGTGGGCAAAGGCCGAAGGCCGTGCCCACGCGTCTTCATCTGCCGCAGTCCGCGTGGGCACGGCGCGGGCGCGCCTCTGCCCACCCTACATTCGCTCGTTCGCCGAAGCGGGCTAGCGCCCCGCGGTAACAGACTCTTAACCATGAACGCCGAGGATCGAATGGGGCGGGGCTAGGAGCCGCGCATGTTGGGCCTTTTCCTCAAGATACCGAGCCGGCACGTCATTACTTACGTTGCGCTGGCGACGATCGTCATCGCTGGAGGCGCGCAATGGGCGATGATGCCGGTTGCGGAAGCACCGGTTGAGGTCCTTGCACTACCGGCACCGCCGCCGGCTCTTCCAGTACCGGTGCCTGTGCCGCGACCGGACATCGCCGACATCGGCAAGGTCTCCGCGCCAAGCGCCAACCGTCGGACATTCGTCACGTTCCAGAACCGCGACATGGGCGGCGGCGACTACGCGGTTCTCAGGCAGGTCAGCCAGAGCATTTGCGAAACGCGCTGTCTTCTTGACGGTCAGTGCGTCTCCTACACGTTCAACACATGGGAGGGCGCCTGCTTCCTGAAGTCGGCCGTCAGCCCGCTGCGCCTGGATCCGAGAGGGATCAGTGGCGTGCTGGCGTCGGTCAAAGTCTCCGAAGACAGCAAGCCGGTCGCCATGCAGAAGGTCCAGTCGCGGCTCCTGGAGGGCGACGCCTACAAGACGATTGAGGCAAGCTCCGCCGGCTGTACCGAAGCGTGCCTGGCAGATGAAATGTGCCTGGGCTTCAACCAAATCGCCAAAGGCGGATCATGCGAACTCCTCGGCTCGATGACCGGCTCGCTTCGCGCCCCCGGCATGGTCATGGCGATGAAGATTCAACCCGAGCCGGAAAGACGCCGCCGATCGCCGTCCCCGGACATGCCTCCCGAGGTGGCCGAACTCTTCGGAGCGATCCTCCGCCAGGCGGTACGCTGATTTCTGCGGGATCGTAGGGCGGGTTAGCCGAAGGCGTAACCCGCCGCGGCGCTGAATGCAGTTAATCCAGCGTCCGCCGGTAGCGCAGCATCGCGATCGTGCCGACCGCCAGCCAGAAGACCATGAGCGGCCAGACATTCGGCGCCACGTCCGCGAAGCCGCCGCCCTTCAGCATGACGCCGCGCACGATGCGCAGGAAATGGGTGAGCGGGATCGCTTCGCCGATCACCTGCGCCCAGCCGGGCATGCCGCGGAAGGGGAACATGAATCCCGATAGGAGGATCGACGGCAGGAAGAAGAAGAAGGTCATCTGCATCGCCTGCATCTGGCTGCGGGCGAGCGTCGAGATCGTGTAGCCGAGCGTCACATTGGCGGCGATGAAAAGGACCGTCGCCGTGAGCAGTACTGTCAGCGAGCCCTCCATCGGCACCGAGAAGAGGATGTTCGCCGCGATCAGGATGATGCCGACCTGCACGAAGCCGAAGCCGATATAGGGCACGATCTTGCCGACCATGATCTCGAAGGGCCGGGCCGGCATCGCCATGAGGTTCTCGATCGTGCCGCGCTCGACCTCGCGGGTCAGCGCCAGCGCGGTCATCAGGATGGTGGTCATGGTCAGGATCACGCCGAGCAGGCCGGGCACGATGTTGTAGGCGGTGATGCCTTCCGGATTGTAGAGCCGGTGCAGCACGACATCGACCGGCATGCCACCCGGCTCGAGTTCGGCGAGCGTGCCGCCGGCCTCGTTCGCGACGGCGCGGCGCACGATCTCGTTGATGGAGCCGAGCGCGTTCGAGGTTGCGGCGGGATCGGTCGCGTCGGCCTCGATCAGGATCTGGGGTTTCTCGCCGCGCACCAGCTTGCGCTCGAAATTCACTGGGATCGTCACAACGTAGGAGACCTCGCCGCGCGCCAGCATCGAGCGCGCCTCCGCCTCGGTCCGTGTGCCGGCGCCGAAGTCGAAATAGTCGGAGATTTCGAGCCCGGCCAGGATGGCGCGGCTGATCGGCCCGTGATCCGCGACGATTGCCGCCGTCGGCAACTGCTTCGGGTCGGTGTTGATCGCGTAGCCGAACAGCGTCAACTGGACGATCGGGATGCCGATGATCATCGCGAAGGTCAGGCGGTCGCGACGCATCTGGATGAACTCCTTCGCCATCACCGCGCCGATCCGCGACCAGGAGAAGAGGCAGTTCATGGAACAAATTTCTTTTCGAGATTGGCCCGAACCGCGCGCGATGACTTGAACCCTCCCCTGGAGGGAGGCTCGAAAGCGCGTCGCGCTTTCGGGGAGGGGCCTCCGACTCGCGGCTCACCCCCTCCCGAAATCGGTGTCGCTTCGCTCACCGATTTCGACCTCCCCTCAAGGGGGAGGTTCAAAAAACATCCTGCGCCGGAGTTCACGACGCCCTCCCGCCCGCGCTCGTGAAATTGTCCTCCGACGAGGTCATCAGGCGGATGAACACGTCTTCGAGACTGGTCGCATCCTCCGCGGCCGTCGCGCCGCTGCCGGCGATGGCGCCGCGCACTTCTTTCTCCAGCAATACCGGGTCGAGTCCGACGACATGCAGATCGTTGCCGAACGGCGCCACCTGCTCGACGCCGTCGAGCGTCTTCATCTTGCGGGCGAGCGCCGCCGTGTCGCCGCCGCGCACCACGATCGTGTGCAGGCCGGAGGCGGCGATCACCTCGGCCACCGTGCCGCGGGCGATGATCTTGCCATAGGCGATGTAGACGATGCGGTGGCAGCGTTCGGCCTCGTCCATGTAGTGGGTCGAGACGAGGACGGTCAGGCCCTCCGAGGTCAGTTCGTGGATCTCGTCCCAGAATTCGCGACGCGCCTTGGGATCGACGCCGGCCGTCGGCTCGTCGAGGAGGAGGAGCTGCGGCTCGTGCATGACGCAGGCGGCCAGCGCCATACGCTGCTTCCAGCCGCCCGAGAGCGTGCCGGCGAGCTGGTGCTGACGGTTGCTGAGGCCCAGCCGGTTGAGCGTCGAGTCGACGAATTTCGCGCGCGGCTTGAGGGCATAGAGCCGCGCCACGAAATCGAGGTTTTCGCGGATCGTCAGGTCCTCGTAGAAGGAGAAGCGCTGCGTCATGTAGCCGACTTCGAGCTTGATCTTCTCCGACTCCGTGCGGATGTCGTAGCCGAGGCAGGTGCCGTTGCCGGCGTCGGGCCGCAGCAGCCCGCAGATCATGCGGATCGTCGTCGTCTTGCCGGAGCCGTTGGGGCCGAGGAAGCCGACGATCTCGCCGCGGTTGACGGTGAGGTCGACATTGTCGACGACCGTCTTGTCGCCGAAGCGCTTGGTCAGCCCCTTGATGTCGACGATTATCTCACCGCTCACGACTCGGCCTCCGGGCTGGTGGCGAGGCGGACATCGACCGGCTGCCCGACCTTGAGCTCGGCGGCAGCGCCGATCGGCTTCGCCTCGATGCGGAAGACGAGCTTGTCGCGGCTTTCCTTGGAATAGAGGATCGGCGGCGTGAACTCGGCCTCCGTCGCGACCCGGTCGATCTCGGCTTCGAGATTGGCGGGGCAATCGTCACAGGCGATGGCGATGCGGTCGCCCGTGTTGACACGGGCGAGCTGCCGCTCCGGCAGGAAGAAGCGGATTTCCTTGTTGGCCTCGGGGAGGAGCGAGACGACGGCCTGGCCGGCATTCACGCGCTCGCCGGCCTCGTAGAAGGTCTCTTCGATATGGCCCTTGGCCGGCGCGATGAGCGTCCGCCGGTCGAGCTGGATTCTGGCCTGCGCCAGCGCGGCTTCTTCCGCCGCAACGTTGCGCTCGGCGGCCGCGATCTCTTCGGACCGCGCCGGCAGCTTGGCGACGATCAGCTCGCGCTCGATGCCGTCGAGGCTTGCCGCGGAGGTATCCCGCTTCGCCTTGGTGTCGTCGACCACCGATTGCGAGACGATGCCGCGCTCGTGCAGCACGAGTTTCCGCCGATAGTCTTCCTCGGCGAGGTTGAAGGTCGTCCGCGCTTCGCCAAGCTTCGCCGCGATGACGCTAATCTCCTCGTCGCGCTGGCCCGAGAGGAGGTTGGCAAGCTGTGCCTTGGCCTGGGCGGAGCGCGCCTCGGCCTCGGCGATCGCTTCCTTCTCTTCGGAATCGTCGAGCCGTGCGACGATCGCGCCGGCCTCGACCGCGTCGCCGGCCTCGACCGGCCGCTCGACGAGGCGGCCGGCGGTCTCCGCCGAGACATAGACATAGGTCCCTTCGACATAGCCCTGGAAGCCGGACTCCTCCGCGCCGAAGCAGCCGGAGAGGAGGAGGGGAGAGACGATGACGGCGAGACGCTTGCGGAGATTCATGGCTTTGCCTTCCCGCCGAGAAGTAGATCGATATGGCCCGTGACGATGCGCTTGATCTCTTCGCGTTCGCGCTGGCCGATCGCGGTCCAGCCCATGCGGCGGAGCACCAGCGCCTGCGCGACGCGGAAGACGAGGACCTGGCCGAAGATCGTGAAGACGCGCAGCCGCGTCTCCTCGTCTTCCGGCCGCCCGGTGACGACGGCGACGAGCCGCGTCGCGAGTTCGACCGAGCCGCCCATGATCCGGTAGATCACCTCGAAGGCGCCGGAGGGCTGCATCTGCTCGCGGACGATGAAGCGCGCCCAGCGTTCCGCCTCGGCACTGCCGATGATGACCTCGACATAGGTTTCGATCAGGCGCGTGAACATCCGGCGCGCGCCGTCGGGCGTGGCGGTCGCGGCAGGATCGGCGGCAGCGGCGAGCGCCGGCCCGACCGATGTCGCGATGCGCTCGGCGACATGCTCGGCGACGGCGAGGTGGAGCGCTTCCTTGGAGCCGAAGTGATAGACGATCGCCGCCAGATTGGCGCCGGCCCGCTTGGCGATCTCGCGCGTTGCCGCACCTTCGAAGCCGATCCGGCCGAAGACGTCGAGGGCTGCTTCGATCAACTGCGCCCGCGTTTCCGCGCCGCGATCCCGCCGGGCGCGCTTGTAGGGGGATGAGAAGGGACGAGGCGGCTTTTCGGTCGGTATCGCCCCGCCGGCGTCATCCCGCTTCCGGGGCGCTGGTTCGGATACCGGCTTCTTTCGAGCCGCCGCGCTTCTGGCCATGTTGGTCTTCCGTTCATCTCCAGGTTCCAAACTAATACGATCGATTGAATTAAAATGTCAATCGATCGTATTAATGGAGCTGTGGCGGCGATCACAGGCGGACAGGGCGGAGATTCAGAGACGGTCGCGAAGCGCGTACCAGGCCATTCCGGCGACCAGTGCCGGGTAACGCAGCAGCTTGCCGCCAGGGAAGGGCGGCACGCTGAGTGCCGCGAACTGGTCGAGCTTGCCCGGGTCGCCGCGGATCGCATCGGCGATGATCTTGCCGGCGAAGGGCGCCAGTGCCACGCCCTGCCCGGAATAGCCGGCCGCAGCATAGACGCTCGGCCGCAACCGCCGGATCAGCGGCAGGCGGGTGAGTGTGATCGCCAGCCGCCCGCCCCAGGCATAGTCGATCGGCACATCGGCGAGCTTCGGATAGATCCTGGCGAGATGCGGCCGCACGAAAGCCGCGACGTCGGCCGGCCCGCCGCGTCGCGAATAGGTCTCGCCGCCGCCGAAGATCAGCCGCCCGTCGGGGCTTGGGCGGAAATAGTAGACGACGAAGCGCGTATCCGAGACGGCTTCGCCGCCGGAGAGGATTCCGCCGGACTGCCCCGCGCCGATCGGCGCCGTGGCGGCGATGTAGTTGTCGATCGGCATGGCGCGCGCCTCGACAGCGTCGTCGATGCCGTCGAGATAGCCATTGCCGGCGATGATCAGGATCTCGGCGCTGACGCTGGCGCCGCTACGCGTGTCGGCTGTGACCTTCCATTTCGGCCTGAGGCAGGCGATCTCGATGCCGGCCCCGTCGGAATGGGTGAGGCGCACCGCCTTCGTCTCTTCGAAGATGCGGGCGCCCGCCTTGGCGGCCGCTTTGGCGAGGCCTTGCGCGAATTTGAGCGGATCGAGATGGCCGGCGCCCATGTCGCGCCGCCCGCCGAAATAGACGTCGGTGCCGATCGCCGCGGAGAGCGCCTCGCGGCCGAGCCATTCGACCGGAGCGTAGCCATACTCGTCGCGAAGTTTGTCGACATAGGCGATCTCGTGCCGCACGAGGCGCTGCTTGTGGACGCTCTCGATCAGCCCATCGCGCCAGTCGCAATCGATGCCGTGCCGCGCGATCAGTCCCTTGGTCAGCGCCTTGGCTTCTTCCGCCAAATCCCAGAGCCGGTGCGCGTCGTCCCGGCCGACATGGGTCTCGAGCCAGTCCTGGTCGCGCCTCTGGCCGCTGTGCAACTGACCGCCATTGCGGCCCGACGCACCATAGCCGACGTGCTCCGCCTCGATGACCACGACGTCGATGCCGGCCTCGGCGAGATGGAGTGCCGCCGACAAGCCGGTGTAGCCGCCGCCGATGATCGCGACATCGGCGCGGACATTTCCTTCGAGCGGCGGAAAACGGAGTGTCGTATCGGCGCCCGAAGCGTAGAGCGAGGCGGCTTTCGCTGTGGCAGGTGAGGTCACATTCAGGTCCATAGCCGGAACAAATCGTCGTCGCACCGGTTTGTACAGCCAGAAACCGAATTAACGGAGCGAAACCATGCGCCGCTATTCCCTTGCTGTCCTTACGGCCGTCGCGATGTCGATCGTGCCGATGCCCGCGGTTGTTGCGGGTCCGGCCCCGTCGGCGCCCGCGCTCGAACTGGCGACGCCTGTCGAAAATGTCCGCCATCGCGAGTGGCACTATCCGCGGGGCTATTGCCATCGTTCCGTGCAGCGCCATTTGCATCGCGGCTACGGCAGGACATATCATCGCCATGTCGGTCCGCGCTGTCGCATTCAGGTGGCACGCAAGCACCGCGACGGCTGCTTCCGGATCGGCGATGTCCGTATCTGCTTCTAAAGGCGGCTAGCGCCGTGCCGCCGCAATCAACGCGGCGGCGATCATCACTTCCGTCCCGGCAAGCCCGACCGAGCAGAAGAGGCTAACGGCGCTGTCGTTGGTCCGGCCGGGATGAGTGCCGATGACGATGCCGGCGAGATCGATCATCCGTGTCATTTCCGGCGTGTCGGTGAGAAAGAAGGGCGGCGTGAACGAGGCCACCTGATCCGGCGAATCCGTCGCGATCACCCCGGCGCGCCCGGCAACGTCGAGCCCGACCTCCGACTGCCCCTTGGCCCGCGGGCCGAGCATGTTCACATGCGCGCCGGGCGAGAGCCACTCGGCCTGAATGACCGGTTCCTTGCTGCGCGTCGCGAGGATGACGATATCGGCGCCGTCGAGCGCGGCTTCGGCGGAAGCGACCGGCAGCGTGCGAATGCCGAGTCTCTCCTGAACGAATCCGGCAAAGGCGACGCGCTTCTGCTCGGTGCGGTTGAAGCAGCGGATTTCCGTGAGGCCGCGGACCCGCGCGGCAGCCTCGATCTGCGTCGCCGCCTGCCGCCCCGCGCCGATGATCGCGGCGATCGAGGCGTCCTTGCGCGCCATATGCTTGACCGCGACGCCGCCGATCGCACCGGTGCGGATCGATCCGACATGGCGGCTGACCACGATGCCTTCCAGCCGCGCCGACGCCATGTTCCAGACGGCGACGAGCTGGTCGTCGACGACGTCGTCCTTGTCAAAATTATTGTAGACGCGGAAGCCGGCGAGCGCTGGATCGCCGGTGATGCCGCCGGCCGTGTAGACCTGGTTGCCGAAGCCCGGAAACGAAACCACATGGCGCGGCGGCGCAATGAAGGTGCCGGCGGCGCGGGCCCGGAACACCGCTTCGATCGCCGCGATCGCCTCGCCCATGTCTGAAAGACGCGCGACGTCCTCGTCGCCGAGGACGATGGGTTTTTCGGCTTTCATGCTTCCCCCGGATGATGCGGCTCAGACGTTCAGCAGCAGATATTCCCGCTCCCACGGGCTGATCACCTGCATGAAGGTCTCGAATTCGGCACGCTTGATCGCACTGTAGGTGGAGACGAACCGCTTGCCGAAAACCTCGATCAGCTCCTCGCTCTCCTCGAACAGCGACACCGCTTCGAGAAGCCCGCGCGGCAGGGCGATCTCCTCTTCATTGGCGGCGCCGGAGACCGGGTCGGAGACCTGCGAGCCCTCGATCATGCCGAGATAGCCGCAGGCGAGCGACGCCGCGATGGCGAGATAGGGATTGGCGTCAGAAGACGGAATCCGGTTTTCCAGCCGGCGTGCCGCCGGTCCCGAATTGGGTACGCGCAGCCCCACCGTGCGGTTGTCGTAGCCCCACATCGTATTCACCGGCGCCGAACCCGAGCGGATCAGGCGGCGGTAGGAATTCACGTAGGGCGCCAGGATGCAGGTGACGGCCGGCAGGTATTTCTGCGAGCCGCCGATAAAGGCGAAGAATTCCGGCGTCGGGTCGCCGGCCTTGTCGGAGAAGATGTTGGCGCCGGTCTTGATGGCGTTGACCGACTGGTGGATGTGCATCGCCGAGCCCGGCTCGCGCTCCATCGGCTTTGCCATGAAGGTTGCGTACATCTGGTGGCGCAGGGCTGCCTCGCGGATCGTCCGCTTGAACAGGAACACCTGGTCGGCGAGCACCAGCGGATCGCCGTGCCGCAGATTGATCTCCATCTGCGCCGCACCTTCCTCGTGGATCAGCGTATCGATCTCGAGGCCCTGCGCTTCGGAGAAATGGTAGATGTCGTCGAAGAGGTCGTCGAACTCGTTGACCGCGGCGATCGAATAGGACTGCCGCGCTGACTCGGATCGGCCCGAGCGACCGGCCGGCGGCTGCAGCGGATAGTCCGGATCGGTGTTCGGCTTGACGAGGTAGAATTCGATCTCCGGCGCCACGATCGGCTTCCAGCCGTTGTTGGCGTAGAGCTCCAGCACGCGCCGCAGGACCTGGCGCGGCGCGATCTCCACCGGCCGTCCGTCGGCGTGATAGGCATCGTGAAGGATCTGCGCGGTCGGGTCTTCCTCCCAGGGCACAACCGAGAGGGTCGAGAAATCCGGCTCGAGATGGATGTCCTGGTCGGCCGGGTCGCTCTGGTAGGATTCGCTGTCTTCCGGATACTCGCCGGCGATGGTCTGCGTCAGGATCGAGCCCGGCATCGTCATCGTCGGCGCTTCGAGGAATTTCTGGACGGGCATCATCTTGCCGCGGGCGACGCCCGCCTGATCCGGGATGATGCACTCGATGTCTTCGATGTTGCGCGCGGCGAGCCATTTCCGCGCCGTCGCGACGGGCGTCGTCCGCGACGTCGATGGGGTCGAAAGTGCCGGCTTTTTCCGTCTGGCCACGAGGTCCTCGTCTAAAAAACCGCCTCCGGCCGAACGGTGGTAAGCCGGGCCGCAAAGGCAGTGTCTCTCTGGGTCATGTCGTCACGACTGCCCGTGCAACGGGCAGTTCCATGACAATCATTCTAGCACGGGAGCCCTTCAAAAGGGTTGTCGACTGCCTTTCGCGACCCTAACCTCTGTTAAAATCGAGCAAATTCGCGGGCTTCCCTTCTGTAATTCGAGGATCACGCCATGCTTCGAGCCACCAGCCGCCTCTTCGCCGCCGCCTTGGCAACCAGCGCCCTGATGACCGGCGCCATCGCCCAGGAACGGGTGGTCAACGTCTATAACTGGTCCGACTATGTAGGCGAGGGCGTCCTCGACGACTTCACCAAGGCGACCGGCATCAAGGTCGTCTACGACGTCTACGACTCGATGGAGATTCTGGAAGCCAAGGTCGTTGCGGGCAATTCCGGCTACGACATCGTCGTTCCCACCGATCGTAATCTCGCCCGCCTCATCCAGGTGGCGAGCGCCATTCAGCCGCTCGACAAGTCGAAGATCCCGAACCTTGCCCATCAATGGGATGCCATCAACCAGCGGCTCGAGACCTACGATCCCGGAACCGAGCATTCGACCAACTACATGTGGGGCACGACCGGCATCGGCTACAACGTCGCCAAGGTGAAGGAGATCATGCCGGACGCGCCGCTCGATTCCTGGGCGATCATCTTCAAGCCCGAGATACTCGAGAAGTTCAAGGATTGCGGCGTCCAGTTGCTGGATTCGCCGGACGACATCTTCCCGGCGGCGCTCGCCTATCTCGGCCTGCCGCCGGACTCGAAGGAGCAGGGCGATCTCGACAAAGCCGCCGAGCTCATCAAGGCGATCGTGCCCTACCTCCAGAAATTCCACTCGTCGGAATATATCAACGGTCTCGCCAATGGCGATCTCTGCATCGCCGTCGGCTATTCTGGAGATATCCTCCAGGCCCGCGATCGCGCAACCGAAGCCGCCAACGGCGTCGAGGTCGGCTACTCTATCCCCAAGGAAGGCGCGCTGATGTGGTTGGATTCCTTTGCGGTCCTGGCCGATGCGCCGCATCCCGAGGAAGCCTTCGCCTTCATCAACTTCATGCTCGACCCTGAGATTGCAGCCCGCAATTCCAACTACCTCTACTACGCCAACGGCAATAAGGACTCGCAGAAGTTTCTCCAGGAGGATGTCCTCGGCGATCCCGCGATCTACCCGCCCAAGGAAACTTTCGACAAGCTGTTTACAACGACGCCGAATGATTTCAGGGTTCAGAGGGTCGTGACGCGCCTGTGGTCTTCGATAACGACGGGCGGCTGACGGCGGCAGAGGGAAGGGGCGGGGCATGGCGGGCAAAGCGGTCGGACCGGTCCGGCGGAGTTTCGCGCCTTGGACCGACCCTGCTTCCAAGCCCTTCATCGAATTCCGGAAGGTCACCAAGCGTTTTGGCGACTTTGTCGCCGTCGATGACCTTTCGCTGATCATCTATGAGCGCGAGTTCTTCGCGCTGCTCGGGCCGTCGGGCTGCGGCAAGACCACGCTGATGCGCATGGTCGCCGGCTTCGAGGGGCCGACCGAGGGGCAGGTCCTGCTCGACGGGCAGGATCTTGCCGGCGTGCCGCCCTACCGGCGGCCGACCAACATGATGTTCCAGTCCTACGCGCTCTTTCCGCATATGACCGTCGAGGCGAATATCGGCTTCGGCCTCAAGCAGGACCGCATGGCCAAGGGCGAGATCGATGCCCGCGTCGAGGAGATGCTGTCCCTCGTCAAGCTGACCCCTTTCGCCAAGCGCAAGCCGCACCAGCTCTCCGGCGGCCAGCGCCAGCGCGTCGCGCTCGCCCGCTCGCTCGCCAAGTGGCCGAAGGTGCTGCTTCTCGACGAACCGCTCGGCGCCCTCGACAAGAAGCTGCGCGAGGAGACGCAGTTCGAGCTGACCGACCTCCAGCAGAAGCTCGGCTTGACCTTCGTGATCGTCACGCATGACCAGGAAGAGGCGATGACCGTCGCCGACCGCATCGCCGTCATGAACCAAGGCCGCATCGTCCAGATCGCGACGCCCTCCGAGATCTACGAGCAGCCGAACTCGCGCTATGTCGCCGACTTCATCGGCGACATCAACGTCCTCGAAGGCCGCATCGCCTCCACCGGCAACGGCGTCGTCCGGCTCGAATGCATCGGCACTGGCGCCACCGTCGAGGTCGACCAGGATCTGACCGCGGCGCCGGGCGACACGGCCTGGTTCGCGATCCGTCCGGAAAAGATCTCGATCTCGCTCGACCGGCCGCAGAACGGCACCATCAACGCCGTCGAGGGCGAGGTCTGGGATATCGGTTATCTCGGCGACGTGTCGGTCTATCATGTCCGCCTGCCGACCGGCGCCACCATGAAGGCGACGGTGACCAACCGGTCGCGGCTTGTGGAGAGGCCGATCACCTGGGAAGACAAGGTCTGGCTCACCTGGACGCGCGACGGCGGCGTCATCCTGACAAAGTGACGGATGGACATGGCCGACCCGCTCGCCACCGTTGAGACAAAAGCACCGCCCGCTCCGGCCCGGCAAGGCTCGGGCCGCTGGCTTGTCCTCATCGTCCCTTATCTCTGGCTGCTGATCTTCTTCGCGGCGCCCTTCCTGATCGTCTTCAAGATATCGTTGTCGACCGCGGCTATGGCGATCCCGCCCTATACGCCGGTCTTCGATCTTGCCCAGGGCTTCGTCGGTCTGGTCCGCGGCATCCAGGAGTTCGCGGTCGACAACTATCTCTGGCTGGTCAGCGACGACCTCTACATCCGCGCCTATCTGTCGAGCCTCTGGATCGCCGCGATCTCGACCTTCCTGACGCTGCTCGTCGCCTACCCGCTGGCTTACGGCATGGCGCGCGCGCCGAAAGGCTGGCAGCCGACGCTGGTCATGCTGGTCATCCTGCCTTTCTGGACGTCGTTCCTGATCCGCGTCTATTCCTGGATCGGCATCCTCAAGAAGGAGGGCCTTCTCAACCAGCTTCTCCTCTATGTCGGCGCCATCGACCAGCCGCTCACCATCCTCAACACCAACTGGGCGGTCTATATCGGCATCGTCTATTCCTACCTGCCCTTCATGGTGCTGCCGCTCTATGCGGCGCTGGAGCGGCTCGACGATACGCTGCTCGAAGCCGCCTCGGACCTCGGCAGCCCGCCGTCACGGGCCTTCTGGCAGATCACCTTTCCGCTGTCCCTGCCGGGCGTCATCGCCGGCTGCTTCCTGGTCTTCATCCCGGTCACCGGCGAATTCGTCATCCCGGACCTTCTCGGCGGCACCGGCACGCTGATGATCGGCAAGACCTTGTGGACGGAGTTCTTCAACAATCGCGATTGGCCGCTCGCATCCGCCGTCGCGGTGATCCTGCTTTTCCTGCTCATCATCCCGATCGTGTTGTTCCAGAACATGGAGCAGAAGCGCGCGGAGCGCGAGCGATGATCCGCCGTTTCTCCTTCTTCAATCTCACCTCGGTGACGCTCGGCTTTGCCTTCCTCTATCTGCCGATCGTCCTTCTCGTCATTTACTCCTTCAACGAGTCGCGGCTGGTCACCGTCTGGGGTGGCTGGTCGACCAAATGGTATGGCGAGCTCTTCCGCAACGAAGCGCTGATGGACGCCGCCTGGGTGACCTTGCGCGTCGCGCTGTTGTCGGCGACCGTCGCGACGATCCTCGGCACGCTGGCGGCGATCGCCCTTGTCCGCTTCGGCCGCTTCCGTGGCAGGACGCTCTTCTCGGGCATGATCTACGCGCCGCTCGTCATGCCCGACGTGATCACCGGCCTGTCGCTTCTGCTGCTCTTCGTCGCCATGGGGTTTGCCCGCGGCTTCTGGACGATCCTGCTCGCCCACATCACCTTCTCGACATGCTTCGTCGCGATCGTCGTCCAGTCGCGGCTCGTCACCTTCGACCGCACGCTCGAAGAGGCGGCGCTCGATCTCGGCTGTCCGCCGCTGAAGACGTTTTTCCTGATCACCCTGCCGATCATCCTGCCTGGTGTCGTCGCCGGCTGGATGCTCGCCTTCACCCTGTCGCTGGACGATCTGGTGATTGCGAGCTTCGTCACCGGACCCGGCGCGACGACGCTGCCGATGCGCATCTACAGCCAGGTGCGGCTCGGCGTGACGCCGGAGATCAATGCGGTCTGTACGATCCTGATCGGCATCGTCACGGTCGGCGTGATCGCCGCCTCGATCATCACCAAGCGGCAGGAAGTCGAACGGCGCCGCGCCGAACGCATGGCAATGGCGACGCCCTGATCGCTCCGGATCAGCCTCGCGGCGCGGCGAAGCCGGGCGAGGAGTCGCCGGTCGGCGGGATGCCGCGTTCCTCCGCGTTGCCTTCGATCAGCCTTTCATAATCCGGCAGCAGCACCGGCCCGTCCCACGAGCCGCCGATCGTGAAGGGGACGTTCCGGATCTTGGGGCTGTTGCTGGCCCTGGCGACCTCCAGAGTGCCGCGCGCCCGGATCGCCGACGTCGCAAGGCCGAGCCTTGCGTTCAGCGATGCCTCGAATGTGTCGCCGGCGATATGCAGGTCGTTGCTAGTCAGCACCGCGCCGGTAAGCGCCAGGGATCCGCTCAGCGTCTTGAAGGGAATCCGGTCTTTTTCCGGCTCCGGGTCGTCGACGCCCGGCGCGCCGGAGAGGGCGGCGAATTCGGAGAGGTCGAATCCGTCCAGTGCGCCCCCGGTGATCCCGAAGCGCGCCGATCCTCCGGCCGATTCCGCGATTTCCTCCAGCGTTGCGCCGGCGGCCGAAATCTTTGCCGTGCCGGTGAGCACTCCGTCGACGGCGCGCGAGACGCCGATCTGATCGAGGATCATCCCGAGCTCCGACCCGTCGATCGCGAGGTCGGCTTCGCCGCTCAGCCGGCCCGCGTCGACCGCAAGCCTGGCATCGGCCGTAAGCGAACCGCCGTAGAGATTGGCCTCGCCGAGATGCAGGGAGATGCCGTCGCCGGTCACCTCGACGGATGCGCTGCTCTTTCCGAGGCGGGCCGTGCCGATCAGGATTTCATCGGCCGTCAGCTCTGTCCTGGCATCGGCAATGTCGAGAAGCGGCAGGAGGGCGGGCACCGACGGCCATGCCGAAACACGGTCGATCGATTGCAGGCTTTCGAGATAGGCGGTGAGGTCGAGCCGCTGGAAGGCGAGCGCCGCGTCGATCCGCGGGCGCTGCTCGGTAAAATCCACGGCGAACGATCCGCGCGCGACATTGCCGTCGAGTTCGAGCTGCGCATCCGCGAAGGAGGCTTTCTGGCCCTGCCAGGTGAGCGGTCCATCGATGAGTCCGGCACCGAGGATGGCGCCTTCGTCCATCGTCATGCCGAGCCATTGAAAGACACGCCGGACCGACGGCGTGGTGACCGTCGCCGGCCCCTCCATGCGCGCCGCGCCCTCCGTGTCCATCATGCCGGTGAAGGAGAAGCGGATCGGGCGCGAGGCGACGGCGAAGCGCGCCGGCGACGTCCCGCCGGCCAGGAGGTCGAGAGGATTGGTGACCGAGACGTTGAATTCGACCGTCTCGCTCCGCCACTGGAAGGCGCCGCTGCCGGAAACGGAGTCCTTTCCCCGTGGCCATGTCAGGTTGGCGCTGACTCCCGAAAACTCCTCATGCCGGCCATTCCTTGCATCCTCATAGGTGACGAGCCCGTCGACGATGTTGAAGCGGCCGAGCCGGGTCTCGGCGAGCCGTTTGGAATCGCGCCTATTGGACGTCCGCGGCGCCGGCTTCTGCTCCGTGCCGGCTGCCTCGCGGTCGATCAGCCAGTTCGCGCCGCCGTCGGGCGCGATAGCGAGCCGGAAATGCGGCCGCACCAGCTGGAATTCCGCAACGTCGACCCGGCCAAGCAGAAAGGGCAGGAGCCTGAGCTTGCAGGTCAGCCGGTCCATCGAGACGAAAGGCTCCCCCGCGTCGGCATCGATGCCGCCGATATGGGCGTTCTCGATGGTCAGCGACAGGAAAGGGAAAAGCTCGACCCGCGGTTCGCCGGCGAAGCTTACCGGATGGCCGGTCCACTCGGCGATCTGGGCAGCGATCCTCTGCTTGGCGAAATCGGTGGCCGCGATGAACGGCGCGGCCGCGATCGCGGCGACGATCAGCCCGGCGAGGATGAGGACGAGGGCAATCAGCCGCTTCATCGGGAAGGTATTGCTCCGGGCCGCGAGGCGTTCGGCCGGAACCTATCAAATCGGAGCACAGGGAATGCGCCTTTTTTCCACCTCTGCTGCGAGCGAATAAACGGCCTCGCGGCAGTCCTTAACAAGCATGGTTAATTAATTCCTAATGTTAATAATAGAATTCATAGTTACAGCTTGATAAGCCGTTAATCAAACAACAATTGTAAATTATGTTTTAAACAGAAATTAATCGCGATTGCTTGCAATGCAACTCAAATGAGGCGAATAGGAACGCTGAGATATTTATCGAGCGGAGGCGCAGAAATGCTTGCTCTCAGGAATTTCCGTAAAGATCAGCGCGGCAACTTTGCCACCATTTTCGCACTGACGATGGTTCCGATCTGCGGGATTGTCGGCGCGGCGGTCGACTACAGCCGCGCGAGCGAGGTCCACGCCAAGCTGTCGGAAGCGCTTGACGCGGGCGTGCTCGCCGTCGGCAGCCAGCCAAAGATGAGCGACACCGACGCCTACAAGATCGTCAACGACTGGGTCACGACCCATCTCGGCCCGGAATATGACGATTACTGGCAACTGAATTCGGTCAAGCTCGGCGAGGACGGAACGGTCCTGGCGTCGGCTTCGGGCGGCGTCGATACGATGATGGGACGTCTCCTCGGTGTCGACGAGATCCCGATCGATACGACCAGCGAGGCCATTCGCTCCATGGGCAAGGTCGAGCTGGCGCTCGTGCTCGACAACACCGGCTCGATGAAGGGCACCAAGCTCACCAAGCTGAAGGAGGCCGCCCATGCGCTCGTCGACGAGCTCGTCACGGCGACCAAGGAACCCAAGGATCTGAGGATCTCGCTGGTGCCGTTCTCGCAGACCGTCAATGTCGGCGCCGGCTACAAGAACGCCGCCTGGATGGACACCAGCGCCCGGTCGTCGGTCCATGACGACATCTTCACCAAGGATAACGGCACGACCTATAGCGGCACCAACCGCTTCACGCTGTTCAATAACATGAAGGTCGCGTGGGGCGGCTGCGTCGAAAGCCGGCCGGCGCCCTATGACGTCGAGGAAGCGCCGCCGAGCAGCGGCACGCCCAACACACTCTACGTCCCGTATTTTGCTCCGGACGAACCGGACGACCAGTACGAGGACAAGAAGGGCAAGTGGCACGATATCTATAACAACAACTATCTCCTGACCGACGCCGTCAACAAGACCGACAAGGAATGGAAGGGCAAGCAGGGCAATCCTGCGAAATATGCTTCCAAGTTCGGCGGCAAGTCCGGTACCACCGCCGACCTCAGCTACAAGTTCGGCCCGAATTCGGGCTGCGAGCTGCAGGAGATCATCCCGCTGACCGACGACGTTTCGACGTCTTCGGTCCAGAAGATCGACGATGCCATCGACGACATGGTCGCGGTCGGCAACACCCACATCAATATCGGCCTGCAGTGGGGCTGGCACGCGCTCTCGCCCAACGCTCCCTTCGCCAAGGGCGTCGCCTATGACGACGGCGAGTGGCGCAAGGTCGTCGTGCTGATGACGGACGGCAACAACGAAAACACCGACAACAGCAATGCCGACAACAAGAACAACTCGGTCTATTCGGGCTACGGCTATCTCTGGCAGAACCGCTTCGGCAATTTCGGCAGCAGCTCGGCTTCGGCGAAGGCGCGCACCGACGCGCTCGACGGCCGGCTGGCGCTTCTCTGCGAGAACATGAAGAACGACAACATCACCATCTATACGGTGCGCGTCGAGGTGAAGACCGGTTCGAGCGCCGTCCTTCAGAATTGCGCCTCCAGCACGGAGAACTTCAAGGAAGTCGCCAATATCAATGAGCTGAAGACCGAGTTCATGGATATCGCCGGCTCGATCCAGGAACTGCGCATCTCGAAATAGTCGAAACGTCGAATCAGGAACGCGCCGCGGCCGCAAGACCGCGGCGTTTTCTTTTGCCGGAGCGGCGGTCTAGGGCGGTTCATCGATCGACGGAATCGGCCGGTCACCCTCTCCCATAGGAGACCTTTGCATAACCTAACAGAGCGAGGCGGATGTTCTTGGGTTGATTCCGATCCGTTCTCTCTTCGAATCCGGTCTGTCCCGCGCCTTGCGAGGTTGTGCAAAGGTCTCCATAGGGAGAGGGCCGGCGCGCTTAGGAGCGTAGCGACTTAGCGCGCCGGGGTGAGGGGTTAAGGCGCAAGTTATTTGCTCCCGGCGGCGAAGCCCTCCAGCAATCCGAACCGCTCCAGCCCCTCACCCTTCTCGCCTAAATTCGCTCCGCTCATTAAGGCTCAAAGCCCTCTCCCTATGGGAGAGGGTATCCCAGCGCTTCTGGCAAATCGTGAAACGCGCTCTAGCCGGCGAGAACCCGCGTCGTCGGAAATGTGACCTTGACCAGCGTGCCCTGGTTGACGGCGCTGTCGATCGCGAATCCGGCACGGTTGGCCTCGACGAGCGCCTTTGTAAGGGGCAGGCCGAGGCCGGTCCCTTCGGCGCGCATCTTGCCGGACGTGGCAAGCTGGCGGAACGGCTTCAGCGCCGTCTCGATGTCCTTTTCCGACATGCCGACACCGGTATCGCGGATGCGGATCACGACCTCGCCCGAATCCTCGATGGTCGTCGAGACGATGACCTGGCCGCCCGGTTCCGTGAACTTGACGGCATTGGACAGGAGATTGAGAAGGATCTGGCGGAGCGAGCGCTGGTCGGCGACGATATTCGGCACCCCCGACGACAGGCTGGTGCGGATGATGATGCGCTGGCGATTGGCCTGCGGCTGCATCAGCGCGACGCATTCCTGGATCGTCTCGTTGACCGGCACCGACTCGAAGGCGAGGTCGAGCTTGCCGGCCTCGATCTTGGACAGATCGAGAAGGTCGTTGACCAGGCTCATCAGATGCGAGCCCGAGACGTGGATGTCGCGGAGATAGTCGCGATAGCGCGGGTTTTCGATCGCCCCGAAGCGCTCCTCCATCATCACTTCCGAAAAGCCGATGATGGCATTGAGCGGCGTGCGGATCTCGTGGCTGATCTTTGCCAGGAAATCGGATTTCTGGGCGTTGGCCGTCTCGGCGGCGCGGCGTGCCGCGACGAGCTCTTCCTCGGCATTCTTCCAATGCGTGATATCGCGCAGAACCGCGCAGAATTTTCCGGTGCGGCCGACCCGGCCGAGCGTCATGAACAGGGGGATCAGCCCGCCCTGCGGCACCTTGCCGATGACTTCGCGGCCGTCATTGAGGACGCTGGCGACGCCGTTCGACGCGATGCCGTCGAGATAGTCGAGGGCGCCCTTGCGGCTTTCCTCGGCAAAGAGGTCGGTGAAGGGGTTACCGAGGACATCGGCCGCCTCGATGCCGAACAGAGCTTCGGCGCTGCGGTTGATGTTGCCGATCCTGCCGCGCTCGTCGAAGACCAGGACGCCGTCCGTGGCGGTATCGAGGATCGCCTCCATCTCGCCGAGCCGCGACTCGACCGAGGCGAGCTCGCTGATGAGCGCGTCCTGCCGGCCGGTCTCTTCCGATCGTGACGAGCCTTCGCGGAGCGACAGGAGGAGGGCGGTTGCCTCGCCCCAGGCGACGCTCTGCAGCCGTGCCTCGACCGGCAGCCTGCTACCGTCCTTGCGGCGCACTGACAGTTCACCGCCGGAGGCAGTTGAGGTGGCGAGATTGGGGCTGCCGCCTGGAAAAAGCGCGTCATTGCCGCCGGCCTGCGCAAACTCGGCGGCCGTCTCGTAGCCGAGGAGGTCGAGGAGGGAGCGATTGGCGAAAAGCGTTTTGTCGCCGCGGAATACCACGACGCCGATCAGCAGCCGGTCGAGAAGCCGCGTGTCAGGCTCCGCCGGCGCGGCGGGTTCGACAGCGACCGTGACCTCGGGCGCTGCGGGTGGCTCGAGCGCAGGCGGCTGCGGCGTCTCTTCGGCGGCGGCTTGCACCTTGTTACCGGTGCGCTGGGCGCCGAGCGCCTCGGCGATCCGGCGGAACGCGTCCTGCTCGGTGCCGGTCAGTCTTTCGGGAGCCCCCGGTCGCGGCTGCGCCATGCCGGGGAGGCGCACGACATTCGATCGATCGGCCGGCGGGCTCGCCACGTCCGGGACGATGACCGGCGGGGGGGCGTCGACCGGCGCCAGGTCGCGTTCGGCGCGCGCCGCGATGCCTTCCTCGATGCTCTTGCGGGCCGCGTCGTCGATGTCGTCGGACGGCTGCGGCCCGGCTTCGGACTTTGCCTCCGGCGTGGCCTCGACAGTTTGTGACGACGCGATTTCAGCTTCCGTGACTGCCGCGACCGGCGCCCGGTGAATGACGACCGCCGCATCGCGCGTCACCTCGTCCGGCCGCAGGATTCCGAAGCCGCGGAAGCCTGCGAAGAGGCCGCGCTCGACGAGCGGAAAGGCGGTGAGCTCCGTCGCGATGCGGATATCGCTGTCGGCGATCGGCCACTGGATCGTAACGCCGCTCCAGGATTCCTTGCCGTCCAGCGCCGCCTTCAGGGCGCCGTCGGAGTCGATGCCGAGGCGCGCTGCCGCCTCGCTCCAGCGGTTGCCGACGATGTCGGCGCTGTCCCGCCCAACGAGCCGGCCGAGCTCGGGAGACAGGAAAGTGATGCGCTGCTCCCCGTCGGTCTGCCACAGGAAACGAACCGTCGGCTGGACGCGCTGATGTGCGGATTCTTCTTTGGCGACGGGCTGCGAAGCCGGCTGTCTCACGGGCGCTGGCGCGACGACGACCGCGGCGGCGGGCGTCTCGACCGCAGCCTTCGCTACGACGGCTTCGGCTTTGGTCTGTGGCGCTGCGTCTTCCTCTTCGGACGGACCGACGATCAGCAGCGCGTAACCCTCACTGCCCGCATCGAAGCGCGCCACGCCGGCCGGGCGGATATTCCGACCGACGCGGATCGAGCGCTTGGCGATGCGCTCGCTGCCGGCCCGCACCGCATCGGCAAGGGCGTCGATCGTCGTCGAGGCCGGCGCGAATTTCTCGAAGCCGCCTGAAGCGCCGACGATCCGGCCGTCGACGGCCAGCACCGCCACCAGGCAATCGTCGCCGGCGATGATGTCGGCCAGGCGATCGGCCCGCGAGGCCAGCGATTCCTTCGGGCCATCCGCGGAGGCGATCGCCAGTACTGCGCTCTTGCCGTCGGGAAGGTTTATGCGGCGGCAGGCGGCCGGAATGGCCGTCAGGTTGAAGCCGAAGGCGAAGCGGAGGATTTCCATGCGCGGAGTGTCGGTCGGCAGCAGGCGCGCCAGGCGGGCGAGCTGCTTGACGACCGGATTGGCGCTGCCGATCCGGCGCTCGAGCAGCGCTCCCATCGTTTCGTTGCCGAAGAAGGCAGCCCCGGCGGCGTTCGCCCACAGGATTCCGGCGCCGTCGCCGCGGAAGACCCAGGCCGGGCGCGGATCGAGCAATGCCGTGCCGACCGCCGGCAGAGCGGCGAGGTCGAGGAAGGCATAGGTCTTGCCGTTCATTGCGATTGCAGTCCGTCCTCGCGAACGCCCCTTCGCGCCGGTATGTCGATACTTAAGAAACTGTTAATACCGCGGAGTTTCGGGCTGGTCCACGCATCCGGGGAGCCCTGCACCACTCTTCGCCGGAGTGGTTAATTCCGCCGCCCTGGTCCGCCCGCCGGGTCGACCTGTTCTCCCGGCGTCATGCTCATTGTAGCAAGGACGCCGGGCCGATGCAGTTCACTCGCTTCGATATCCCCGATCAAAATGCGCGATGCGGCGGATAACAGCGGCAGCCAGGCCAAGAAGCCTTCGACGCGGTCATGAACGCCACCCAGAGCGCCGTCGCCAATCCAGCCGTCTTGTGCGCTGCACTATTTCTGTTGCAATGCACAATAAGGCAGATTATATTGCATCCATCCTGATCGCTGCCGGTGCGGCTCCGCAAAGCGGAGGCAGCGCCTCGACCAGTGATTATCCGTGTTATTTCGAGGAGCCGCATTCAACATGCCCACCCAGCCGAAATCCGTGAAGACTGCCAAGATCGCCCCCGTCCCGACCTTCGAGGCGTTCAGCGTGGCGATGCCGTCCGTCGAGATGCCGGCGGTCTTCCGCGACTTAGCCGAGAAGTCGATCACCCAGGCCCGCGACGCCTACACCAAGATGAAGACCGCCGCCGAAGAGGCCAGCGGCCTCGTCGAGGGCAACTACGAGACCGCCCGCGAAGGCGCCTTCGCCTTCGGCGTCAAGGCGCTCGATGCCGCCAAGACCAACAGCGACGCCTCCTTCGATTTCGCCATGAGCCTGTTCGGCGCGAAGACCTTTTCCGAGATGATCGAGCTCCAGACATCCTTCGCCCGCAAGCAGTTCGACACCTTCGGCAGCCAGTTCAAGGAACTTCAGGACATCACGCAGAAATACGTGACCGAGGCGACCAAGCCCGTCGCCGCGCAGGTCGAGAAGAGCTTCTACGATCTGAAGGCCGCCTAAGCCTTCCCCACAGTTCGCGATGCCTGGCCCCGGCCCGCAAGGTCGGGGCTTTTTTTATGTCCGCGACCGGCCGGCGGCCGAAAGCCGGCGGTAATTTACTTCGCCTGAACCGGTCTCGGTCACACTGACGGGCAATATCCGTTTCGGATCAGCCCGCTCTGGCGCCTCGCCGGACATCGGACCGGCCTCGCAATGCGCTCACCTTCGGCTCCGCCGCCCAAAAGCGATGTCTTCGCGCGTGCCGTCCTGGCCGTGCTGCTCGGCCTGGCTTTCATGCCGCTGCTGCTGACCCCGATTCCGGCGATGGTGGATTATCCCAACCATCTCGCCCGCATGTTCATCCTCGCCCGCGACGGGACGCCGGAAGCGCATCCCTTCTATCAGGTGACCTGGGCGCTCTATCCCAATCTGGCGATGGACCTGATTGTCCCACCGGCCGGCCGCCTCATCGGCGTCGAGACGGCGACCCGGCTGTTCACCCTGCTCAGCCAGTTGCTGGTGGTCAGCGGCGCCATGGTGCTGGAGCGGGTGGTCAAGGGAGAGGCCCGCATCGCCGGCTTCGTCGCGGTGATCTTCCTGTACAGCCTGCCATTTGCCTGGGGCTTCCTGAACTTCGAGTTCGGCCTCGGCGTGGCGCTCTGGGGCATTGCCGCGGCGCTGGCGCTGCAGGAGCGGGGATGGGCCGCGCGGCTCGCCGTCAACGCGGTTTTCTGCCTGCTCCTGTTCACCGCGCATTTCTTCACGCTGGGCATCTATGGCTTCGCGCTCGGCCTGCATGAAGTCTGGCGGGCCGCCGCGCGGCGATCGCCCTTGCCGGAGACGCTCGGCCGTCTGGCCGTCCTGGCCTTGCCGGCGGCCGCGCTGGTCGCCGTGATGGCCCTGACCGGCGGCTCGGTCGGCGGCGAGGGGACCAACTGGTTCCTCGAGATGAAGCCGCGCTGGGCATTCTATGTCCTCAGCGGCTACAGCCTGATCCTCTCGATTGCCGGCGCCGTGGTGCTGATCGTCCTGATCTATTGCCTCGCCAGGCATGGCGCCTTGCGCTTCGTGCAATCCGGCGCGTGGTTGGCGATCGGCTTCGCCGTCCTCTATCTGGCGATGCCGTCGCGATTGCTCGACACCTCCTTCGTCGATGTCCGCGTGCTCGTCGCCGCCGCCCTGATCCTGCCGGCCTTCGTCTCCGTGACCTTTCCGGATAAGCGATGGCAACTTGTGACGCTTGGATGTGTATCCGCGCTTGCGCTGGTGCAGATCGCCACGGTCGCCTGGATATGGACCGATTACCGCAGCGACTATGCCGCCGTCAGGGACTCGTTCAAGCTTCTCGGCAAAGGGGCGCGGGTGCTGATCGGGCATAGCGGAAGCGGCGACGACCCGCCCTTCGGCAACCTTTCCGAATATCCGATCTACAACGCGCCGATCCTCGCCGTGAACGATGCCGACGCCTTCGTGCCGAACCTGTTCGCGGCCAAGGGCAAGCAGCCGGTCTCGGCCCGCCCCGGCTGGGAGCGGCTCACGATTCCGCATGCCGGGCCGGCGCCTGTCGCGCTTTTGAAGCAGATCGCCGAGGCGGGCGCGCCGCCGGGAACGCCGCTCTTCATCCGGTCCTGGCCGCAGGACTACGAGTTTCTCTACATGCTCGGGCCGCACGGCCCGAATCCGCTACCCGCCCTGCTGGACGAACTCGCCAGCGGCAGACGCTTCGTCCTATACGGGATCCGGAGGCCCTGATCGTCGGCCGGGACGCCGGTCCTGCCCGGACTTCCGGCACGGATCTGCGGGCCGGGGACTTTTCTTAATGTCTCGGGTGCAAGGTGCGGCTTACTTCCGGCCGTGAATCTGTCGCGGGCGGGAGGCTTTGCCCCCTTGAACGGCCGGCCCAATAATTCTAGGGTCCGCCCGCTTTGACGTGCAGCTGTAGCTCAGTTGGTAGAGCGCCGGATTGTGGATCCGTAGGTCGTTGGTTCGAGCCCAACCAGCTGTACCAGTCTTCCCCTTTCATCCCCTTTTCCTTACCATCCCATGTGTCGCTACCGGTTCCCGGCGGCGATCCCGCCGCATGACAACAATAAGAACTGGGGAGCGAACATGACCAAGACCGCTGTCTATGAAGCCTTGGCCGATACCTTCGTGGCGGAGGGCGTCGATACGTTCTTCGCGCTGATGGGCGACGGCAACATGCATTTCTGCACGGCGCTGAAGAACCGGCCGGGCGTGTCGATGTTCCACTCGCGCCACGAGCACGCCGCCGTCGCCATGGCGATGGCCTATAACAGCGCCACCGGAAAAGTCGGCGTTGCCTCGACGACATGCGGGCCGGGCTTCACCCAGATCATGACGGCGCTCGCGACCGCCGCCCGCGGCCGCGTGCCGCTCGTCGTCTTCGCCGGCGAGGCGCCGATCGGCGCCAAATGGTACCACCAGTTCATCGAGCAGGCCCCGCTCGCCCTCGCGACCGGCACCCACTATATCTCGGCGCACGCGCCGAAGCGCATGCATATCCATGTCCGCGAGGCCTTCCACATCGCCCGTTACGAGCGCCGGCCGGTCGTCATCGGCGTGCCCTACGACGTTCAGAAGGAAGCGATGCCGGATATCGGCGCCTATGCGCCGTCCTCGACCGTCGTGCCCCAGCTCGATCGCCTGCCGCCGAGCCCGGAAAAGATCGACGCGCTGGTCAAGAAGCTCATCGCCGCCAAGGCGCCGGTGATTCTGGCCGGCAAGGGCGTCGTCAAATCGGGTGCCCGAAAAGAAGTCGAGGAGCTCGCCGAGCGCACCGGCGCGATCCTCTCCAACACGCTCCTTGCCCGCGGTCTCTTTGACCATAACCCCTTCAGCATCAACGTCTCCGGCGGCTTCGCCCGCATGGTCTCGCGCGACGTCGGCGCCAAGGCCGATTTCGTTCTCTCGATCGGCGCCAGCATGACCTACTGGACGACCGATGGCGGCGACATGTACCGCAATGCCGAGATCGCCCAGATCGACATCGAGCCGCTCGGCCTTCGCCACGGCGCCAAGGTCGCGGACATCTACCTCCGCGCCGACGCCAAGCTGTCCGCCCAGGCCATGCTCGACAAGCTCGGCGCGAAGCCGAAGACGGCGGCGACGATCCGCACGCCGGAACTCGCCGACCGCATCCGCGACGAGCCCGTCGACGCCACCAACTACAATATCGAGCCCGGCGTCCTCGACCCGCGCGAGGTCTGCGCCGAACTCGATAAGGTGCTCGACAAGGACTACGACACGATCTGCGGATCGGGCCATCAGTCCTTCTTCCACACGACGATGCGCGGCTGGGATGCCGACAAGTATCACATCATGCGCGACTTCGGCGCGATCGGCAGCGGCCTGTCCTACACGGTCGGCGTCGCCGCGGCGCGGCAGAACGGCAAGGTCGTCATCTTCGAGGGCGACGGCAGCGTGCTGATGCACATCCAGGAACTGGAGACCCTGCAGCGCCACGGCCTCAAATGCCTGATCATCGTCTTCAACGACGGCGCCTATGGCTCCGAGATCCACAAGCTCCGCCAGGAAGGCATCGACGATTCCGGCGCCATCTTCGGCCGGCCCGATTTCGCCGGGATCGCCAGGGGCTTCGGCCTGCGCGGCGAGACGATCACCGACGTCGCCGACTTCCCGCGCCTCTTCGAGGAATACAAGGCCGGCAAGCAAGCCATGATCTGGGACGTGCCGATCTCCGACAAGGTCGTCACCCCGCGCATGCGCACGACGCTGCAGAAGGGCCACGGCGTGATGTGAGGGGGGACTGATTCTCCCTTAGCGGCTTCCATTCCTCCTCATCCTGAGGTGCCCGGCGACAGCCGGGCCTCGAAGGACGAGGAGGCCCCGACGTTCATCAAAAGTCCGGGGCTCGATCCTCGTCCTTCGAGGCTCGGGAATTCCTTCCTTCCCCGTCCGGCCTTCGGCCGTCCCCGGTCTCTTGTGGCCCTCGCACCTCAGGATGAGGATCGAGAGTGAGGCCGCAGTCTACGTGCCTCAATCATCCTTCACAGTCTTGGCGCCTGGCCGTTCGCCGCGGCGGACGCGGTTCAGGTATTTGGTGGCGTTGGCGCCCTTCGACCAGCCGGCGTAATACTGCGTCTGCAGGATCATCTCGCGGATTTCGAGGTCGGAGATGCCGACATTCGGCGCGGTGAGAAAATGGTTCGCCATGTTCTCGAACGTGGCGCCCTGCGCGACCAACGCCGTCATCGCGATCAGTTCGCGGTCGCGAAGCGACAGGCCGGGTCGGTTGAAGACGGTGCCGTAGAGCTCGGCCGTCGTGTAGTCGGAAAAGTCCTTGTCGAGATGCGCCGAGACGGTGACTTCGGTATTGCCGATCTCGCGCTTGATGCGCAGGCCTTCTTCGTAGCGCTTCTGGTCGATGGGCGGCATTGGCGTTTCCTCCTTTGTGATTTGCGTGATCCGTCAGGCGAAGGTGCCGGCTTCGATCTCCTCCTGCAGCTTCATCAGGAATGGCAGCGCGTAGTGCAGCAGGGGGAAGCCGCCCGGGAGCGCGGCGACTTCCATCGCCTCGAGAAGCTCCATCACGCTCGCGCCCTCGCGGACGGCACGGCGGAAATGACCGTCGAGCGTCGGGAAAGCGCGATAGGCGAGGATGGCGCAGGCGCACATTTCCCGCACCTTCACCGGCAGGGCGGGATTCGCCGGCGTCCACACCCAGGCGGTGATGTCTCGCCGCGCGCCGTCATAGTCGGGGTCGACCTTGTCGAGCCAGGCCCATTCGCGCATGCCGCGGGAGACAGGTCCGGTGGAAGGCTTCGGGCTGCGTGTGCGCTTCGCCGCACCCGGCCCGTCGATGATGCCGTCGCCGAATTCCTCGTTGAGGGCGATCAGATAGGGGATCGTGAAATGCAGGACGGTGAAGCCGCCGAGCGTCGCTCCGGCCTGCAGCCCCTCGAGAATCTCGCGAAGCGTCGCGCCGGCCTCGACCGCGCTTCGCAAATGCGACTCGACTGACGGATAGGTGCGATAGGCGAGCACGGTCGCCGCGACGATCTCGCGATACTTGACCTCAAGCACCGGCTTCCCCGGCTGCCAGACTTCGCCCGCGAGGCGGCGGCGCGCGGCGTCAAAGCCCGGGTCCATGCGCGCCAGCCATTCATATTGCTCGAACGCGTGCTTCGGCTTGGCGTGGTCGGTCACAGGGGCGAGTCCTCGTTTGGAAATTTGTAGGGTGGGCAAAGGCCGGAGGCCGTGCCCACGCGGTCGCGCGGGCGAAGATCCGCGTGGGCACACTGCTTCGCAGCTTTGCCCACCCTACGGTTTCACGGTTCAGTTGGCGAGAAGACCGATGCCCTCGATGACGCCGTGCCAGGTCTCGGTATCCTTCTTGACCAGAGCCGAGAAATCGGCGGCCGAGGATGGCGCGGCGAGCACGCCGATCTTCGCCATCGCGTCCTTGCCTTCCTGCGTTTCGAGATAGGCGACCAGCGTCGTGCTGAGCTTGTCGATGATCGCCGGGTCGGTGCCCTTCGGCGCGAAGATGCCGTTCCAGTTGCTGACGCCCTCATATTTGGGGACGATCTCGTGGATGCTCGGCACGTCCGGCAGCTCGGCGATGCGGTCGCTCTGCGCCACCGCCAGCGCCTTCAACTCGCCGGTCTCCACGAAGGGCAGGATCGGCGTCGTCGAGATGATCGCGAGGTCGACTTCGCCGGCCACCAGCGCCCGCGTCGCTTCGGGCGAGCTGGTATAGGGGATGTGCGTGATCTCGACGCCGGCGTCCGTCATGAGAAGCTCGTGCATGAGATGGCTCAGCCCGCCGGCGCCGCCGCTCGAGTAATTGTACTTGCCGGGATTCTTCTTCAGCTCATCGAGCAATTCCTGGAAGTTGGCGACAGGCAGCTTCTTCGGGTTGACGACCAGCGTGTTGCTGGCCACGCCCGTCTGGCCGACCGGCGCGAAATCATCGGTCGAATAGCTGAGGTCTTTCTTGGTCAGCGGCGCCAGCACGATCGAGGAGAGCGGCGCATGCAGGAGCGTGTATCCGTCCGGCTTCGACTCGGCGGCCTTCGCGGCGCCGATCGTATTGGCGGCGCCCGGCACGTTCTCGACGACGAAGGACTGGCCGAATTCCTTGCTCCAGGCAGCGGCAAACAGGCGGGCGCCGAGATCGGTGCCCGTGCCCGGATCGTTGGGCACGATGATGGTGACGGTACGGCTCGGCCAGTTGTCCTGCCCGAAGGACGGAGTCGGGACGGCGGCGGCAAGCACGGCCGATGCCGCGACGATGGCCAGTTTCCGATGGAGCATCATGACTTTCCTTCCCTGGTTATTGTGTTGGGCGTCCGCGCCGACGCGGCGCGGACGCCAGAGCGGCGTGATGACTATTTCGGCGCGAGGCCGGCGTTGGCGATAATGCCGCGCCAGGTGTCGATCGTCTGCGTGACGATGGCCTGGAAGTCGGCGGCCGACTTTCCGGCGGCCTGGGCGCCGGCCTTGGCCATCGCCTCCTTGCCCTCCGGCGTGGCGAGGTAGGCGACCGTCACGGCGCTGAGCTTGTCGATGATCGCCGGATCGGTGCCCTTCGGCGCGAAGAGGCCGTTCCAGTTGCCGACGCCCTCATATTCCGGAACGATCTCGTGGATGCTCGGCACGTCGGGCAGCTCGGGAATGCGGTTCGGCTGCGCCACGGCGAGCGCCTTCAGCTCGCCGCCTGCGAGGAAGGGCAGGATCGGCGTCGTCGAGATGACGGCAAGGTCGACCTCGCCGGCGACGAGCGCCGCAGTCGCCTCGGGCGAGCCGCCATAGGGGATGTGCGTGATCTTGATGCCGGTGCGGGCCTGGATCAGCTCGTGGATGAGATGGCTGAGGCCGCCGACGCCGGAGGTCGAGTAGTTATACTTGCCGGGATTGGCCTTCAGCTCCGCAAGCAGCGCCTCGAAGGTGTCGAACGGCATCTTCTTCGGATTGACGACCAGCGTGTTGCTCGAATCCATGGTCTGCGCGACCGGCGTCAGATCCTCGGGCTTGTAGGTAAGGTCGTTCCGCGTCAGCGGCACCAGCGCGATCGACGACAGCGAGCAATGCAGGAAGGTGTAGCCGTCGGGCTTCGAGGCGGCGACCTTGGCGGCGCCCACCGTATTGGCGGCGCCGGGGACATTCTCGACGACGAAAGTCTGGCCGAGCGCCTTGGTCCAGGCCTCGGCGAGGATGCGCGCCCCGAGGTCGACGCCGGAACCGGGATTGTTCGGCACGACGATGGTGACGGGCTGGTTTGGCCACGTATCCTGCGCGAAGGAGGCGGTGGAAAAACTTGCGGCAAGCGCGGCGATGGCGGCGATGGCCGGAGAACGGAACGGCATGAATCTCTCCCTTGTTGATGTCGTGAACCGCGAGGAAGCAGCGGCGCGCCAAAATCCCGGCAGTCGTGCCGGCTGCGTTGCAGTCCGGGCACCACGAGTTTTTTATTGGTTGCTGGCGTCGACGATTATTGCTTTTGCGCGGGGTCATTGATCCCGCGACGGATATGTTATTTGAATTCACTCTTCTTGCAATCGATTGTCCGACTTATGCCGGCTAGTCTGTTGCCATCACGATCGCGGCCAACGCGACGGAAAATCGGGGGAACGCATGGGCCACTCGGCTGAAATTCATCGCGGCCAGATCGCTGCCGTGCTCGAGGCCTGGGGCATGCCGGCGCGCCATGCCGGACGCACCGCCGACGTCATGCTCTGGGCGGATATGCGCGGTGTCGCCAGCCACGGCATCTCGATGCTGGTCAACTACGAGGTGCTGCGCTCGAAGGACAAGGTGAAGTTCGCCGCCGAGCCGACGCTGGTCCGCGAGACGCCGGTTTCGGCGCTCGTCGATGGCGGCGAGAATCTCGGCTATGTGCCGGCGCGCTACGCCATCGAGCTGGCGATCGACAAGGCGCGGAAGTCCGGCATCGGCATTGTCGCGGTGCGAAACTCGATGCATTTCGGCGCCTGCGGCTTCTATGCCGAGGCGGCGGTCGACGCCGGCTTCGTCGGCACGGTGATGACCTCGACCTCGAAGGCGGCCGTGGCGCCGACCGGCGGCGCCGAAGCCAAGCTCGGCACCGACCCGATCGCTTTCGGCGCGCCGGCGCTGGACGGTGATTCCTTCCTTCTCGACATGGCGACGACGACGGTCGCCGGCGGCAAGATCCGCAATCTCGCTGTCGAGGATCTGCCGTGTCCGCCCGGCTGGATCCTCGATCCGAGCGGCATGCCGAGCACCGAGCCGAAGGACGTCTATGATGGCGCCGGCTTCATGACCTCGCTGGGCGGCGCCAGGGAGGCGGCGAGCTACAAGGGCTACGGCCTTGCCGCGATGGTCAACATCCTGTCGGCCTGCCTGTCGGGGTCGAGCCTGATCAGCGATCCGCTCCATTCGAAGATCGCCGGCAAGGGCAATGATATCGGCCATTTTTTCATGGTGCTCGACCCGGGTCTCTTCCGCGACCCGCAGGAATTCCGCGCCGACGTCTCGAAGTTTCTCGGCATGCTGCGTTCGACCAGGACGGTCGCGGGCGGCGAGCCGGTCCTCGTCGCCGGCGATCCCGAGAGGGCCAAGCTCGCCAAGCGCAAGAAGGACGGCATCGACGTGCCGAAGGGGCTGACGGCGAAGCTGAAGGTGATCGCTGGCGATGCGGGGGCGGAGTGGGTGCTGGGGTAGACCCTCTCCTAAAGGGAGAGGGCCGCCGTTCTTGGCGAACGCAGTGAGCTTAGAACGGTGGGGTGAGGGGTTGTGGCGCTAACTATTCGCGCTGGCCCTTGCAGCGCGCGTCTGCACGATCCGCTCAACGAGACTTGTAGGCGAACTGCTGTGAGCGGGGGCGATCAAAACTCTCGTTCCACCTTGGTCGACCGAAGCTTGCGGGCAATACGGACAGATTTCAGCCCCTCACCCTTCTCGCCTAACTCGCTTCGCTCCTAAGGCTCAAAGCCCTCTCCCTATGGGAGAGGGTATGGTGGCCAAAGTCGACCTTTTCTCAGGGTCAGAAGCTGCACGGCTACGGCAGCAGCGTCTTCATCCAGCCGAGGCCGGCGACGGTGTCGCCCTTCGGACGGTATTCGGCGCCGATCCAGCCGTCCCAGCCGAGCTCCTCGATGATGCCGAAGAGGTAGCGGTAGTTGATCTCGCCGATATCGGGCTCGTGACGGGCAGGGGCGCCGGCGATCTGGATATGACGGGCGATGTCGATGTAGTCGCGGAGCGACTGTTCGAGGTCGCCGTCATTCGCCTGGCGATGATAGAGGTCGAGCTGGAAGCCGAGCCGCTCGTCGCCGACCAGCTCGATGATCCGCCGCGCATGGGTGAACTTGACGAGGTGGTAGCCGGGGAAGTCGCGGTGGTTCAGCGTCTCGAGGAGAAGCGTGATGCCGGTGTCGGCAGAGGCGGCAAGTGCTGCGCGGATGTTGCGGACGAAAATCGTGTCGATCTCGGCCGCGTCGGCGCCGGCCGGCGCCACGCCCGCCGTGACATGGATCATCTTGCAGCCGGCGGCCTTGGCGTAATCGAGCGACTTCTGGAAGCCCGCCTCGAAATCGGCCTCGCGGCCGGGCAGGGCGCCTAGCCCGCGCTCGCCCGCCGCGGCGTTGCCCTGCGGCGTGTTCATGAGGAGGACCTCGACACCGGCTTTGGCGATCGCCGCCTTCATCTCGTCGATGCTGATCGTGTAGGGATATTGCACCTCGACTGCGTCGAAGCCGGCCTTCTTCGCCGCGGCGAAACGCTCGGCGAGCGGGACCTCATTGAACATCAGGTTGATGCTGGCAGCGAAACGGAGCATGGCGCGGCGGTTCCTCGGGATGGGATTGGGGAGAGTGGCGGCTCGCTCAGGAGGCGTAGCCGGATTGTTCGAGAAAGAGCTTCAGGCGTGCCGGGAAGGAGAGGACGGCCCGGTTCTTTTTCGCGCAGGCATCGAGGTCGCCGCCGGTGACGCAGACTTCCTCGCCCGGATCGGCGGCGGCGTCCCAGTTCGCCGAGAGCTGCTGCCAGGCATCCGGGCCTTCGCCGACCCTGATCTTGGTCGCCACCCAGCCGGCGAGGAAGCCAGCCGAGGTCCAGCGCTGCGCCGGATCGACGCCCTCCTCGATCTGGGCAAGCCAGTCGCGATGCGCCTTGAGGAAGCGCGGATCGGTGGAGATGTCGACGGCCTTGCCGGCGCGGACCGTGGTCATGGTCAACGGCGCGGCGCTGCAGGCATAGCAGTCGAAGGTGTAGAGGAAGCGCTGGTCGGCGGTGACGATCTGGGCGAGCCCGTCGCCGTCGATATCCTCGAGATAATTGCCGTCGCCGTCGAACTCGCCGATCGGGACGCCGACCCAGCGGTCGCCGACCGCTTCGGCGATGATCACCGTGTTGCAGCAATGGGCGCCGCCGGAATAGCTCGAGAAATAGACTTCCTGCGCCGCGTTGTCGGGATCGATCTCGGCGATGCGCGCTTCCGCCGCGACGAAATCATAGCCCGAGCCGACGCCGGGCACGGTGAGCACCGTCTTGCCGTCGACCATGACGTCGAGGATCGGCACTTCGAGATTGGGGTCGATTTCAGGCCGGAGCGCCTGGCTGACGCCGGCGGTAAGGTTGCCGACGGTGACCGCGGCGCTCTTGGCGCCCTCGGCGAATTCGGTGACCGGATATTCGGGGGATTCCGCCTCCTCCTGCGCCTGCGCGGCGCCGATCGTCCCCGTCAGGAGGAATGCGGCGAGGAATGGGGCGGCGGGAAAGCGTGGCAAGGTCAATCATCCGGCGGCGGAAGAGCGGTCTCCGACGCGCTATCGGTTCGTCCCCGCCTTATATCAGGGGAGGGCGGCCCTGCATCCCCCGTTTTCGGCCCGGCCGAACCGCCTTGCGGCCCCGCGCTGCCTTGCTAGGCTGCGGGCGACAGCCCAATCGGAATGCCGGACCCCATGGACAGCGACAACATGCAGAGCGCCGCCCGTCTCCTCGTCGAGGCGCTGGAGCGGAACGGCGTCGAACGGATCTTCTGCGTCCCGGGCGAGAGCTACCTCGCCGTCCTCGACGCCCTCCACGATTCGCCGATCGCCGTCACCGTCTGCCGGCAGGAGGGCGGCGCCGCGATGATGGCGGAGGCCTGGGGCAAGCTCACCGGCCGTCCCGGCATCGTCATGGTGACGCGCGGGCCGGGCGCGACAAACGGCTCGGCCGGCCTGCATGTCGGCCGCCAGGATTCGACGCCGATGATCATGTTCGTCGGCCAGGTCGGCCGCCACATGCGCGGCCGCGAGGCCTTTCAGGAGGTCGATTTCACCAGGACCTTCGGCGAGATGGCGAAATGGACCTTCGAGATCGACCGTGCCGACCGCGTGCCGGAGATCGTCAGCCGCGCCTTCCATGAGGCGACGTCGGGCCGGCCGGGACCGGTCGTCATCGCACTGCCGGAGGACATGCTGCGCGAGACGACCGGCGCGGCCAATCCCAAGCCCTGGGTCCAGGTCGAGACGCATCCGGGCCTCACCCAGATGGCGCAGCTCCAGAAGATGCTTTGGACGGCGAAACGGCCCTTCGTCATTCTCGGCGGTTCGCGCTGGAGCGAGGCGGCCACAGCCGGCGTCCGCCGCTTCGCCGAGCGCTTCGACCTGCCCGTCGGCTGCTCGTTCCGCCGCCAGTCGCTCTTCGACAACGACCATCCGAACTATGCCGGCGATGTCGGCATCGGCATCAACCCGAAGCTCGCGGCGCGCATCCGCGACGCGGATGTGCTGATCCTGCTCGGCGGCCGCATGAGCGAGATGCCGTCATCGTCTTACACGCTGATCGATATCCCCGAGCCGAAGCAGGCGCTGGTCCATATCCATCCGGGCGTCGAAGAACTCGGCCGCGTCTACCGGCCGACGCTCGCCATCAATGCCAGCCCGACCGCCTTCGCCGCGGCGCTCGAGGGCATGCAGCCGCCGAATGCCATTTCGTGGAGCGACGAGACCAAAGCGGCGCGTGCGCAGTTTGTGGAGTGGACAAAGCCACGTGCCCATCCCGGCAAGGTCCAGCTTGCCGAAATCGTCGATTGGCTGAACGGCAGGCTGCCGCGCGACGCCATCATCGCCAACGGCGCCGGCAATTTCAGCGGCTGGGTGCATCGCTTCTACCGCTACCGCGGCTGCAACACCGAACTGGCGCCGACCTCTGGCACGATGGGCTACGGTTTGCCGGCCGCCATTGCCGCAAAGCTCTGCCATCCGCAGCGGCTGGTCGTGGCCTTTGCCGGCGACGGCTGCCTCCAACTGACCAGCCAGGAATTCGCCACCGCCGTCCAATATAACGCAGCCTTCGTCATGATCGTCGTCGACAATGGCGTCTACGGCACGATCCGCATGCACCAGGAGCGCGATTTTCCGAACCGGGTGATCGCCACCGATCTCGTCAATCCGGATTTTGCGGCACTTGCCCGCGCCCATGGCGGCCACGGCGAACGCGTCGAGGAGACGGCTGACTTCGCCCCGGCCTTCGAGCGCGCTATCGCTTCCGGCAAGCCGTCGCTGATTCACCTCATCGTCGACCCGGAAGCCTCGACGACAGGGAAGACGCTGTCGGAGATCAGGGGGACGGGGAAGCGATGAGGGATGTACAATGGCGGCGGTGGCGGCGGTGGCGGCAAGCGCCTCGACTCAATCCTCGTTCTTCGAGGCTCGGGATTTTCTTCCTTCGTTCTCCTCGATCTCTTCGGCCCTCGCACCTCAGAATGAGGATTGAGGGATAGAACCGAGCCTTTGGCCGCCCTCGGCAAAGCTGCAATTCCGCCTCATCCTGAGGTGGCCGGCCCAAGACGCTGTGGAGGGCCAGAGGCCCGACAAGCCAGGAGAAGAGCCGGCCCTCGAAGGACGAGGCGGCCCCGATGCCAGCGCTCTAAAACAAGGTCCCCTGCGGACCTGCCTTGTCACGGACCTTCTTTGGCTTCGCAACGGCCTCGCCAGAAGTCGCTACAGCAGCGACGTCGCCGTCGCGGAACTGGATGTCGAGCACCATGCCGGCGGCCACCGCAGCGGCGGCCGAGATCGGGGTCTTCGATTCGTCGCGCACGACCGCATAGCCGCGGGCAAGAACGTTCTTGTAAGAAAGGCTGCGAAGCAACTGGTCGAGCGCCACGAGCCGTTCCTGCCGGCGCTCGATACGTCGTTCGATTGCGCGGCCGCTCTTGTCGGAGAGCGTCTTCACCCGCTCCGCGCAACGCTCCATCTGGCGCGTCAGATTGCCCGGTGAAAGCCGTGCCGCGGCGCGCATGTAGAGTGAACGGTGGATCTGGGTGTTGGCGACAAGCGCCCTCCCGAGCCGGTTGGCGGTCTCGTCGAGCGTTCGCCGCGGCACCGCGAAGAGATTCTCGGCCTGCGGCAGGGCGCGCGACAGCGCCCGCAATTCGCGCCGGTCGCGCTCGACCTTCCGCAGCATCGCGCCGGCAAGCCGGTTCGCCAGCGTGCCGACGGCGCCGACCAGCTCGGAGCGGACCGGCACCGCCATCTCCGCCGCGCCGGTCGGCGTGGGGGCGCGCCGGTCGGCGACATAGTCGATGAGCGTCGTGTCGGTCTCGTGCCCGACCGCCGAGATCAGCGGAATCGCCGAAGCGGCAACGGCGCGGATGATCACCTCGTCATTGAAGCACCAGAGGTCTTCGAGGCTGCCGCCGCCGCGCGCCACGATCAGGAGGTCCGGCCGCGGAATGGTGCCGCCGGCCGCGATGCCGTTGAAGCCCTCGATCGCGGCGGCGATCTCGGCGCCGGCCGTCTCGCCCTGGACGCGCACCGGCCAGACCAGCACATGCACCGGAAACCGGTCGGCCAGCCGATGCAGGATGTCGCGGATGACGGCGCCAGTCGGCGAGGTGACGACGCCGATGACGCGCGGCAGATAGGGAAGCGCCTTCTTGCGCGCTTCCTCGAACAGTCCTTCGGCGGCGAGCTTCTTCCGTCGTTCCTCGAGGATCACCATCAGCGCGCCGGCGCCGGCCGGCTCCAGGGAATCGATGACGATCTGGTATTTCGACGAGCCCGGGAAAGTCGTCAGCTTGCCGGTCGCGATGACCTCCAGCCCTTCCTCCGGCTTGAAGCGGAGCTTGCCGAAGGAGGTGCGCCAGACGACGGCCTCGATCCGCGACTTGTCGTCCTTCAGCGTGAAATAGGCATGGCCGGACGAATGCTGCCCGCGATAGCCGGAGATCTCGCCGCGCACCCGGACATAGCCAAAGGCGTCCTCGACGGTGCGCTTCACCGCCGCCGATATCTCGGAAACGGAATATTCGACGGTGTTGGCGGCAGGCTCAGGCATGCGCCCTGTGGTGCCGCGTGTGCCGCGTCGGGTCAAGGGGGCGGATGCGTCGTCCCCTCTCCCGTGGGGAGAGGGCTTCGAGCCTTAATGAGCAAAGCGAATTTAGGCGAGAAGGGTGAGGGCGTACAAGGTAGATGGCTAGGGACCTTCGCGACAAACGCCAGCCACAACCCCTCATCCCGCCGCCCTAATTCGCTCCGCTCATAAGGGCGGCGGCCCTCTCCCTCAGGAGAGGGGCGCGCTGCTGCTTGCACCCAGCCCCGCCAAAGTCGTATCGCTCCCGCCATGAAGACGCCCCGCGACCTTTCCAGCCAGCGCCTGTTCCTGCGCGCGCCGCTTGCCGGCGGTGCCGAGGTGGCGCTTGATCGCGGCCAGGCGAATTACCTCGTCAAGGTCCTCCGCCTGCCCTCCGGCGCCGAACTGCGCGTCTTCAACGGCATCGACGGCGAATGGCGGGCAACGCTGGTCTCGGAGGGCAAGAAGAGCCACCGGCTCACCATCGAGGAGCTGACCCGGCCGCAGTCGCCGGCGCCCGACCTCCATTATCTCTTTGCGCCGCTTAAACATGCCCGCCTCGACTACATGATCGAGAAGGCGACCGAGATGGGGGCAGGGCGGCTGCGCCCGGTGCTGACGCAGCATACCCAGGCGACCCGGCTCAATCTCGAGCGGATGGAGGCAAATGCTGTCGAGGCCGCCGAACAATGCGGCATCCTCTCGATCCCGGCGATCGACGAAGCCCAGCCGCTTGCAAGTGTCCTCGACGCATGGCCGGCCCGCGAAGGCAGCCGCCGAATCATCTTCTGCGACGAGGCGGCGGCGGGCGCCGACCCCGTATCGATCCTCGTCGCCCTGCCGCCTTCGCCGATCGGGCTCCTGATCGGCCCCGAAGGCGGCTTCTCGGCAGCCGAGCGCGACCACCTCCGCGCGCTACCTTTCGTCACGGCGATTCCCTTGGGGCCGCGCATCATGCGGGCCGACACCGCCGCCGTCGCGGCCCTGGCCATCGTCCAGGCAACTCTGGGGGACTGGCGAAACCAGCCGCCGCGCCCATATGCTCCCGGCAAGGAATAAGGGGGAGACGGGCGAATGAGCGATGATTGCCCGGCGGGCAGCCGGCCGCTACAGCAATGCCGGAAAAAGCAGGGATCGGTCTTCCGTCCGGCATGGCGTTGGGCCAATGTCGCCGCCCCGCCGCTCTTGAAAGCCTGACTATGGCCCGCGACGCCACTGATGCGACGCCGATCGAATCCCGCGATCAGCTCGTGGAATTCGTTGCTTCCGGCTCGAAGCCCGCCAGCGAGTGGCGGGTCGGCACCGAGCATGAGAAGTTCGGCTTCTACCTCAAGGACTTTGCGCCGGTTCCCTATGAGGGGCCGCGCGGCATCAAGCGCCTGCTGGAGGCCATGGAAGGTCTTCTCGGCTGGCATCCGATCATGGACAAGGACGCGATCATCGGGCTGACCGACCCGACCGGGCTCGGCGCGATATCGCTGGAGCCCGGCGGTCAGTTCGAATTGTCCGGCGCGCCGCTGGAGACGATCCACCAGACCTGCCGTGAGGTGAACGGCCATCTCGCCCAGGTACGCGAATGCGCGACGCCGCTCGGCATCGGCTTCCTCGGCCTCGGCGCCTCGCCGAAATGGACCCGCGCCGAAACGCCGGTCATGCCGAAATCGCGCTATGCGATCATGTCGCGCTACATGCCGAAGGTCGGCAATCTCGGCCTCGACATGATGTACCGGACCTGCACCATCCAGGCGAACCTCGACTTCTCGTCTGAGGCCGACATGGTGCGCAAGCTCCGCGTCGGCGTCGCCCTGCAGCCGATCGTGACGGCGCTCTTCGCCAATTCGCCTTTCCTCGAAGGCAAGCCCAACGGCTATCTCTCCTGGCGCTCGGCCGTCTGGCTCGATACCGACAATGACCGTACCGGCATGATGCCTTTCGCCTTCGAGGCGGGCTTCGGCTTCGAGCGCTATGTCGACTGGGCACTCGACGTGCCCATGTATTTCGTCAAGCGCGGCGAAACCTATCACGACGTCGCCGGTGCATCCTTCCGCGACCTGATGGCCGGCCGCCTGGCGGCGCTGCCCGGCGAATATGCGACGCTGTCCGACTGGAAGAACCATCTCTCGACGACCTTTCCCGAGGTCCGCCTCAAGAATTATCTCGAGATGCGCGGCGCCGATGGCGGGCCGGGCAACCGCATCTGCGCGCTGCCGGCGCTCTGGGTCGGGCTTCTCTATGACGGCGTCGCGCTCGACGCCTGCTGGGAGATCGTCAAGGACTGGACCGAGGCGGAGCGCCAGGCGCTGCGCGTCGCCGTGCCGAAGTCTGCCTTAAAGACGCCTTTCCGGGGCGGGACGGTGCTCGATATCGCGCGCCAGATCGTGGCGCTGGCCAAGGACGGCCTCGCCCGCCGCAAACACGTCAACGAGAGCGGTAGGGATGAGACGCTTTTCCTCCGCTCGCTGGAGGAGATCGTCGCTTCCGGCGAGACAGAGGCCGAACGGCTCTTGCGCGAGTATAAGACGGACTGGCAGGGTGATATCGACGAGGTCTTTCGGCGCCACGGTTACTGAAGCGATAGACGTCGCGACTTGAGCTTACGCGAGGCGATGTGGGGGAGGCGCCGTCAAGGCGTCCGCATCAAGCGGAGGATCGTTCGATGACGACGTCACAAAAATCTCTGATCCGGGACATGCTGGTCGTCGTCGACCTTGCCGGGCAACGCAATTCGGCGCGATTCGCCGTCGACCTGGCGACCCGGGTCGGCTCGCATTTGACCGGGCTGGCGCTCGCCTATGATCCGATCACGCCGGCCTATTCGATGGCGGCGCCGATCCCGACCGATTTCATGGTCTCGGCACGCGAGCAGGCGATGACCGAAGCCAAGGAGGCGGCGGAGGCCTTCGAGGCGATTGCAGGCACGGCCGGCCTGCCGGTCGAGACACGGGTCTCCGACGTCATGGTCGGCGACGGCTTCGGCGGCATCATCGACCATTGCAAGCTGACCGACCTCGTCGTCATCGGCCAGGACAATCCCGACCAGCGCGAGCCGCTGCGCGAGGTGCTGACCGAGGCGGTCATGTTCCAGGCCTCGGTGCCGACCCTGCTCGTTCCCCATGCCGGCCCGTCCGAGTTCAAGCCCGACCACGCCGTGGTCGCCTGGAACGGCGGCAGCACGGCGGCCCGCGCCATGCGCGCCGCGCTGCCGCTGCTGCAACTCGCCAAGCAGGTGACGGTCGTCGTCGTCGAGGACGGCAAGCGCCGCGCCGACATGACCGGCGCCGATGCGGCGACCTATCTCGCCCGCCACGGCTTCGACGTGACCGTCCGCACCATCGTGCGCAAGCCGTCCGGCATCGGGCAGACGCTGATCGGCTTCACCCAGGAGATCGGCGGCGACTGGCTGGTGATGGGCGCCTACGGCCACAGCCGCATCCGAGAATTCATCCTCGGCGGCACGACGGCCAGCATCCTGAAGTCGATGACGATCCCGGTGCTGATGGCGCATTAGGTCTTACTACTCTCTCCCATAGGGAGAGGGCTTTGAGCCTTAATGAGCGCAGCGAATTTAGGCGAGAAGGGTGAGGGGTTGGGGCAGGTGTTTACGGCTCCAAGCCTCGCTGCCTGAAGCCAATCGCAGCGCCTGAACCCCTCACCCCGCCTCGCTAAGGCTCCTGCGTCGCCAAGCGCGGCGGCCCTCTCCCCATGGGAGAGGGTAAAAAAAAAAGCCCGCCCCTTTGGGGGGCGGGCCAGAGGGCCGGCGCAGTTGGGGGCGAGCGCGCCGGCGAAGCTGAGACGCTAAATTTCGAGAAGCCGGACCCGCGCCTGCCGCGCGGTGCGGATCGGCACGACCTTCGGGCTCGCGGCAAGGGCCAGCCGCTCCCGCGCCGCCGCCCGGAGCGAAGCGCGCCGTTCCACGGAGAGCACGCTCAGGCGGTAGGACGGGTCTTCGAGAAGCGGCCCGGACATCGCCGAGCGCACGTCGCCCGTCGTCAGGCCGATATCTTTCAGCATGGCGGAGTCCCAATCGAGAAGCTGGGCCACCACGCGGCGATTCCGCATGGCGCGCCATGTCCCGATCATGCGGGCAAAGGCGGTCGCTGTGGCGGCGACGACCCTTTCCCGGGCGGAACTGCGAAGCTGCGAAACGTCGAATTCGGTGGTGGCCATGGCAGTCTCTCCTTCGGTGGTGGCCGTTCCGTCCGCCATGTCTGGAGGCAACGGCCGGGTCAGATTCTTGTGACGCCATCTACATGCTCCACAGCCATTGATCATTCCAACGAATGTTTCTAATATCCATCATCTGTTTTGGTTATGAACGGACGGAGTGGCGAAAATAGCCAATATGCTCGATCTTGACCAGTTGAAGACCTTTGTCGCGATCGTCGAAACCGGCAGTTTCACCCGCGCCGCGGAGGTCGTGTTCAAAACCCAGTCGGCGGTCTCGATGCAGATGCGGCGGCTTGAGGAGCGGCTCGGCAAGCCGATCTTTGCGCGCGACGGCCGCGCCTCGAAACTGACCGAGGACGGCGAGCGGCTTCTCGGCTACGCCCGCCGCATGGTGCGGCTTTCGGAGGAGACGGTCGCCGCCTTCGACGAGGGCGAGCTTTCCGGCAATGTCCGCCTCGGTCTCCCGGACGACTATGCCGATCGCTTCCTGCCCGAGGTGCTGGCGCGCTTCTCGCGCTCCAATCCGCGCGTCGAAGTCGCCGTCGTCTGCGAGCCCTCGACGGAGCTCCTGAAGCTGGCGCGGACCGGCGATGTCGACCTCGCCATCGTCACCTATTGCGGCGAGGGGCCGGTCGAGATCATCCGCAAGGAGCCCTTGCTCTGGGTGGCGTCGAGCCAGCATTGCGCGGCGGAGGAGGCGATCCTGCCGCTGGCGCTGTTCAAGCCGCCCTGCATCTGGCGGAGTTCGGCTGTCGACGCTCTCACCGCGGCGGGCCGCAAATATCGCGTCCTCTACCAGAGCGCCAATGCCGGCGCGATCTCGGCGGCGGTCCTGGCCGGCCTCGCCGTGACGGTGCTCGCCGAATCGGCGCTGCGGCCGGGCATGCGCGTTCTCAGCGAGGCGGAGGGCTTCCCGCGGCTGCCGACCTGCGAGATCGGCATCCTGCGCTCCTGGAACCGGCCGTCCTCGGCGCTCGTCGAAAAGCTCGCCGAGCACATCGTGTCCTCGCTCGACAACCTCTCGGTGCCGGCCTCCGTGGCGGCTTAGAGCGGCGACCAAAACTCTGCTTCGCAAGGTGGGCAAAGGCCGGAGGCCGCGCCCACCTTCTATTTTCGCGGAAGCGACGCGCAGGCATCGCGTTTGCGCGCCCTTGCTCCCCTACGCCGCGGCCTTCGTGGACGCGTATTCGTTTTCCGGGATAGGCAGGTCGTAGTGGTCGCGCAGCGTCTTGCCCTCATATTCCTTCCGGAAAAGACCGCGCTGCTGGAGGATCGGGATGACGCCATCGACGAAATCCACGAGGCTGCCGGGCAGATAGGCAGGCATGAAGTTGAAGCCGTCGGCGGCGCCGTTGAGGAACCACTCCTCGATCCGGCTGGCGACCTGTTCCGGCGTGCCGACCAGCGTTTGGTGCCCGCGCGCTCCCGCCAGGCGGTACAGCAATTGCCGCAAAGTGACGCCTTCACGCTCCGAGAGGGTGCGGATCAGGGCCGACCGGCTCTTGTGCCCTTCGAAGGATTCGATGCTGGCGAAGGCGTCGAGGGGAACCGGGCCGTCGAGCGGGTAGCCCGAAAGATCGATGCCGGTCGTGTTGCGGAGCTGCTGCAGGCCGTATTCCGGCGCGGTGAGCTCTTCGAGCTCATCCGCCAGCTTCTGCGCCTCTGCTTCGGTGCCGCCGATGATCGGGCTGATGCCGACGACGATCTTGAAGCGCTCGGCATCGCGGCCCTTGCGTGCCGCGCGCTGCTTGAGATCGGCATAGAAATTCTGGCCGTCCTCGAGCGTCCGCTGCGCGGTGAAGACGACCTCGGCATGGCGGGCTGCGAAATCCTTGCCGACATCCGATGAGCCGGCCTGGATCAGTACTGGCCGCCCTTGCGGCGACGCCGGCACATTCAGGGGGCCGCGCACCTTGAAGAATTCGCCTTCATGGCTGATCGGGTGGATGCGCGAGTCATCCGCATAGACACCGCCCTTGCGGTCGTCGAGGATCGCATCCGGCTCCCAGCTATCCCAGAGCTTGCGGACGACGTCGACGAACTCGTCGGCGCGGCGGTAACGCTCGGCGTGGGCGAGGAATCCGTCGAGGCCGAAATTCCGCGCTGCGCTCTCGCTGCTCGTTGTGACGATGTTCCAGCCGACGCGACCGCCGCTGAGATGATCCAGCGAAGCGACCTTGCGCGCCACATTGTAGGGCTCGTTGAAGGTCGTCGAGAGCGTCACGGCGAGACCGATATTGCCGGTGATGGCGCTCAGCGCTCCGATGCGCGCGATCGGGTCGAGCTGCTCGACCGGCCGCAGCCTGATCGCATTCGAAAGCGCCGGCGAGTCGCCGTAGAAAATCGCATCCAGCTTGCCCCGCTCGGCAATGTCGGCGATCTTCTTGTGATAGGCGAGCTCGCTGAGCCGCACCGGATCCGACTTCGGATGACGCCAGGCGCCTTCATGATTGCCGCCGGTGCTGACATGCACGTTGAAATGCAGTTGACGGGGTCGTGCGGTCATTTTTCTGCTCCTCTGCTGAGTGCGTGATGGGATGGCGCCGGTCAGGCTTGCGAGACCGGGACGCGCCACCGGGACAGCCGCCGCTCCACCGCGACCAGGCTGTAATTCAGGATGAGACCGATGACGGCGATGGTGAGAATGCCGGCATACATCTTCGGTATGAGGAAGTTGAACTGGGCGTAGTTGATCAGGAAGCCCAACCCGCGCGTCGCCCCGACCATCTCGGCGGCGATGAGAACCAGAATCGAGCTTTCCGCCGCGAGCCGGAGGCCGGTGAAAACGGAAGGCACCGCCGAGGGCAGAATGATCTTGGCGAAGATCGCCGGTGGCGACAGGTTCAGTGAACGCGCCGATTTGATCAGCAGCGGATCGACGCCGGTGACGCCACTGATCGTGTTGAGGAGGACCGGAAAGAAGCAGGCGAAGACCACGATGCCGATCTTCGACGTCTCGCCGATGCCGAGGAAGAGAATGAAGACGGGCAGCAGCGCGAGCGACGACGTGTTGCGGAAGAATTCCAGGAGCGACGACAGGAAACTGCGCACCGGCGCATACCATCCGATCGTCAGACCGAGCGGTACCGCGACCAGAACGGAGAGCGAGAAGCCGATCGCCGAGTGCTGCAGGCTGGCGCCGATATGGTTCTGCAACTCGCCGGTCGATGCCATTTGCCAGGTGACGCCCAGCACCTGCGACAAGGGCGGGAACCAGACCCGGTCGACGACACCGGTGCGCGGCAGCACCTCCCACACAAGCAGGACCAGCGCCAGCGATGCGCTTCTCCAGGCCAGGGCGCCGACGGTCCGCAGTGCGGCGGCGAGGGTGATGCGGCGAAGTCGATCGCCGATCGGGCTGAGGCCGCGAAGGCCAATTCGGCCGCCGTCGATTGCGTTGGCCCCGAGAGCCGGTTGCGAGGTGACTGCAGAGTTCACGGCACGCCCTCCCGTCACCCTTGCCGTCCCAATAGGGATTGAATTCGTTCGTGTAGATCTTCGACAGGTCGAGGGCCTTGGCATCGACCTCGCCACGCTGGTCGAGCCAGTCGATCCACATCTCGAACTCCTCGCGGCGGATCCAGCCGCCTTCCGTCGCGATGCCGAGGCTCAGCCAATAGTCGAGCGGCGCGACGCCATCGCCGCGGCCGGTGGCGGTAAGATATTTGCGGTAGAGATCGATGACTTCTTCGCGCTTGCCCGCCTCCTCGCGCTCCTGAGCCCAGGCGATGGCCCGCGCGACGTCGGCGACGAGATGGCGTGTCGTGTTCGGGTTCTTCTCGATGAAGGCGTTGGCCAGCACGCCGGTGTTGTCGCTGTAGACGCCGAGGAGATCGACATTGCGGGCGAGCGCCTTGATGCCGCCTCGGGCGAGCGCCGCATCGCGGAAGCTGAAGCCGAGGCTGACGGCGGCGACCTGACCGTTGCGCAATGCCTGTTCGAGATTCGGCGTGGGGAGGGGGACGTAGGTGACCTGCTTGATTTCCTCGTGGGACAGGCCGCCCTTTGCCAGGAAGATGTTGGAGACTGCCTCCTGGTTGGCGCCCAGCGTGTTGACGCCGAGGCTCTTGCCGATCAGGTCGCGGGCGCTGTCGATGCCGCCGTTTTCCAGTGCGTAGATGCCGGGCGAGGTCAGCTCGTTGGTGCCCCGCCAACTGATCACCGAGGTGATCGGCGCGCCCGCCGCCACGATATTGAGGATGGCGCCGTTGAAGGCCGAGGCGATGTCGGTCTGGCCGGTGGCCAGCGTCTGCAGCGCGGCGGGACCGCCCTGTGCCTCGCCCAGTCTTTCAAGCTTGAGCGGTGCGAGATAGCCCAGCGCGTCGGCCAGCTCCAGCGGATTGACGTCCGCTCCCGAGCTCGACAGGTAGCGAATGACCGAAACTTCGAGGTCCGGCGCCTTGGCGGGGGTCTCCTGCGCGGACGCGCCGAGGGTACCGATTGCCAGCGCCAGCGCCGCGCCGAACGAGCGGCCCAGCCTGTGGATCGAAATAGTCATGACGGCTCCTTTTTGATCTTTCGGTTGTCAGGCGGACAGCCGTTCGAGTTCCTGGCTGCGCACGCGCTCGTGCTGGATGAGATTCCAGATCTCATGCCGGTATCGGCTGAAGTCCGGTGAGGTGCGGATGTCTTCGCCGGCGGTGGCGGCCGGGAGATCGATGTCGACCAGCGCCTTGATGCGGCCGGGTCGCGAGGTCATGACGGCGACACGCCCGCCGAGATAGACGGCTTCCTCGATCGAATGGGCGATGAAGACGATCGTCGCGCCGGTGCGGCGCCAGAGCGTCAACAGCTCTTCCTGGAGCAGTTCGCGGGTCTGAGCGTCGAGCGCCCCGAAGGGCTCGTCCATCAGCAGGATGTCGGGCTCGTAGACCAGGCTTCGCGCAATCGCGACGCGCTGCTTCATGCCGCCCGACAATTCGTGCGGATAGCGGTCCTCGAAGCCATCCAGGCCGATCAGCGAGATGACCGCCCGGGCTCTGTCGCGTCGCTCGCGACGCGACAGGCCGCCCTTGGCTTCGAGCGAAAATTCGATATTGGACAGCGCCGAGCGCCAGGAAAGCAGGGCATATTGCTGAAAGACGATGCCGCGCGACAGGCTCGGTCCGCGGACTTCGACGCCGTCGATCTTGAGCGAGCCCTCCGTCGGTTCGGTCAGGCCCGCCAGGATATCGAGGATCGTGGTTTTGCCGCAGCCGCTCGGGCCAACGATCGTGAAGAACTCGCCGGCCGCGATGCTGAGGTGCACGCCGCGGATCGCGGTGAATTCGTAGGCCGGGCCACCCATTTTGTCGCGAACGGGAAAGCTGTGCCGGTCGATGCGGAGGTCTATTTTTGCGGTCTCGATCACGACGCTCTCCTTATAACGATAAAGTCTATCAACTTAGTCGTGATTAAAAGGACGAATGTCGCGTTGTATCTGGTCAGCGGAGAAAATTTCGCTGCATAGGTATTGGGAAGAGAATTGATCTGCCGGAAAGAGTTGGCGATCTCGGTCGCGATCAATTCATTCGTCACCGGCTGTGGACAGGAGGCGACCAGACGTCGCGATGGCGTCACACGCCTGCCGGAAAAAGAAAGGGATATGCTGCCGCGGCGCGGCGGCTGGATGCCTTTTTCCGCCGCCGGCGCTGATTGCGAAGCGATTGGCTTGATCCTGCGCCGGGACCATATCCTCAGGTCTCGTCATCCCGGCGAACGCCGGGATCCATCCTTCGGAACGCTCCGATACTCGGCATGGATTCCGGCTTTCGCCGGAATGACGACGGTGGGAGGGCGTCTGATTTTACAAAAACCTATAGTCCCGTCCCTCCAGCACGATGCAGGTGAGCGGGCCGCCGAGGACGGCGCCGGTATCGATATTGATCCGGTTCGGACGGACATCCGGCGTTTTTACCGGCGTGTGGCCGTGGATGACGACAGCGCCGAGATCCGCGTTGCTGGAAAGAAACGGTTCGCGGATCCAGGTCAGGTCGTGAGTGTCCTGCTCGTCGAGCGGGACTCCAGGCCTGATGCCGGCGTGGCAGAAGAAGAAATCGCCGAAGCGAAACGAAGCGGGCAATCTGGCGATGAATTGCCGGTGCTCGACCGGAAGGATCGCCAATGTCTCATAGACGAGGCCGATGAGGTCGCGCATCGAGGCAAAGCCGCGACCGAGCGACGCCCCGTAGGAGGCGAGCGTCTCCATGCCGCCATTGCGCAGGAACGGCTGGCCACCCTCCATCGGGTCGCCGAGGAAATCCAGGAACATCGACTCGTGATTGCCACGAAGGCAGAGGACGCGATCGTCTTTCGCCGAAAGCGCGACGAGGCGCTCGATCACCGCTGCGGAGTTTGGTCCCCGGTCGATATAATCGCCGAGATGGATGATGCGGTGGTCCTCGATCGGGCGGAGCGCCAGATCCTGGTCGATCCTGTCATGCAGGGCGGCAAGAAGGTCGTCGCAGCCATGCACGTCGCCGATCGCGTAGAGGCGCATCTCGTCCGGTGTTTTCGCCTCGCCAAGCAGCATGAATCGATCCCTGTTCCCGTCGGCCGGGTGGCATGCTAGCAAGTCGAAACACCTTGTGCTGCAACGGATTTGCATGCGCGTCCTCGTCATCGAAAATTTCGCCGGCACGCCGCTGGGCCAGGTCGGGACGGCGCTTGCCGAAGCCGGCGCCGAGATCGATGTTCGCCGCGCTTTCGCCGGCGACGCCGTGCCCGATGACCATCACAATCACGATGCGCTGGTCGTGCTGGGCGGCGGCCAGAGCGCCGTCGACGACGAGGATTCGCCCTGGCTGCCGAAGCTCGCGGGGCTGACCAAAAGCTTCGGCGAAGCCGACAAGGCGGTGCTCGGCATCTGCCTCGGCGCGCAGCTCGTGGCGCGCGGCCATGGCGCCACCAACCTCCTCGACCGGCCGATCGAGTTCGGCTGGCATGAGGTACGCCCGACGGAAGCCGGCAAGGCCGATCCCGTCGTCGCCGCGTTGGGCGAGGGCGGCCCCATCTTCCACTGGCATGTCGACACCTTCACCCTGCCGCCGGGCGCCGCGCATCTGGCGACAAGCAACCGGACCCCCATCCAGGCATTCCGCATCGGCCGCGCCGTCTACGGCATCCAGTTCCATTTCGAGGCGGACCGGAAAGTTGTCGATATGTGGAACGGATATTTTGCCGCCGAGATCGCCGCCTATGCGCCGGATTGGGCGGAGCGGAGTGCTGCGGAAGCGGCACTGAGCGGGCCGCAGGCCGACAGCACCGGCCTTGCCATCGCGCGGGCCTGGACGCGGCTTATCCGCTGATCTCGTCAAGCCCGATGCGGCGGGCTAGACTTCGCGGGAAATGGCTCAGCCCGGAGAGTCTCGATGAAGCTCGTCAACCTCGCTCTTACCGCCGCCGTCGCATTGCTTGCCGGCCCGGCCCTCGCACAGGATCTGCCCGATCTCGGCGGCCGCACGATCAAGGCCGTGACCGAGAACGCCTATACGCCGCTCAATTTTGCCGACCCCAAGAGCGGCGAGGGAATCGGCTGGGAATATGACGCCTTCAACGAGATCGCCAAGCGCCTGAACCTCAAGGTCGAATGGAACCTCGCGAGCTGGGACACGATGATCGAGGCGATCCGGCAGGGCCAGTACGATGTCGGCATGGACGGCATCACGATCAATGACGAGCGCCGGAAGCAGGTCGATTTCTCCGATCCCTACATGAAGTCGGAGCAGTTCATGCTGGTCCGCGCCGACGAGGAGCGCTTCACCGAAGCCGAATCCTTCGCCGAGAGCGAGGATTTCCTGGTCGGCGCGCAGGCCGGCACCACCAATTTCTACGCCGCCGTCTACAATCTCCTCGACGGCAACGAGCAGAACCCGCGCATCAAGCTCTTCGACACCTTCGGCGCCTCGGTGCAGGCGCTGAAGACCGGCGACGTCGACACGGTCCTGATGGATGCCGCCTCGGCCAAGGGCTACATGGGCGCCTCGCCGGATTCCTTCAAGATCATCGGCGAGCCGCTCGGTACCGATGAATTCGGTTTCATCTTCACGCCGGGCTCCGACCTGGTCGGCCCGGTCAATGCCGCGATCCTCGCGATGGCCGAGGACGGCACGATCGAGAAGCTGAACCAGAAATGGTTCTTCGAGTATCAGAGCAAGCAGTGACCGGTGGCGGACGCCCCTCTCCCTGTGGAGACCTTTGCGCAACGCGAGGTCTTGCGTGGATTTGGGTAGTTGATGGTGCGGGCGATGATTTGCAGGTGGGCGGGCTTGCGGTGGAAGCCGGCTCAGGCGGCGAGGACGATTGCCCGTCGAAGATTGTAGGCGA
>CAMCWB010000024.1 GCA_945882315.1 Bauldia litoralis | reverse complement strand
ACATGGCGGCATTGGCCTTGGCGAGGCGGACGCAGCCATGCGAGGCCGGCTTGCCGAGGCGGCCAACGGCGTCGGTGGCATGCACCGCATAGCCGCCGGTGAAGAACACGGCGAAGGGCATCGGGGCGTCGTCATAGGTCTTGGAGCGGTGGTCGATCGACAGCCGGGTCGGGTTGTAGGCGCCGGTCGGCGTCTCGAAGCCCGACTTGCCGGTCGAGACCTTCCAGACAAAGGTCTGGGCGGTACCCTGCTTGTCGACGACCTTGAGGGTCATGCGCTGATCAGAGATCGACACCGTGGCGGTGACCGAGGGGGCGCCGGAGATCATGGCGCGGAAGCTCGAGAAGGGGCCGGCTTCCGACGGGGTGGCGCCGAGGCCGAGCATCAGGAGGGCGGCGGCGGCGATCTTGGTCAGCGTGTTCATGGCATCGCTCTTTCGGGGTCGGCGCCGGAAGCGCCGTGTGCGTTGTTCGTGAGAGCGTTCTACGTGCCCACGACCCGCCCCGCAGTGATCCCCGTCACAGGTGTTAACGAGCCCGGATTCCCATAGGAAATCGCAGCGGTGGCTTGGCCGCCACCGCAGATCGTCGCTTTTGATTTGGAATGCCGCGCCCTATGGTCGGTCCACCGACCGGACCAATGCCCGTATTTCAACGCCGATCAGCGGACGATGCTGACCAGCGTGTTCTCGTTCCCGCTGGCGCGAACCAGCTGGTAGAAGAGCTTGGCGTTCTTCGGCGCGAGCCGGACGCAGCCATGCGAGGCCGTGCGGCCGAGGCGGCTGACCGCCGTGGTGCCGTGGACCGCGTAGCCGCCGTGGAAGAAGACCGAATAGGGCATCGGCGCCATGTCGTATTTGCGCGAATACCATTTCGGATGCGTCCACTGCACCTGGTAGCGGCCGGTCGGCGTACCGTAGCCCTTCCGCCCGGTCGAGACGTCGAACTCATGCACCAGCTCGGTGCCGAGATAGACGCGCATCTTCTGCTCGGAGAGATCGACGCGCGCGATGACCTGCTTGCCGGGAGCCTCCGAGGTGGTCTCCCGGAGGCCGGCGATGTCGAGACTCGCGACGCGCATCTCCGCCGCCATCTCCGCATGAGCGGCGCCGCCGAATCCGGCGATGAGCAGCGCCAGGAAACCAGCACGCAGAGGAGATCCGCCTAGCCGCGAACGCATCGAAAGCTCCGTGATTGAACTAGCGAGTAACGACGATCCGCATATTGCCCATGCCATGCTGACGGACGAGCGAATACAGGCGCGCCGCATTGCCGGTGGCGAGGCGGACGCAGCCATGCGAGGCCGGCATGCCGAGACGACCGGTGGCGTTGGTGCCGTGGACCGCGTAGCCGCCCAGGAAGAAGATCGAATAGGGCATCGGGGCGTTGTCGTAGATCGTCGAATACCACATCTTTTCGAGCCGCTTCGGGCGGAACGAGCCGATCGGGGTGCGATAGCCCTGGCGGGCGGTGGAGACCGACCAGTTGTAGGCGGTCTTGCCGTTGACCTTGACGGTCATGCGCTGGGTGGAGACGTCGATCTGGGCGACGACGGTGCCGGCGGAGGCCGGAACGGCCGTACAGAGGGCGGCCACGACGGCGACCGCAAAAGCGAGCGTTTTCATTGATTCAGCCCCATTTTTCCGCCGGTAACCCAACCGATGACCCTTTCCTTTAATGGTCGAACGATACCACGGATTTTGTGAACGGCGAGTAAGCGCCCCTCAACAGTTGGTGAGGCAAATCTTAGGCAATCGTGCTATTTAAGAGCCACGAAAGTTGGGGGCAGCCAATATCGGGCGATGGAGCCCGGTCCGGCCGCTTCGCGGAAAGGTAAGCGTCAGTGTCTGCAGAGATCATTTCCCGCCGCCTGACGGCGATCGACATCCGCAACCGCAAGGGGGGGCAACCGGTCGTCTCGCTGACCGCCTATCATGCCCATACCGCGGCAATCATCGATTCCTTCGTCGATTTCATCCTGGTCGGCGACTCGCTCGGCATGGTCATGCACGGGCTGGAGACGACCGTGCCGGTGACCCTCGACATGATGATCCTGCAGGGGCAGGCGGTCATGCGCGGCTCGAAGCGGGCGCTTGTGGTCGTCGACCTGCCGTTCGGCAGCTATGAGGAAAGCCCGCAGGCGGCCTTCCGTTCGGCGGCGCGGGTCATGAAGGAGACCGGCTGCGGCGCCATCAAGATGGAAGGCGGCCGGCACATGGCCGAAACGGTCCGCTTCCTTTCCCAGCGCGGCGTGCCGGTGATGGGCCATGTCGGCCTGACGCCGCAATCCTTCAACACGATGGGCGGCTTCAAGGTGCAGGGGCGCGACGCGGAAAGCGCCGCCGCCGTTACCGACGATGCCGTGGCAATCGCGGAAGCCGGCGCTTTTGCCATCGTGCTCGAAGGCATAGTCGAGACCCTTGCCGGCGAGATCACCAGGAAGGTCGCGGTGCCGACGATCGGCATCGGCGCCTCGGCGGATTGCGACGGCCAGATCCTGGTTCTGGAGGACATGCTGGGGCTCAGCCCCAAGGTTCCCAAGTTCGTCCGCCGCTTCGGCAGCCTCAGCGCCCATATCGAGGAATCGGTCCGGGCCTATGCGGAAGAGGTGCGGGCGCGGACCTTCCCGTCCAGCGACAATGTTTACAAGCCAAAGGCCTGAATTTGCATGGCCGAAGGCCGGTCTGTATATGGTGCCGACCGGCAGGGCTGCTCTTGCGCCACCGGTCTTCTGTTGCCGGGTGAGGCGTCATGACTGATATCTTCCGCGAGGTCGACGAAGACCTCCGCCACGAACGCTACAAGCGGCTCTGGGACCGGTTCGGGACCTATGTGATCGTCGCTGCCATCCTGATCGTCGTCGGGACCGCGGGCTGGCGGCTCTTCGAATATTGGCGCGAGCATGAGGCGCAGGCGACCGGCGACCGGTTCATCGCCGCCCTCGACCTCGCCACGGCCGGCGACCATCAGGCGGCTTCGGCCGCGCTGACGGCCATCATGGCCGACGGCAGCGGCCAATATCCGATGCTGGCGACCTTCCGGGTGGCCTCCGAAAAGGCAACGGCCGGTGATCGCGATGGCGCGGTGGCCGATTTCGATGCCATCGCCAAGAGCAGCGCGCCGGCTCTCGTCCGCGACCTTGCCCGGCTCCGCGCCGCCCTGCTTCTCGTCGATACGGCCAGCGTCGCCGATCTCACCGCGCGCGTCGGCGACCTCGCGGCGACCGGCAATCCATGGCGGCACTCGGCCCGCGAGATTCTCGGCCTCGCTGCCTGGCGTACCGGCGACCTCGCCGGTGCTCGCAAATATTACGATGAGATCGCGGAGGACCAGGAGAAGCCCGCCGATCTTCAGTCCCGCGCCCAGTTCATGCTCGGCCTCATCCGCGCGCGCCTCGGCGATCCGGAGCCTGCGCCGGCGCCGGAGGCCGGCGGCGGAAGCTAGAGTTCTACCGCCATTCTTGGTTGGCCGGAGGGCCGACCTCCGGAGATGATTCATGCCGGCCAAGCGCCGCCACCTACGCATCGCCATCGTCGGCCGTCCGAATGTCGGCAAGTCGACGCTGTTCAACCGACTCGTCGGGCAGCGCATTGCGCTGGTCGACGACCAGCCCGGCGTCACCCGCGACAGGCGTGAGGGCGAGGCGCGCATCGCCGACCTCCGCTTTACGGCCATCGATACCGCCGGCCTTGACGAGGCCGGTCCGGAAACGCTGGCCGGCCGCATGACGGCGCAGACCGAGGCGGCGATCGCCGAGGCCGACCTATCGCTATTCATGATCGATACGCGCGCCGGCATCACGCCGCTCGATTCGCATTTTGCCGAGCTTCTCCGCCGGGGCGGCAAGCCCGTCGTGCTTGTCGCCAACAAGGCCGAGGGCAAGGCGGGCGAGGGCGGCTTCTTCGAATCCTATTCGCTCGGCCTCGGCGAGCCGGTGGCGATCTCCGCCGAGCATGGCCAGGGCATGAGCGACCTTCAGGATGCGATCGTCGCCGTCGTTGACGACGAGGCGCCATCGGACGAGGACGAGGAGGATGACGACGCGCCCGGACGTGGCATCAAGATCGCCGTGGTCGGGCGGCCGAATGCCGGCAAGTCGACGCTGATTAACCGGATGATCGGCGAGGATCGCCTGCTCACCGGGCCGGAAGCCGGCCTGACGCGCGATTCCATCGCCGTCGACTGGCGCTGGCGCGACCGCGATTTCCGTCTGTTCGATACGGCCGGCATGCGCCGCAAGGCGAACGTCCAGACCAAGCTCGAGAAGCTTGCGGTCGGCGATGCGCTCCGTGCCATCCGTTTTGCCGAGATCGTCGTGCTGGTGCTCGACGCCCTGTCGCCTTTCGAGAAGCAGGATTTGCAGATCGCCGATCTCGTCGAGAGCGAGGGCCGGGCCATCGTCATCGCGATCGACAAATGGGACCTTGTCGACGACCGGCAGAAGACCTTCGCCTCGATCCGCGAGCGCGCCGAGCGCCTGCTGCCGCAGATCCGTGGCGTCGCCCTGGTGCCGGTATCGGGTCTGACAGGCGAAGGGCTAGACCGGCTGATGGAGCAGGTGCTGCGGGCTCATGAGATCTGGAACAGGCGGGTTTCGACCTCGAAGCTCAATCGCTGGCTGGAGAAGATCATCGAGCGCCATCCGCCGCCGGCGGTCTCCGGGCGGCGCATCAAGATCCGTTACCTGACGCAAGCGAAGGCCCGGCCGCCGTCTTTCATCGCCTTCTGCTCGCGTCCGGAGGCATTGCCCGACGCCTGGCGGCGCTATCTCGTCAATTCCGTCCGCGAGGATTTCGACCTGCCGGGCACGCCGATCCGGCTGACGCTGCGCAAGGGCGAGAATCCCTTCGAGGATAAAAAGAAGTAGGCGCTACTTCGCGACCAGCGCCGTCGATTGGCGCGTCGGGAAATCGAAGAGCGTGCCGGTCTCGGTGAAGTCCGGCGACAGCATCCTGACGATGTCGGCCGTCAGCTCTTCGGCCGGCTTCAGCGTTTCGGGATTCTCACCCGGCATCGCCGCGGCGCGCATCCTTGTGCGTGTCGCGCCGGGATTGAAGATGTTGACGCGGACATTCGACTGGCGGGTCTCGGCCGCATAGGTGCGGGCGAGCGCTTCGAGAGCCGCCTTCGAGATCGAATAGATGCCCCAGTAGGGCGGGCATGTCGCCGCGGCGCCGGAGCTCATGAAGAGGACGCGGCCGGCGTCGGAGGCGCGGATGAGCGCATCGAGCGAGCGGAGGAGCCGGAGATTGGCGGTGACGTTGACCGCCATGACATCGTCGACAAGCTTCGGCTCGAGATGGGCGAGGGGCGTGATGGCGCCCAGCACCGCCGCATTGGCGAAGACGATGTCGAGCTTGCGCCAGCGCTCATAGATGGCGCCGCCGAGCCGGTCGATGCCAGCGCCGTCCTTGAGGTCGAGCGGGACCAGCGTCGCGGCGCCGCCGGCCTTGCGGATATCGTCGTCAAGCTCTTCGAGGCCGCCGGTGGTCCGCGCCACGGCGATGACATGCGCGCCCGCCGTGGCCAGGGCCAACGCGGCGGCACGGCCGATGCCGCGGGATGCGCCGGTGACGAGCGCGATACGCCCTGAAAGATCGGTCATGCTCAGCTCGCTTCGGCGAGAAGCGAGAGTTGCCGGACATTGTTGTCGCGGTTGTCGCGGTCGGTGAGGACGGTCGGATAGGCGCCCGTAAAGCAGGCGTCGCAGAATTGCGGCTGGGCGTTGTCGCGGCCGGGCTTGCCGACGGCGCGGTAGAGCCCGTCGATCGACAGGAAGCCGAGGCTGTCGACCTTGATGTAGTCAGCCATCTCCGCGACCGTCATCCGCGAGGCGAGGAGCTTCGACTTCTCCGGCGTGTCGACGCCGTAGAAGCAGGAATCCTGCGTCGGCGGGCTGGCGATGCGCATATGGACTTCCTTGGCGCCGGCCTCGCGCATCATCTTCACGATCTTCAGCGAAGTCGTGCCACGGACAATGGAGTCGTCGACGAGCACGATGCGTTTGCCGTCAATCACGTCGCGATTGGGATTGTGCTTGAGACGGACGCCCATATCACGGATGGCGTCCGTTGGCTCGATGAAGGTCCGGCCGACATAATGGTTTCGGGTAATGCCGAGATCGAAGGGAATGCCGGAGGCCTCGGCGAAGCCGATCGCGGCTGGCGTGCCTGAATCCGGCACCGGCACGATGAGGTCGGCATTGGCCGGATGCTCGCGGGCGAGCTCGGCGCCGATATTCTTGCGCACCTCATAGACGCCGCGTCCGCCGACGCGGGAATCGGGGCGGGCGAAATAGACATATTCGAAGACGCAGAAGCGCGAGCGGGCCGGCGGGAATGGGCGGCGGCTCTCGATACCTTCCGACGTGATGATGACCATCTCGCCGGGTTCGATGTCGCGGACGAAGCGGGCGCCAATGATGTCGAGCGCACAGGTCTCCGAGGCGAGGATCGCGGCGCCGTCGAGATCGCCGAGTACCAGGGGCCTGACGCCCAGCGGGTCGCGGCAGCCGATCATCTTCTTCTCGGACAGGCAGACCAGCGAATAGGCGCCCTCGACCTGGCCGACGGCGTCGATGACCTTGTCGACGAGGCGGCTACGCTCGCTGGTGGCGATCAGGTGGAGGATGACCTCGGTGTCGCTGGTCGACTGGAAGATCGAGCCGCGCCGCTGCAGGCGGCCCTGCAACGTCATGGCGTTGGTGAGATTGCCATTATGGGCGACGGCAAAGCCGCCGCCGGAGAATTCGGCGAAAAGCGGCTGGATGTTGCGCTCGATCGAGCCGCCATGCGTCGAATAGCGGTTGTGGCCGATGGCGCGGTCGCCGCCCAACTGCTCGACCACGTCGCGGCCGGTGAAGGTATCGCCGACCAGGCCGATATGGCGCTGGGCGTGAAAATCGGCGCCGTCATAGGAAACGATGCCGGCCGCTTCCTGGCCGCGGTGCTGGAGCGCGTGCAGGCCGAGGACGGTCAACGCGGCAGCGTCCTGGTGGCCGAACACACCGAAAACGCCGCACTCCTCGCGGAGCTTGTCGTCCGAGGGGTCGAATGGAAGTCCGGTCCAGTCGTCCATCATCAGCTTCCTGTCGCGGCGCTGACGCGCCTTATTGAGGTACTGCGTCGGTATTCTCGATCAGCGAGTCAAGCCCGCCGCGGGTGCCGGTGCCATAGCTCGAATCGCCCGGCACGGCGCCTTCCTCGGCCGGCGGCACATCGACGCCGTCCGCCGGCGGTGCGGCGTCGCCTGGGCCGTCGTTTCCGCCACGAAGATGGCGAAGAATCGTCGCTTCGGCGTCCTCCGGCAATGCCGCCATCAGCCGTGAGCCAATGCCGTCGAGGATGGGCTTCGAGCCGGCTTGCGCCACCCATGCCGGCGGGTTGGGGACGAGCCAGTTGAAGAAGAGGAGGGCGATGACCAGAAGCAGCACGCCGCGGGCCGCGCCGAATATGAAACCGAGCATCCGGTCAAAAGCGCCGACCCGGCTGTCGATGACGAAATCCGAAATCCGCATCGTGATGTAGCTCGCAACGATCAGCGCCACGAAAAAGATCGCGGCGGCGGCGACGATCGTCGCCACCGTGTTGCTCTCCAGATAGGGTTTCACGAGAGGAACAACAGGCCCGTAGAAGAAATAAGCCGCCGCGGCGGCCGCCACCCAGGAGGCGACTGAGAGGACCTCCCGCACGAATCCGCGCACCATGGCGAGAATCGCTGAAATCAGGACGACGACGATGACAATGGCATCGAGGACCGTAACCGGCATGGGATTTCCCGATCTGCTGCGGCCTGCCCCGCGCGGCCGCGAATAATCAACGTGCCTAGCACGATTCTGTGATTTCCGTCGCCGCGTCGGAGCATCGTCCCCGGCGGCTTATCGTCCTCAGAATATATTCCTAGTCCATCGGCTTTCCACCGCTTCTGGCGGCAATGGCGGCGACGAGATCGGCGAGCTGCACCGCGCCGATCTGGCCGGGAAAGCCTGACGCCTCCTTGCCGATCGTGGCGGCGGGCATGTAGGCCCTGGCGAAGCCGAGTTTCTGGGCCTCCTTCAGCCGGGCCGGGGCGTGCGAGACCGGCCGGACGGCGCCGGAGAGGCTGATCTCGCCGAAATAGACGGAATCGACCGGCAGCGGCGTGTTGAGGCGGGAGGAAACGAGCGCCGCCACGACCGCGAGGTCGGCGGCCGGCTCAGTGATGCGGAGGCCGCCGGCGACGTTCAGGTAGACGTCGTGCTGGGCGAGGCGGACGCCGCAATGAGCCTCGAGCACCGCGATGACCATGGCCAGCCGGTTCGTATCCCAGCCGATGACGGAGCGCCGCGGCGTGCCCAGCGCCGACGGCGCGACCAGCGCCTGGATCTCGACCAGCACCGGCCGCGTGCCCTCCATGCCGGCGAAAACGGCGGCGCCGGCCGTGTTGGCGTTGCGCTCGCCGAGAAACAGCTCGGAGGGGTTGGAGACCTCGCTCAGGCCCGATCCGGTCATCTCGAAGACGCCGATCTCATCGGTCGGGCCGAAGCGGTTCTTGACGGCGCGCAGGATGCGGAAATGGTGGCCGCCTTCACCTTCGAAATAAAGGACCGCGTCGACCATGTGTTCGACGACGCGCGGCCCGGCGATCTGGCCGTCCTTGGTGACATGGCCGACGAAGACGACGGCGGCGCCGGATTGCTTGGCGTAGCGGATGAGCGCCTGCGAGGAGGCGCGGACCTGGGTCACGGTTCCCGGTGCCGAATCGGCGCGGTCGGTCCAGAGCGTCTGGATCGAGTCGAGGATGACGAGGCTCGGCCGCTTTTCTTCGGACAGCGTCGCCAGGATGTCCTCGACGCTGGTCTCGGCGGCGAGCTTGACGGCATCGCCGGTAACGCCGAGCCGGTCGGCGCGAAGGCGGATCTGCGCGATGGCCTCTTCGCCCGAGACGTAGATGACGGAGTTGCCCCGCCGTGCGAGGGCAGCGGCGGCCTGGAGAAGCAGCGTCGACTTGCCGATGCCGGGATCGCCGCCGACGAGGAGAGCGGAGCCGACCACGAAGCCGCCGCCGGTGACGCGGTCGAATTCGGCGATGCCGGTGACGATGCGCGGCGGCTGCGGCGTGTCACCCGAAAGCGGCGACAGCTCGAAGACGCGGCCCCGGCGGACCGTCTTCGCCGCGGGCCCGGCGGCGATGCCGGCCGTCGCGGCTTCCTCGACGAGCGTGTTCCACTCGCCGCAGGCGTCGCAGCGTCCCTGCCAGCGGTTCGAGACCGCGCCGCAGTTCTGGCAGACAAACTGGATCTTCGTGCGGGCCATGCTCAGTTCTGTCCGGAGATCATCAGGAATCGGCAGCGCCCGTTAGGACGCGTTGCCGCCGATATAGGTACGCGCATAGCGGCGGCCGAGGCCGGTCAGCAGTTCATAGCCGATCGTGCCGGCATGATGGGCGACCTCGTCGACCGGCACGTTGGGTCCGATCATCTCGACCCAGTCGCCGCGCTCGGCGCCGGGGATGGCGCTGACGTCGATCGCGATAAGGTCCATCGAGACGCGGCCGATCAGCGGTGCATGTCGGCCGTGGAGGAAGGCGCGGGCACCGGCCCGGCGGTCGCTCGAGCCGGCGAGGCGGTGGTAGCCGTCGGCATAGCCGGCGGCGAGGATGGCAACGCGGGTTGCCTGGCGTGCGGTCTCGGTGGCGCCATAGCCGACGGTTTCGCCGGGGCGCACGTCGCGGACCTGGAGGATACGGGCCTCGACGGTGACGACCGGGCGCATCGGACTTGCCCCTTCGATCGAGGCGCCGCCATAGAGCGCGATGCCGGGGCGGACGAGATCGAAATGATAGTCGAAGCCGAGATGGATGCCCGCCGAATTGGCGAGCGAGGCCGGAATATCGGGAAGCAGCGCCCGCACGGCGCGGAAGGCGGCAAGCTGCTTGCGGTTGAGCGGGTGGTCGGGCGTATCGGCGACCGCCAGGTGGCTCATCAGGAGATCGGGGGCGATCGCCTCGAGGAGTTCCGGCGTCTGCGCCAGCCGCCGCGCCTCGGTCGGCGTCAGGCCAAGCCGGTTCATGCCGGTGTCGACATGGATCGCTGCGGTGCCGACGCCGCCGGCATTACGGAACTCGACCCATTCCTCGATCTCGGCCCATGATCCGAGCACCGGGCGGAGCTTGGCGTCGGCGATCTCGTCGGCGGTGCCGGGGAGGAGACCATCGAGCACATAGATAATCGCGTCGCGGACGGCGTCGCGCAGGCGAAAGCCTTCTTCGGGCAGCGCCACGAAGAAGGTTTGGCAGCCGGCTTCGGCGAGCGCCTGGGCTGCTGGCTCAAGCCCGATGCCGTAGCCGTCGCCCTTGACCACCGCGGCGGTGGCGGCGCGGTCGGCCCGGCCGGCGAGCGCTTCCCAGTTGCCGGCGAGAGCGCCGAGATCGACCGTCATCCGGCCGCCGGCAAAGGCGGAGGAGGGGGGCGGTGGTGGGGTCGGCATCATCGGCGGATTTTAGCCGATTCTGCCGCGGCGCGCGCGGGCAAGCGTTGCAGGATCGCCACGAACCCCACGAAATATGACCTTCCGGCGTTTTTGCCGAGACAGAATCCTTGTTGCAGCGCAGCATAAGGCTGGGAGGGTTGATTCGTTCTCGGAGAGAGGACCATGACGCATCGTCACCTCCTTGCCGGGCTGGCACCGGCCGTACTGATCGCCTCCGTTGCGACTGCGAATGCCCAGGACCGGTCGTCCTGGTTCAAAAGCCTCAAGCAGCCCGGCACCGGAATTTCCTGTTGCGACATTTCCGATTGCAGGCGCGCCGAAGCCGACTGGCGCGACGGCCAATGGCATGCGGTCGTCGAAGGCGAGTGGACGCCGATCCCGCCCGAGAAGGAACTCGACAAAGAGTCCATCGACGGCGACGCCTATGTCTGTTCGTCCCCGACGCGGCGCATCTATTGCTTCATCAAACCCGATTTCGGGACCTGATCAGGCGCCTTTCGCCGCGGCGGCCGCGTAGCGGTCGAGGAGCATCGGCCAGCCATTCCTCGAGGCGAGGCTGGCGCGGTATTTCTGCCAGCCCGATCCGTGGCGCGGGAAATCGCGGTGGACGACCAGTATCTGCGTGCCGCCGTCGCGCGCGGTGAAGCGCACGTCGACGCGGCTCGCCAGCGTGACGCTCGGCTCGAAGGACCGGTCGAAGTTGATCTGCCAGGTGAAGACGATCTGCTCGGGGCGGGCAAAGGTCAGCACCGTTCCCCATTCCGAGGTCGTGCCATCGGTGCGGCGCTCGTAGCAGTGGCCGTCGACGCGCGGCTCGATGCCGATCTCCTCGAGATGATCCTTGGCCCAGGTCAATTCGCGCGGCCACCAGCTTCCGAGCTTGTCGACGAAGAGCGCGAAGGCGTCAGCCGGCGCCAGCGCCACTATGCGTTCGATGATGATCAGTTCGACCGGACCGCTGTCGGCGGCCGGCTCTTTCTTCTTGCCGAAGAGAAACTCGAACATGACGAGGCTCCTTGCAATGCCTAGCGGTAAGGCTCGGGCATCCGGGCGTCATTGGCAAGGTTGGAGAAGCGCGTGAGGTAATCCTCGAATTGCAGCTTCACCGTGCCCGTCGGGCCGTGGCGCTGCTTGCCGATGATGACCTCCGCCTGGCCGTGGACGGCATCGATCTCGACCTGCCATTTGAAGAACTCCTCGGTGCCCTCCTTGGGCATCTTGTTCTTCAAATAATATTCCTCGCGATAGACGAACATCACCACGTCGGCGTCCTGCTCGATCGAGCCCGATTCACGAAGGTCGGAGAGTTGCGGATGCTTATCGTCGCGGTTCTCGACCTGGCGCGAGAGCTGCGACAGCGCCACGATCGGCACCTGCAGCTCCTTGGCGAGCGCCTTCAGATTGTTGGTGATCTCGGTGACTTCCTGGACGCGATTGTCGCCGCGCTTGCTCGAGCCCTGCAGAAGCTGGATGTAGTCGATGACCAGTAGGTCGAGGCCGCGCTGGCGTTTGAGGCGACGGGCCCGCGCCGCGAGCTGCGCGACCGCGAGGCCGCCGCTCTGGTCGACATAGAGCGGGATGCGCTGCATCTGCTGGGAGACGCGCACGAGCTGCGAAAACTGGTCCTCGTTGATCTTGCCGCGCCGGATGTCTGCCGATGGCACCTCGGACTGCTCGGCGAGAATTCGCGTGGCGAGCTGCTCCGACGACATTTCGAGCGAGAAGAAGCCGACGATGCCGCCGTCGACCGTCTTCATCGAGCCGTCGGGCTGGACCTCGCCGCGCCAGGCCTTGGCGACGTTGAAGGCGATGTTGGTGGCGAGCGAGGTTTTTCCCATCGCCGGACGGCCCGCGAGGATGATGAGATCCGAGGACTGCAGCCCGCCCATCAGCCGGTCGAGATCGTCGAGGCCGGTGGCAAGACCGGAGAGATGGCCATCCCGCTGATAGGCTGCGCTCGCCATGTCGATCGCCGACAGGAGCGCCGTCTCGAAGGGGTGGAAGCCGCCGTCATAGCGGCCGCGCTCGGCGAGGTCGTAAAGCCGCTTTTCGGAATCCTCGATCTGCTCGGCCGGGCTCATCTCGACCGGCGCCTCGTAAGCGAGGTTGACCATCTCCTCACCGATGCCGATTAGGGCGCGGCGCAAGGCGAGATCGTAGACGGCGCGGCCATAGTCGGCGGCATTGATGATCGTCGTCGCTTCGGCCGCGAGTCGGGCCAGATATTGCGGCAGGTTGATATCGCCAATGGCGAGATCGGCCGGCAGGAAGGTCTTTATGGTGACCGGCGTCGCGACCTTGCCGGCGCGGATCAACTGCGCGGCGACTTCGAAAATGCTCCGATGCACGGGCTCGAAGAAATGCACCGGCTCGAGGAAATCGGAAACGCGCTCGAAGGATTCGTTGTTGACGAGGATGGCGCCCAGCAACGCCTGCTCGGCCTCGATGTTCTGCGGGGCGGTGCGATAGGTTTCGGTCGTTTCAACAAGCGCCCGCGCCGCGACTGCCATTCCGGACTTCCCTTCGGATCGTCTATTGCCGGCAGAAAATCGATCCCGCCGGTGCGAGTGATTCAGCGTCTGCTACTTGGTGGGACACAAATCCGACGCAACGGATTCACCGGCGTCGCATTCTCGACCGCCGTTTCATCCTCTCTTAACCACCGCTGTTCGCGAATTGAAAGAGAGTCTTCCGGGCGCCCGAAGCTTTGTCCTCGATAGTCCTCCGTTTAAAGAGAATCATGTGCGCAAGCATGGGTAGAGCTTGCGCTACACCGGCTGCCATCGCAGCGGACCAGAATCGGCCCGCGAATCGGTGTCGTGCCGGGCGCGACACAGTTTCCTCCTCTTCGTCTGCCCATGTCATCTCGCCATAACATTCTGGTAGTTTCGCGGCGCACGGCCCCGGAGAGCGCTTTGTCTGCAGATGCAATGACAGTTGGGAACTTGCCCGCCCTGGCGGCGCGCATCACTGCGGCCTTCGACTGGCTGGCGGCGACGCGCCTGCGCTCGGCGATCGCTCTCGTCATTGTCGCGCTCGCCTGTTTCCTGCCCGGCCAGTCGACCATCCCGCCGGTCGACCGCGACGAAGCCCGTTACGCCCAGGCGACGACGCAGATGCTGGAGACCGGCGACTTCGTCGACATCCGGCTCCACGACCAGCCGCGCCATTTCCAGCCGGCCGGCATCTACTGGCTGCAGGCGATCTCGGTAGCGCTGCTCAGCGACGCGGTGCCCGGAGAGATCTGGATTCACCGCGTGCCGTCCCTGATCGGCGCCTGCCTCGTCGTGCTCCTGACCGCCTGGGCCACCGGGCCGCTCGGCGATCGGCGGATTGCGCTGCTTGCCGGGTTGATGATGGCGGCGTGCCTGCTTCTCAATGTCGAGGCGCGGCTTGCCAAGACCGACGCGGTGCTGAACGCGACGATCCTCGCCTGCCAGGGTGTGCTCATCCGGCTTTATTTTCAGGACAAGGCGGCCAAGGTGCCGCTCGCATGGGCGCTAGCCTTCTGGGCGGCACTCGGGCTCGGCGTATTGGTCAAGGGGCCAATCCTGCTGCTGGTTGTCGGCTCGACGATCGTCACCGCGTCGATCCTGACGCGGGGTGTCGGCTGGCTGCGCGGCCTGCGCCCGCTGATCGGGTTGCCGCTGGCGCTGCTGATCGCGCTGCCCTGGTATGTCGCGATCTGGTTCGCAACCGACGGCGCCTTCTTCACCAAGGCGCTCAGCTACAGCGTCACCGAAAAGATCACCACCGGCATGCAATCGCATGGCGGCCCGCCGGGCTACTACCTCGTTGCCTTCTGCGTGACCGCCTGGCCGCTGGCGGCGGTCTTTGTCGCGGCCCTGCCGTCGCTCTGGCGCGAACGGCATTCGCGGCTCGTCGGCTTCCTGGCCGCCTGGGTGCTGCCGGTCTGGCTCGCCTATGAGTTGATCGCGACCAAGCTGCCTCATTATATGCTGCCGCTCTATCCGGCGGTGGCACTTGCCTGCGCCTGGGCGATCGTCGGCGGGCGGATCGACCTCGAGCGGCTCTGGGTCCGGGCGCTCCTGCTGTTGTCGGCGGCCGGGCCATTTCTCTTCACGGTCGGTGCCGCTGCGGCCCTCTATTATCTACAGGCGGAAATTCCGGCCACGATCGTCCTGCTGGCGGCGATGGTGCTCGGCGCCGTCACGGTCTGCGTCACCCTGATCCTGCGGCGGCAGTTGCTGGCGGCATGGCTGGCGCTCGCCGTCGTCGCGGCGCCGCTGACCTATGCGGCGATTCTCGGCGGCGTCGCCCCCCGGCTTGAATCGCTCTGGCTTTCGCCGCGCCTTGCCGAGGCGGCGGTCGCGGTATCGGGCTGCGCCAAGCCGGAGGTGATTTCGGTCGGCGATGGCGAGGCGAGCCTGATTTTCGCCGTCGGGACGACGATCCGCTTCGGCGACGGCACCGAGGCGGGCGGATTCCTTGCCGAGGGCGGCTGCCGCGCGGCGATCGTCGAGAAGCGGGGAGAGCCGGCGTTCCTCGCCGAAATGGCGGCGAAATCAGCGGTGCCCGGTCCGGTCCGCCGCGTCGCCGGTATCAATATCGCCAATGGCCGGAACCTTGATTTCGGGGTCTACGGACCTCCTCGAAACTAGGCAAGAGACGCCGGACGGTCTATGCAGCGGCCGAAAGGCCGTCCCGTCCCAGGAATTCCGCCCCGATGAATGCTTCTGCCATTCCCGAAGTCAGCGTCGTCATTCCGGCGAAAAACGAGGCTGAAAACCTCGCCGGACTTATTGCCGAGATTCACGCGGCGATGGCCGGCCGGAACTACGAGATCATCGTCGTCGACGACGGCTCGACCGATGACACGGCGCGGCTCCTCGCCGAATGGTCGAAGACCGATCCGCGGCTTGTCTACCACCGGCATCCGGCTTCGCTCGGCCGCAGCGCCGCCGTCTATACGGCGACGCGCATCGCCCAAGGCATCCATGTCGTCACGCTCGACGGCGACGGCCAGAACAACCCGATCTACCTTCCGGTCATGATCGACCGCCTGGCCGATCCGGCGGTCGGCCTCGTTGCCGGCCAGCGGCTCGGCCGCAAGGACACCTGGTCGAAGCGCTGGGCGTCGAAGATCGCCAATGCGGTGCGCGGCTGGTTCCTCGGCGACGGCACGCGCGACACCGGCTGCGGCCTGAAGGCGTTTCGCCGCGACGCCTTTCTCGACCTTCCCTATTTCGAGACGATGCATCGCTTCCTGCCGGCGTTGTTCATCGCCGACGGCTGGGTGATCGACCATGTCGACGTCGTCGACCGTCCGCGCGGGCACGGCACGTCGAAATACGGGAATCTGGAACGGCTGCTGATCGGTATTCCGGATCTCTTCGGGGTCGCCTGGATCAGGCGTCGTCGTCGTCGCAATCCGATGGCGCTGGCGCGGAAAGACGGCAACCTGCCGAAGGGCTAGCCTAGTCTCCGGCCAGCCGCAGGGGGGCGCGGGCCTTGCCGCGTTGGCCCGCGGCACGCAGCGACGTTTCCGCCTTGTAGACGTAGTCGCGCGTGAGGGGCGTCGCCTGCTGATGGCGCGTCAGCTGGAGCTGGATGTTCATCAGGCCCAGATACTGGAACCCGGCTTCCGACACCGCCAGATAGAATTCCCAAAGCCGGTAGAAACGGTCGTCTTTCAGGGCGACGACCTCGTCGCGCCGGGCAACGAAATTCTCGCGCCAGGTGTGCAGCGTCCTGGCGTAGTGAAGCCGCAGGATCTCGACATCGGTGAGCTTCAGCTTGACCCTTTCCACCGCCGACACGACCTCCGATATCGCCGGGATATAGCCGCCGGGGAAAATGTATTTCTGGATCCAGGAATTGGTCTCGGCGGGGCGGTCGAAACGGCCGATCGAATGCAGCATCATGACGCCGTCGACGGCGAGAAGGTCGCGGCAGGTCTCGAAGAATTTCCGGTAGTGGCTGACGCCGACATGCTCGAACATGCCGACCGAGATGATGCGGTCGAACGGCCCCTGGACCTTGCGGTAGTCTTCCATCCGGAAACGGACGCGCTGGGCGAGGCCACGCTCCTCGGCGCGCCGGTTCGAAACGCGCCACTGCTCCTCGGAGAGCGTGATGCCGGTGACGTCGACATCGAAATTCTCGGCAATGTACAGACCGAGGCCGCCCCAGCCCGAGCCGATGTCGAGCACCTTCTGACCGGGCTCGAGCAGGAGCTTCGCGGCGAGATGGCGCTTCTTGGCGAGCTGGGCCTCCTCGAGGTCTTCGACGCCGTCCTCGTAGTAGGCGCAGGAATACTGCATGTCGGAATCGAGGAAGAGCGAATAGAGGCGCCCGTCGAGATCGTAGTGCCGCGCCACGTTGTGACGCGAGCGGAGGGGCGTGTTGAACTGCCTGATCCGCCGGGTGACGTAGCGATAGGCGGCGACCGTCGTCGCGGTCCAGGTCGGATGGGTGTTCGGCAGGTTGGTGAAAAGCAGGACGAGGAGGTCGTAGATCGAGCCGTCCTCGACGATCAGTTCGCCATCGGTGAAGGTCTCGCCGAGCTTGAGTTCCGGATTGAGGATGAGGCCGAGCTCGGCCTTGGCCGTCGTGACCCGGATCCGCACTGGGCACCCGCTGCCGTCGCCAAAGATATGGCGCTCGCCGTCCGGATCGACGACCTCGAGGCGGCCGGTCCTGATCACCCGCGTCAGAAAGCGCTTGAACAGCGAATTCATCGAGCAACGTTGGGCAGCCCGCCCAATCCCAGCTGATTAGCCCTGCTGATTGACCCTGCTGACTGGACGCGTCCCGGCGGCGAACCGTCGAGACGCAGTTTCACGAAGTTAGACCCGGTTCGGCCGGCGTCAAGTGCTGGTTTGACGCCAACCGTACCGTCGGCTGCGCGGAGCCTGGAAGCCGGATCAGGCCTCTTCGGACTCGTCGTCGGCAGCGGCTTCTTCGGCCTGCTCCTGATCGGCTTCGATCTCCTCGTCGGTCGGCTCGTCGACGACCGCCGTGAGGTCTTCGCCGCGAGCCTGGCGTGCCGCCTCGTCCTCGCTGCGCGCCACGTTGACGGTGACCGACGCGTCGACCTCGGGATGCAGGGCGATCGCGACGGGATGAAGCCCGATGGTCTTGATCGGCGCGGTCAGCGCGACCTGGTTGCGCTCGACCTTGAAGCCGGCCTTCTCCATCGCGTCGGCGAGGTCGCGCGGCGACACCGAGCCGTAAAGCTGGCCGGTCTCGCCGGCCTGGCGGACGACGATGAAGCTCTGTCCGTTGAGCTTCACGGCGACGGCCTCGGCGTCCTTCTTGCGGTCGAGGTTGCGCGCCTCGAGGTGGACGCGCTCGGATTCGAAGCGCTTGCGGTTGGCTTCGGTCGAGCGGAGCGCCTTGCCCTGCGGCAGCAGGAAGTTACGGGCGTAGCCGTCGCGCACGCGAACGACGTCGCCCATCTGGCCGAGCTTGGCGATCCTTTCCAAGAGAATGATATCCATGACTTTTCTCCGTTGTGACTGGTGTGTTCAGGGTGAGGGCGGGGTGCCGGCAAAGCGGCGGGCCCGCAGATGCAGGATCGTCTCGGCAAGCCCGAGGGCCGCGAAGAGGAAGATCGGGAAACCGAAGAAGGCGAGCAGGAAATAGGTGACGACGAGCACGAGGCGGCGCGACGTGTTGCCGACCGTGACCGCGTGGAGGACGGCAAGGCCGACCATCGCCAGGGCGCAGGCCGTCGCGCCGGCAAAGACAGCGGCGACATCGCCGAGCGGCGGCGGCAGGAAGCTGAGGGCAAGGGCTGCGGCGAAGGCGAGGGCGGCTTCGATCGGCAGCGCCGCGGTCCAGACCGGCTCCGCCAGGCGCGTCAGCCGACCGGATTTCCGGGCGACGAGCGCACCGAGCCACAGGTCGAGGACCGTGATCAAGAGAGCGATGGCGCCCAGCGAATAGGGCAGCAGCCTGAGATTGAAGCGGACGAAGGGCTCGATCTCGGCGCGGGTCGGCTGCGACTGGAGATCGGGATGGGCGGCGAACCATTGCTGGAGCGCGTCGGCCATGCCCGGCGTCATGCTCTCGGCGTCATAGCCGATCAGGAAGCCGACGAGGCTGAGGCCGATGGCGACGGCGCCGGTCGCGTGCAGGAGGAGCCGGCCATAGGGGTACCATTCCGTCCCCGCATCGGTGGTGCGCGACATGGCGGCGAGACGGACGCACCAGGCGACCGGGATGGCGAAGAGGAGGAGGAATGCGCCGGCGGCGAGCGGCGGCATGAAAAGAAAGAGAGCACCTGCGCCGGCGAGCGCCGCGATTGCGGCGGCGAGCGGCGTCCAGCCGAAGCCGGCGATGGCGATCGGAACGCCGGTGACGCAGAAAAGCGGGAAGGCGAGCGGCGTGCTGCTGATCAGCGAGGCGAAAAGCAATGCTGCCGCCAGGCCGGCGCCGACGCCTATGAGGACGATATGCAACATTGTCTTCGCTGTCCCGCCTTTCGAGCGGTTAGGGGCAGGTCCCGGCAGCGTGTCCGGCCATAACCCCAACTGGGAGGAAGCGAGTAGCGAAGTAGCGAGTAGCGAATAGAAGAAGAACCCTATTCGCTACTCGCTACTCTCTATTCGCTACTTGATCACGTAAGGCAGAAGCCCGAGGAAGCGAGAGCGCTTGATCGCCTTGGCGAGCTCACGCTGCTTCTTCGCGGAAACGGCGGTGATGCGCGACGGTACGATCTTGCCGCGCTCCGAGATGTAGCGCTGCAGCAGACGCACGTCCTTGTAGTCGATCTTCGGAGCGTTGGCGCCGGAGAAGGGGCAGGTCTTGCGGCGGCGGAAGAAGGGACGACGGGCGCCCTGGCTGTTCTCGGCCATTATTCTTCTCCTCCGGTGCTGTCGTCGCGGTCGTCGCGGCGCGGACGGTCGCTGCGATCGCGGTCGCCACGATCACGGCGCGGGCCGCGGTCGCCGAAACGGTCGTCGCGGTCGCGGCGGTCGTCACGATCGCGCTTCTGCATCATGGCCGAGGGAACTTCCTCGAGCTCTTCGACACGGATGGTCAGGACGCGCAGGACATCTTCGTTGATGCGCTGCTGGCGCTCCATCTCGGCAACGGCGGCCGGCGGGGCGTCGATATTCATGAGGGTGAAATGCGCCTTGCGGTTCTTGCGGACCCGGAAGGTGAGCGACTTCAGGCCCCAGGGCTCGATCTTGGAAACCTTGCCGCCATTCTGCTCGATGACGGACTTGAACTGCTCGACAAGCGCTTCGACCTGCTGGCCGGAAACGTCCTGACGCGCCAAAAAGACGTGTTCGTATAGGGGCATGACTGCCTTTCCTGGTTAAACCGGCGCCAAGCCTCCCCGAAGCCTTCCTGGAAAGGCGATCGGTGACAACTTCGAGAGCGGGAACACCGGAAGACGGATCCGTTTGGATCCTGCGACGCAAGCCGCCTTCCGTTTAGCCCCCGGCCGGGTGTCCTTGTGGACGGGGCGGGTTATACGCATTAAGCGCGGAAATGCAAGCCTCCCGGCTTGACAGGACCCCGTCTTAAAGGCTGAAAGGCGCCGGCCTGACCTTCCAGGCATCGAGACGAGGCGCATGGCGGTCGCATTCACGTTCCCGGGCCAGGGTAGCCAGGCCGTCGGCATGGGCAAGGCGCTTGCCGAGAATTTCCCCGAGGCGCGCGCGGTCTTCGAAGAGGTCGACGAAGCGCTCGGATCGAAGCTTTCCGCAATCATGTGGGACGGGCCGGCCGAAACGCTGACACTCACCGAGAATGCCCAACCGGCGCTGATGGCGGTGAGCATGGCGGCCGTCCGGGTGCTCGAGGCGCGCGGCGTCGCTATCAGGAACAAGGTGGCTTTCGTCGCCGGGCACTCGCTTGGCGAATATTCGGCGCTCGCGGCAGCCGGTACGCTGCAGCTCGCCGATACGGCGCGGCTCCTGCGCATCCGCGGCCGCGCCATGCAGCAGGCGGTTCCGGTGGGCGTCGGCGCCATGGCGGCGCTGATCGGCCTCGATTTCGCGACAGCGAGCGAGATCGCCGCGGCGGCCGCCGAAGGCGAGGTCTGCGACGTCGCCAACGACAACGGCGCCGGGCAAGTCGTGGTTTCGGGCAACAAGCCGGCGGTCGAGCGGGCGGTGGAGATTGCCAAGGCGCGGGGCGCCAAGCGGGCGATCCTGCTGCCGGTCAGCGCACCCTTCCATTGCGCCCTGATGGCGCCGGCGGCGCGCGTCATGGACGAGGCGCTGGCTTCGGTGACGCTTTCGGCGCCGGCCGTGCCGCTGGTGGCAAATGTGCTCGCCGCCCCCATATCCGACCCGCAGGAAATTCATCGCCGGCTCGTCGAGCAGGTGACGTCGATGGTGCGCTGGCGGGAATCGGTCGCTTGGCTTGCCGGCGCCGGCGTCGGTGTTTTCGTCGAACTCGGTGCGGGCAAGGTCCTGTCCGGCCTTGCAAAAAGGATCGCCGAGGGCTCCGAGACCTTGACCGTCGGCGCTCCGGACGACATAGACGCGGCAACGGCTCGGCTTGCCTGACGGCCCGCCCGGGAATCCGAGGAGACTCAGATGTTCGAATTGACCGGCAAGCGGGCTTTGGTGACGGGCGCCAGCGGCGGCATCGGCGGCGCCATCGCCCGGGTGCTGACCGCGCAGGGTGCTTCCGTCGCCATTTCCGGGACGCGGCGCGAGGCGCTCGACGCGCTTGCCGCCGACATCGGCGGCAATACGCAGGTCGTGCCCTGCGATCTCTCCGATGCCGAGCAGGTCGCGACGCTGATCGAGCGGACCGAGGCGGCGCTGGGTGAAGTCGACATCCTGGTCAACAATGCCGGGCTGACCAAGGACAATCTGTTCGCGCGGGTTTCTGACGCCGACTGGGACAAGGTGCTGACTGTCAATCTGACCGCCGCCTTCAAGCTCAGCCGCGAGGTCCTGCGCGGAATGGTTCGCCGGCGAAACGGCCGCATCATTTCGATCACCTCCGTCGTCGGCGTCACCGGCAATCCGGGGCAGAGCAACTATGTCGCCGCCAAGGCCGGCCTCGCCGGCATGACCAAGGCACTCGCCCAGGAAGTCGCAACACGCAACGTGACGATCAACTGCGTCGCGCCGGGCTTCATCTCGACGGCGATGACCGATGCCTTGAACGAGAAACAGCGCGCCATGATCCTCGAGCGGGTCCCGGCGAAACGCCTCGGCACGCCGGACGAGGTCGCCTCCGCGGTGGCCTTCCTGGCGTCGGGCGGAGCTAGCTACATCACCGGCCAGACCATCCATGTGAATGGTGGTATGGCAATGATTTAACAGGGGAAAAGCGGTGGGCCGGCATATCGTTATGGCGGTCTTCCATGCTCCTCTCGTCGGCTGGCAAAGGCCCGGAAACTATGTTACGACGGGCCGTATGCCGAAGCCGGGTTGCCTTCGCGCGGTGCCCGGTTTTCGGCGATTGCAGCGATGGTCAAACCCCTTCCGTGCAGATCAAAATAAGAGGAACTGAGGTTCAAACATGAGCGACATCGCTGATCGGGTTAAGAAGATTGTAGTCGAGCATCTCGGTGTCGACGCGGAGAAGGTTGTCGAAGGCGCGAGCTTCATCGACGATCTCGGGGCGGACAGCCTCGACACCGTCGAACTGGTCATGGCCTTCGAGGAAGAGTTCGGCGTGGAGATTCCGGACGATGCCGCCGAGACGATCCTGACCGTCGGCGACGCTGTCAGCTTCCTCGAGAAGAACGCCGCCTGAGCCGGCTTCATCGCATCGACAGATGGTCGGGTCCCTTGCGGACCCGCCCCGAGGCTCCCCAATGAGACGCGTTGTAGTCACCGGACTGGGCATGGTGACGCCGCTTGGCTGCGGCGTCGAAACCACCTGGGCGAATATCGTTGCCGGCAAGAGCGGCACCCGCCGCACCACCGGTTTCCAGGTCGACGACCTTGCATCGCAAGTGGCAGGTCAACTGCCGCCCGGCAGCAAGGCCGAGGGGAAATTCAACCCCGACGACTGGATGGAGCCGAAAGAGAGCCGGAAGGTCGATCCGTTCATCGTCTATGCGATGGCGGCGGCCGACCAGGCGATCGAGGATTCCAGCTGGAAGCCGACGACGCGCGAGGACCAGATCGCCTCGGGCGTTCTGATCGGCTCCGGCATCGGCGGCCTGCAGGGCATCGAGGAGGCCTCGATCACGCTCCATGAGCGCGGGCCGCGGCGCATCAGCCCGTTCTTCATTCCCGGCCGCCTGATCAACCTCGCCTCCGGTCAGGTCTCGATCCGGCACGGATTGAAGGGACCGAATCATTCGGTCGTCACGGCCTGCTCGACCGGCGCGCATGCGATCGGCGACGCCAGCCGCCTGATCGGCCTCGGCGACGCCGACGTCATGGTCGCCGGCGGTGCCGAATCGCCGGTGTGCCGAATCGCCATCGCGGGCTTCGCTGCCTGCCGTGCGCTGTCGACCAACTTCAACGATCGGCCCGAAATCGCGTCGCGACCCTATGACCGGGACCGCGACGGCTTCGTGATCGGCGAGGGCGCCGGTATCGTCGTCCTCGAAGAGCGCGACCATGCGCTGGCGCGCGGCGCCAAGATCTACGGCGAGGTGATCGGCTACGGCCTTTCGGGCGACGCCTACCACATCACCGCGCCGGCGGAAGATGGCGACGGCGCGTCGCGCTGCATGGCGATGGCGATCAAGCGGGCCGGGATCTCGCCCGACGAGATCGACTATATCAACGCGCACGGCACCTCGACGCCGATGGGCGACGAGATCGAGCTGCGCGCCGTGGAACGCATCCTCGGCGACGCGGTAGGCAAGGTCGCCATGTCGTCCACCAAGTCGGCGATCGGGCATCTGCTCGGCGCGGCCGGTTCGGTCGAGGCGATTTTCTCGCTGCTGGCGATCCGCGACAACATCGCGCCGCCGACGCTGCATCTCGACAATCCGTCGGTCGAAACGCCGATCGATCTCGTGCCGCACAAGGCCAAGCCGAAGCAGATCGACGTGGCACTGTCCAATTCCTTTGGCTTCGGCGGCACCAACGCGTCCCTGATCTTCCGCCGCCATTCTTGAATGACGGCGGGCTATCCCGCTTTGGCCACATTCGGTGATACATTCGCGCTTCGGCCGCCGGCGCAGCGGCGGCCGCGCGTTGAAGCTCAAAGGCGGACGGAATGAGCAACTATCGGAACAGCCGTTACGACGACGATACCGAGGTTCTCTCGGCACGCCTGGCGTCGCATCGGGTAGCGCCGAAAAGTCCTACCGAAGCCTTGCAGCCAGAGGCGGTGCCGCCGCCGCCGCCGCGCTCGCGCGCAGCGCGCCACCCGGCCGTGATCTTCCTGAACTTCTTCATGACGATCGTGATCATCGCGCTGATCGGCGGCGGGGCGGCCTTTTTCTTCGGCAAGATGCGATTCGAGAGCGAAGGCGCCCTCGACCAGGCACGGACCGTCGGCATCGAACGCGGCACCGACGTCGCGGGCATTGCCGACATGCTCCAGCGCAGCGGCGCGATTTCCAGCAAGTGGCTGTTCATCGCCGGCGTCTGGTTCAGCGGCGAGCAGGCTAACCTCAAGGCCGGCGAGTATCTGGTTCCGGCGCGCGCCAGCATGCGCGAGATCATGGACACCATGGTCGCCGGACGCGGCATCCTCTATTCGGTCTCGATTCCGGAAGGCCTGACCAGCAAGCAGATCGTCGACCGGCTGAATGCCGACGACATCCTGGTCGGCAACATCGCCGAGGTTCCGCCGGAGGGCGCGCTCCTGCCGGAGACCTATAAATTCACCCGCGGCGATACGCGCGAGAATGTTCTCAACCGCATGCGCCGCGACCGCGACCGGATCGTCACCGACGTCTGGAACCGGCGCGCCAACGATCTGCCGATCTCCACCATCGACGAACTCGTCGTGATGGCCTCGGTGGTCGAGAAGGAGACCTCGCTCGCCGATGAGCGCAGCCGCGTCGCGGCCGTCTTCATCAACCGCCTGCGCCTCAACATGCGCCTGCAGTCGGACCCGACGGTGATCTATGCGCTCTTCGGCGGTGCCGGAAAGCCTGACGGCTTCATGCTGAGCCGCGCCGATCTCGACAAACAGTCGCCGTTCAACACCTACACCTCGGATGGGCTGCCGCCATCGCCGATCGCCAATCCGGGCCGCGCCTCGCTGGAAGCGGTGGCGAATCCGTCGCGGACACGAGACCTCTTCTTCGTCGCCGACGGCTCCGGCGGACATGCCTTCGCCGAATCCTACGAGGAGCATCTCCGCAACGTGGCGCGCTGGCGCGAAGTGAGCCGGGCCACCTCCGAGGCAGCCCCTGCCGAGACGCCGGCAGCACCGGCGCCACAGTAGGCGAATCGGCGGAAAACGTAGGTTCCTGGCCCGGAACTTCACGGCAGGACCCGGCCGCTTGCGGCAGGGCTTGATTCCAGGGCAAACGTGCGGCTTGACTGCGCCCACAGGGGCTTTGCCGACGGGATTCACATGCCATTGCACAGTATGACGGGTTTCGCGCGGGCCGATGGCGCTGCCTTCGGCTATCGCTGGACCTGGGAAATCCGCAGCGTCAACGGCAAGGGGCTGGATCTGCGTCAGAGGCTGCCGCCGGGATTCGACCGGCTGGAGCCGGTGGTGCGGGAGCGTTCCGCCGCGAGACTGTCGCGGGGCAATGTGCAGATCAGCCTGAGCGTCGCCACGGAAGGTGCCGTGAGCCGCATCCGGATCAACGAGGACGTTCTTTCCGAGGTGCTTGCCGTCATGGACCGGCTCGGCGCCCGGATCGATGTCCAGCCGCCGACGCTCGACGGCATCCTTGCCATCCGCGGCGTCGTCGAGACGTCCGAGGCCGAGATGGACGAGGTCGAGCGGGTGGCGCTCGACGCGGAAATCCTGCACGCGCTGGACGATGCGCTTGTCGACCTTGTCGAGATGCGGGCGCGCGAAGGGCAGGCGATGGGCGTCGTCCTCGGTACGCGGCTCGTCGAGATCGCCGCGCTGGTGCGGCGCGCCGAAGCGTCGCCGGCGCGCACGCCCGAGGCGATCAAGGCACGTCTCGCCGAACAGGTGAAGATGCTGCTCGGCGCGGCGCCGGCGCTCGATCCGGTGCGGCTTCACCAGGAGGCCGTGCTGCTCGCCACCAAAGCGGATATCCGCGAGGAGATCGACCGGCTCGAGGCGCATGTCGTCGCCGCGACGGAGATCCTGTCGGAGGGCGGGCCGGTCGGCCGCCGTCTCGATTTCCTGGCGCAGGAATTCAGCCGCGAGGTCAACACGCTCTGTGCCAAGTCGAACGACCGCAGCCTGACGGCGATCGGACTTGACTTGAAGGGCGTGGTGGATCAGTTGCGCGAGCAGATTCAGAATCTGGAGTGATGGCGTGGCTGACACGGTCGACCTGAAGCGTCGCGGTTTCATGCTGGTCCTGTCGTCGCCGTCCGGCGCCGGCAAGTCCTCGATCGCGCGCCAGCTCATCGACGAAGAACGCGAGCGCGTGGCGCTGTCGATCTCGGTGACGACGCGGCAGCGGCGCTCAAGCGAGATCGACGGTGTGCATTATCATTTCATCGATACCCGGCAATTCGGCCGGATGCGCGATGCGGGCGATCTTCTGGAATGGGCGGAAGTCCACGGCAATCTTTATGCGACGCCGGCCGGCCCGGTCGAGGAGGCGCTTTCCGCCGGCAAGGATGTTTTGTTCGATATCGATTGGCAGGGAGCCGCTCAGATCGCGAAAGCGGCCCGCGAGGACGTGGTCCTGGTCTTCATCCTGGCGCCGAGCATGGCGGAGCTCCGCTCCCGTCTCGTGCGACGCGCCGAGGATGATGACGACGTCATCCAGCGGCGGCTTCGCAACGCCCGCGACGAAATTGGCCACTGGGGCGAATACGATTATGTCGTGATCAACCAGGATCTGGAGCAATCCCTTGCGGCGGTGCGCTCGATCCTCGTCGCGGAACGCCACAAGCGTATCCGCCAGCGCGGCCTTGCCGACTTCGTCGTCGCACTGCAATCCGAGCAGTAGGCGGCTCAGCCCGTCCCGGCGAGGATTGCGAAGTTCCGGGTCAGCGCGGCAAAGCCGGCGACGTCGATCTCCTCGGCCCGGCTGGTGCCGTCGATGCCGCTCATATCGAGAAGCGCACTCGTATCGACGCCAAGCGATTTCAGGCTCTGGCGGAGCATCTTGCGGCGCTGGCCGAAGGCCGCCGCGGTGACGCGCTCGAGAAGCCTCGTATCGGCTTCCAGCGGCTGTGGACGGGGTACGAAGCTGACCACCGACGACGTCACTTTCGGGGCCGGCGTGAAGGCGCGCGGATCGATATCGAAGAGAAGCCGCGCCTCGCTCCGCCAGCCCGACACGACGCCCAGCCGGCCATAGGCCTTGGCGCCCGGCTCGGCGACGATGCGCTCGGCGACTTCGCGCTGGAACATCAGCGTCATCAATTCGTACCAGGGCGGCCAGGGCTCGGTCTGAAGCCAGCCGATCAGCAGCGGCGTCGCGATGTTGTAGGGCAGGTTGGCGACGATGCGGGTCGGCCCGTCGGCCAGGGCCGCCATGTCGGTCGCGAGCGCGTCGCCTTCGATCACCGTCAGGCGGCCGGGATAATGCGCTTCGATCTCGGCGAGCGCCGCGATGCAGCGCCGGTCGCGCTCGATGGCAACGACCCGCTTGGCGCCGGCCGCGAGCAGCGCCCGCGTCAGGCCGCCGGGACCGGGGCCGACCTCCACCACCGTAACCTCCCGGAGGTCGCCGGCGGCGCGAGCGATGCGTGCCGTCAGGTTGAGGTCGAGGAGGAAGTTCTGGCCGAAAGCCTTTATGGCACGCAGCTCATGGCGGGCGATGACGTCGCGGAGCGGCGGCAGGTCGTCGATCGGGCTCATGCCGCGAACTGGTTGCGGGTCAGTTCTCCGGCGAGCCGCAAGGCGGCGCCGAGGCTCGACGGGTCGGCCTTGCCGGTGCCGGCGATGTCGAGCGCGGTACCGTGATCGGGCGACGTCCTGATGAAGGCGAGGCCGAGCGTGACGTTGACCGTCTCGGCGAAGGACAGCGTCTTTGCCGGGATCAGCGCCTGGTCGTGATACATGCAGATTGCCGCGTCATAGGCGGCAAGCGCGGCCGGATGGAACATGGCGTCGGCCGAGTGCGGGCCGGTTGCGGCAATGCCGGCGGCCCGCAGCGCCGCGACGGCCGGAGCGATAATCCGCTCCTCCTCGCTGCCGAGGGCGCCGCTTTCGCCGGCATGGGGGTTGAGGCCGGAGACAGCGAGGCGCGGGTTGGGCAGGCCGAAGCGCCTTCTGAGATCGGTCGCGACGATCATCGCCGTCTCGACGATCAACTCCTCGGTGAGCATCCCCGGCACGGCCTTGAGCGGCTCATGAATCGTCACCGGCACGGCCTTCAGCGTCGGGCCGGCAAGCATCATGACCGGCCGCGCGGCATGGCCGGTCCAGGCCGCCGACAGCGTGCCCAGGAATTCCGTATGGCCGGAATGGTTGAAGCCGGCGTTGTAGAGCGCCTTCTTGTTGATCGGGTTGGTGACGATCGCCGAGGCGGCGCCGGAGCGGACGTCGCCGACGGCGCGCGCAATCGCCTCGATGACGGCATGGGCGTTGGCCGAGATCAGTTCGCCCGGCCGCGCTGTGACAGGCTTGCCGAGCGGTACGACAGGCAGGGCTCTCGCGAAGACTGCGGCAGCATTGCCCGGCTCGACGATCTCGATCGGGCAATCGAGCGACAGGAGCCGCGCCCGTTCGGCGAGCATTTCAGGATCGGCGAGACAGTAAAAGGCCGGCAGGCGCAGTGCGGCACGGACCCGCCAGGCAGCGATGGTCACATCCGGACCGATGCCGCCCGGTTCGCCCATGGTCAGGGCCAGCGGCAGCATGTCGGCTGGTGCGGACGAAGCCATGCCTCAGCGACGCTGGATGACGGCCGCGTCGCGCAGCTCTTTCATATAGTCCTGGCCAAGCGTCTTGGCCTGCTCGAGGCGAAGCTGGGACTCGATCTCGGTGCGCGCGCCGGCATTGCTGCGGAAATCGCGCTTCGAGCAGACCGCGTAGAGCTCGATCCCGTTTTCAGACTGGATCGGCCGGGTCGTCTTGCCCTCCTCGGTACCCTTGATTTCGTCGCCCTGGGCGCCGCGGAGCTGGGTCGTATCCCTCCGGCCGGCGTCGCGGACCACGACTCCCTTCAGGTTCTTGGCGAGAGCCAGGCTCTGTTCGCAGCCAGGGAAACGCTGGCGGAAGCCCTCCGCCTCGCGGCGGCGCTGGGCAAACGCATTTGCGGAAGAGCCCGAAGGCACGACGAAGATGATCTGCTGAAGCACATATTCGGTGACGGTGATGTCGTCGGGGCTACCCTTCTGGAGCATGGCCGACATGATATCGGCGCTCTTCACCTGTCCTTCGCGACGGACGCGCGCCTGGACCATTTGCTGCCAGGTCATCTGCGCCTTGATCCAGCGCTTCATGGTCTCGGCGGCGATGCCCATGCGGCCAAGTTCCTGCGTCATCTGCTTGACGTTGACCTTGCGTTCCTTGCCGAGATTCTCGAAGGCCGCATCGACCTGGGCATCCGAAACGGCGATGGCGCGCTTGCGCGCCTCCTGCAGCTTGATGACTTCGTCGATCAGTTCCTCGGTCGCGGCCTTCTCACCGCCCTTATTGCCGAAGAGGGGCAGGAGGCGGGCGCGCTGGCCGATATCGTAGCTGGTGATGATCGCACCATTGACGATGACGCGGATCGAGCTCTGGGCAGCGGCAAGGGCGATCCATGCGGTCAGGGTCGTGAGGACCGTGGCGATGATCGCGAACGAACGGAGAGCGACAGACATCTTTTTGAAAGCTTCTCTTCGGAGCTGGGCGTTGGGCCGCGTCGCGTGTCCCAACCGGGATTGGCCGTCATCCTGTCCCGAATTCAGGCGAAACCATGATCAGCGCAGCGCTTAATCGGAGGCCATGCCGGTGATGTCGGTCCGATACTGAACGTCGCCAAGTGTGCGTAGGGACAAGAGAAAGTTGATCTGGCGCGAGGCGATGATGTCCGAATAGTCCTCTCGCGTCTCGCTGTAGGCGACCGAAAATGTCACGCAACTGTCATCGTAAGCGAGACCGATGCTGTCGCTGGCAATCTTTTCGTTCTTGAGGTCATAAGCCATCGTTCCGAACAGCCGCCAATTCTCATGGAGGCTCAGCGAGGCGGCGCCGCGCAGCACCGAGATCGGCGTCAGCGCGTCGGGATCGTTCGGATATTCGCGCAGGAAAAGATAGCTCGCCGACGCGGTGAGCGGGCCGATGGCGTTGGTCGCTTCGATCTCGCCGCGCTGGATCTCGAAACTATCCTCGTCGAAACGGCCACGGAAATCGAGCCGCGGACCGACGCCGGAATCGAAGGAGACGCGGCCGACATAGTCGGACCGGTCGGACTCGAGCCCGGATGCCGCCCCGGTATTGGCCACATCGGTTTCAGCGAAGGGATTGTCGCCGGCGAGGTGGAAGGACTGGCCGAACAGGCCTTCGATCGAGCCGCCATTCGAGAAGGTACCGCGATAGCGGATGCCGAGATTGGCGCGCACGCCGGATTCGACGAGGTCGAAACCGGAATATTTGTCACGGTCGAACAGGGTGGCGTCGTCGAAGACGAGGCTCTGTGAGTCTTCGTTCGGCACATTGTCGGAGGAAGTCGCGTCGGGCCGGGCGATTAGTTGCGCCATCGGCTCGAAGACATGCGTCGAGTAGGCTGTCGTCGCCATGACAGGCAGGCTCCAGTCGACGCCGACCGCCGGCACGGCACGGAAAGCGAAGTCGTCGTCGGTCACGTTGACCTCGGAGCCCAGGCCCGACAGCGAACTCGGAGCATCGACGTCCATCGCGAAAGCGTCGGCGCGAAGATAGGCGAAAGGCGTGATCAACTGGCCCATAGGCCCGACGAACTGCCTCTGCCACTCGATCTCGGTCGAGGCGCGCGTGTAGCCGCCCTCAAGGCCGCGATAGTGCTGGATGCCGTCGATCGTGACAGGGCTGTAGACCCCGTCATCCGTGGTGAAGGAGAAGGGATCCTCGTCGTCGCGATGCAATGTCGTCAGATTCGAGGTGATGGAAAGTTCCCCGCCCATGACCGGATTGTCGAAGATGTAGTCATGATCGACGACGCCGACGATCGGCTGCTTGCCCTGGTCGTATTTCTCATTTTGGGGATCGTCGGTCAGCGACTGGAAATAATAGGCGCGCGTATCGAACCAGTTGCGCTCGCCGAGGCCGGTGAGGTGGATCTGCGAGGTCGCGAAGTCCCGGTCGTTGTTCAGCACGCCGTAATGACGGGTAAAGGTACGGTCGCTCGGCGCGGTGATGTCCCAGCCGTAGGACCACTGCTTGTTGTAGTCGAATTCGCCAGTCGTCCGGATACCGCCGCGCCAATCCTTCTGGGCGTAGAGACCGGACTCAGCCTCGTCCTCGTCGATTTCCCCGTCGTCGTTTGTGTCATCGCCTTTGAGGAAAGCTTCAGAATCCTGCTGGTTGATGCCGGCCATCTGCAGCGAGTAACTGCCGGTCTGGAGCCGGTGCCGAAATTCGAACTCGGCAAGAAGGCCCTGGCGGGTCAACGCGGTCGGCGTGAAGGTCACGTCGTAATTCGGGGCCAGCGCCCAGAAATAGGGAGCTGAAATCGTCGTGCCCAGCCGCTCGGAATAGCCGGCGGTCGGCGTCAGGAAGCCGGACTTGCGCTTCACCGACGGGTCGGCGGTCGAGAAGAAAGGCACCCACGCGACGGGCACGCCCAGGAATTCGAGCGAGGCGTCGTCGAAATAGATCATCTTCTCTTTGTTATCGACGACGATCTTGGCCGCCTTCACCTGCCAGAGCGGTGGCTTTTCAGGGCGCTCGCGGCAGGGTTCGCAGGCCGTGTAGACGCCCTTGACGAAGGTCGTCTTGTCGCCGCCCTCGCGCTCGGCGCGGGCCGCGGCGAAATAGGTGTTGTCGGTGGACTCGACGCGCAGAGATTCGACGAAGCCGTCGGCGAAGTCGTCGGTCATGTCGAACTGTTCGGAATAATAAGCGGCGCCGTTCGGATCGGTCAGCTTGACCCGTCCGGTCGCGATCAGGCGGCCGGCGGTCTTGTTGTAGGTGACCTTCTCGGCTTCGAGCGAATAGCCGCCGTAATAGATGCGGACATTGCCGACGGCGGAAACGCTGTTGTTGTCGTAGTCGTAAACGAGCTGGTCGGACTCGACGAGCATCTGCTCGCCGGGCGCCACCGAAGAAGCCATGGCCTCGGTAATGCTCGTCGAACCCTGCGCAAGCGCAGGCGAAAGCGGTGAGAGAATGATTCCCGACAGGAAGGCCGCGCCAAGCAGCGCGCCGGAGAGGGTAAACCTCAAGCGCCGACCGGCACCATAGCCGACCGCACCCGGGACTTTCGTACCGATCATCCGTCCTCCAGATGAAGGAGAACTGTGATTCCGATCAATGTCGCCACAATAGCGGGTATCCACGCCGCAAGCGGTGCCGGCACGATTCCCGCACCCCCCAAATCCCGAGCAATCTTCGTGATTACATAAAGCACGAAGCCTACTCCGATGCCAGACAAAATCATCTGGCCGAGGTCCTTGGAACGGGAGAATCTGAGGGACACGATGGCCGCTATAAGTACCATTGCCAAAAGGAGAATCGGCTGAACGAGAAGTGCATTATAGCGCAGCCGATAGCGGTCCGAGGAGAGGCCTGCCTTCTCTGCCGCATCGATTAGTCCGGGGAGTCCCCAAAATGACACAGTGTCCGTGTTTTCAAAGGTTTGCTTGATGTCGTCGGCGCCGAGCATGGTCGCCAGACGGTAAACATCGGTTCTTTCAGGTGTTTTGCCCGGCGCGGTGACGGTTGCGTTGTTGATGAGCCACTCGCCCGTGGCGAAATGTGCGGTGCCCGCATCGACACGCTCGATGAAGCGCCCCGATCGATCGAAGACCATGGCGGTCACCCCGGTCAGGCCGAGGCCGTTGTCGTATGATTCGGTCGCTCCGATGATCGATTCGCGGTCGCCGCCGGCCTGCCGCAGCCAGACCGGACCGGTGCTCGCATCGAAGGCGGTGCTCGAATCGGAACCGATCGAGGCGTTCATCCAATCGGCCGAATCCTTCAGCGCCACCGCGATCGGGTTGTAGACTGTCGTTGCGAGCACGCCGAAGAGAAGGCCGACCACCGTCGCCGGCAGGAGGAACTGCCAGGCGGAAATGCCCGCGGCACGGGCCACGACGACTTCCAGGCGCCGGTTGGCGATGACGAAGGCCGCGATCGAGCCGAACAGTGTCGCGAAGGGCAGGGCATATTCCGAGAAGGACGGGACCCGAAGCAGGATCACCATCGCGCCCCTCAGGACATCGTAATCGTCCGACTGGAGGACCTTACGGACCAGTTCGAAATAACTGATGGTCGCGATGAGGCAGAAGAACAGCGCGAACATCGCCAGGACCATCTTGGCGAAGCGTCCCGCGAAATAGAGCGTCAGCGTACGGCCGATCATGGTCGGCTAACTCGCATTGTCGGTTTGCCGCGCGGGCGGGCGGACCAGCCCGCCGAGGCGGTCGAATACCGAATCGAAGAACATCACCGCACGTTCCGACACGCTCAACTGCCCGCCGCGCAGGACCAGGACCGCGGCGGCGGCGGTCACGCCGATCGGCAACAAATAGAGGAGCGGGATGATCAGGGCGTTAAACTCCGCGATGGTGCCGAGATAATAGCCGAGCATGCGGACGACGAAGGCGAGGCTGACCGCGGCGGCGACGACATAGCCGCGCCCGTTCCGGGTCGACTGGGCCTGATTCATGTATGCCAGCGGGATGATGGCGAAGACGAAGGCGTAGAACGGCGCCGAGAGCCGGTTGTGCAACTCGGCGGCAAAGGATTCGGGATAGCGCTGATACTGGCGGTCCTCCGGGCTCGGGGCCACCAGATAGGTCGTCTCGCGCTCGCTCGGCTTGAAGGGCCGCACCTTCGACCGGCTGGCGAAGGTCGAGAGATCGAAGGCATAGGAGGTGAAGGCGATCATCGAGATCGCGCCATCGGCCTTGTTGCGCGTCTGAATCGTGCCGTCGCGCATGATGAGGAAGGTGCCGACCGGGTTATCGAGGATGATGCCGTTCTCGGCGAGATAGGTGACGGTGGATTCGGGCAAACTGTCGTCGGAAACGAATATCCCTTCGAGCGTGCCGTCCGCCCGCCGGCTGCGCAGGTGGAAGGTGAGGCCTTCCGAGATCTGCATGAATTCGCCTTCGCGCAGGATCGTTGTGACGATGTCGGCGCGGACCTCGGTGATCATCGTCCGCCACAGCCGCAGCGACAGCGGCGTAAAATAGAGCGTCATGCTGGCGGTGAAGAGGGCCGCGACGAGGCCCAGCAAAAGGACCGGCTTCAGGAGCGTCTTCTGCGGGGCGCCGCTGGCGTTGATGACGACCAGCTCCGAATCGTTGTTGAGGAGCGTGAAAGTGTAGATGACGCCGATCAGGAGGGCGATCGGGCTGACGATCGTGACGAGGCCGGGCAAAAGCAGCAGGGTGAGCTTGAAGAAGGTGCCGATCGACTGGCCCTGGCCGGTGACGAGGTCGAATTCACGCAGCGCCTGCGTCATCCAGACCGTCATCGAGAGCGTGACGAGGCTGAGGATGAATCCTCCAACCATCCTCTTGAAAATGTAGCTCTCTAGGAGATTCATGCAGGTCCATCGGCATTTCGCCGGGCGTAATTATGATGGGATCGCGGCGCGGCGCAACACACGAATTCCTTAGCCGCGATTGTTCCCGGGCCCTTGCATTGCCTCATTCGGCGGGACTAGGTGACGAAAGCGCTGCTCTGAATCCCTTTCCCATCCGAGACGATCATGACCGAAATCTCCAAGATTGCCTTTGCCAGGGCCGGCAAGGCGCCGAAAGGCACATTGATCGCGGTTGCCGGGGAGGGCCTGAAATTCGGGAAACGGGCACGCGAGCTCGGTCTCGATGCTCTCGTGAAGAAGGCTGCCTCCGTCGCCGATTTCTCCGCCAAGCCGATGCGGACGCTCGATATCCTGGCGCCGGGCGGGTCGGATTTCGACCGGGTGGTCGTGATCGGCATGGGCAATCCGGCCGAGATGAAGGAGCAGGACTGGGTGCGGCTCGGCGGCGTCGCGGCCGGCACGCTGGCGCGGGGCTCGGCGGGCACGGTGCTTCTGGAGCGCCCGGACGACGCGGGGCTCGACGCCGATGCCGCGGCAAGCTTCGCCCTCGGCGCGGCGCTCCGGTCCTATTCCTTCGACAAATACGGCCCGACCAAGGGCGGCGGCAGCTCCAAGAAGCCGCCGGCGGAGATCACCATCCTCGTCGAGGATCCGGGTAAGGCAAAAGCCGCCTGGGCGCGCTCGCTGGCGGTTGCCGAGGGCGTGGTGATGGCGCGCGACCTCATCCACGAGCCGCCGAATGTGCTCGGCCCGGTCGAGTTTGCGAAGGAGGCGGCAAGCCTCAAATCGTTGGGCGTCGCGGTCGAAATCTTCGACGAGAAGCGGCTGGCGAAGCTCGGCATGCGCGCCCTGCTCGGCGTCGCGCAGGGATCGAGCCGGCCGGCGCGCCTCGTCGTCATGCAGTGGAAGGGCGGCAAGGCTAAAGACAATCCGGTCGCCTTCATCGGCAAGGGCGTCGTCTTCGATTCAGGCGGCATCTCGATTAAGCCGGCCGGCGGCATGGAGGACATGAAGGGCGACATGGCGGGTGCGGCGACCGTCACCGGCCTGATGCGCGCCCTTGCCGGGCGAAAGGCGAAGGTCAACGCCGTCGGCGTGATCGGTATCGTCGAGAACATGGTCGACGGCAATGCGCAGCGGCCGGGCGACATCGTCACGGCGCTGTCGGGACGCACCATCGAGATCGTCAACACCGATGCCGAGGGCAGGCTCGTGCTTGCCGACGCGATCCACTACACGGAGAACCGCTTCAAGCCGAAATTCATCATCGACCTCGCGACGCTGACCGGCGCGATCATCGTCGCGCTCGGCCACCAGCAGGCCGGACTTTTCGCTTCGGACGATGCGCTTGCCGAGAAGCTGCGCGTCGCCGGCGACGCGACCGGCGAACTGGTCTGGCGGATGCCGCTTTCGGCCGACTACGACAAGCTGATGGATTCGCGCTTTGCCGACGTGAAGAACGCCGGCGGGCGCTGGGCGGGATCGATCACCGCCGCGCAGTTCATCCGGCGCTTCGTGGGCGACACGCCCTGGGCGCATCTCGACATCGCGGGCGTGGCGCTGGAGTCGCCGCAGACGGAGACCAATCGCGCCTGGTCGTCAGGCTGGGGCGTCCGCCTTCTCGACCGGCTGGTGGCCGACGGCTACGAAGGCTAGCGGCAAAGCGAGGGGAGGCGACGCGTGACGGAGGTGCTATTCTATCATCTCGACCGCCTGCCGCTGGAGCGCGTGCTGCCTGATCTCCTCGAACGCTGCATCGAACGCGGCTGGAAGGCCGTCGTGCAGGTCGCCGCCGACGAACGCCTGGAAGCGCTCGATGCGCATTTGTGGACCTATCGCGACGACACCTTCCTGCCGCATGGCACGACCAAGGACGGGCGTCCGGGCGAGCAGCCGGTGTTCCTGACGACGGGCGACGACAACCCGAACGGCGCCCAGGTGCGCTTCCTCGCCGACGGTACCGACGTCGAGGATTTCAGTCCGTATCAGCGGATCGTCATCCTCTTCGACGGCAATGAAGTTGAATCGGTCGAGCAGGCGCGGGCGAAATGGAAGGTGGTCAAGGCCGCCGGCCATGAGGCGACCTATTGGCAGCAGAACGACCGCGGCCGCTGGGAAAAGAAAGCCTAAATTAGCCGGCTAACTGCTCGTAATCGGCGTTGGCCGACAGCCAGTCTTCCTCGGCGGTAGCGAGTTTGCGGGCGGCGTCGGCGCGGGCCTTGCCGAGGAACGCCGCGTCGGTCGAGTTGCGGGCATAGAGTTTCGGATTGGCGAGCTTCTCGTCGAGCTCGGCAATCTCCTTCTGCGCCTTTTCCATGCGGTTTTCGATCTCGCGGATACGCCGGCGAAGCGGCGCCGCGTCGGCGCGTTTCTGTGCGGATTCCTTGCGACGCTGCTGGTCGGGCGACTGGTTCGCCTTGCTGCCGGAACCGCCGCCGCCGCCCGACGAGCGGCTGTCGAGGACCGAGCGGCGATATTCGTCGAGGTCGCCGTCATAGGGCCGCACAGTGCCGCCAGCGACGAGCCACAGGCGGTCGACCGAGGCTTCGACGAGATGGCGGTCATGGCTGATCAGGATGACCGCGCCGGAGAATTCGGCGAGCGCCCGGACGAGCGCCTCGCGGCTGTCGATGTCGAGATGGTTGGTGGGCTCGTCGAGGATCAGGAGATTGGCGCCGCCGAAGGTAGCGAGCCCCATCAGGAGCCGCGCCTTCTCGCCGCCCGACAGGTCCTTTGCCGGCGTATCCATCTTGGCGCGCTGGAAGCCCATCGAGCCGACGCGGGCGCGGACTTTGGATTCCGGCACATCCGGCATCAGGTCGCGGACATGGTCGTAGGCGGAGCGCGCCGGGTTCAGCTCGTCGAGCTGGTGCTGCGCGAAATAGGCGACCTGCATGCGCGGGTCGCGCCGGAAACTCCCCGAGAAAGGCGGCAGGCGGCCGGCGATCAGCTTGGCGAAGGTCGACTTTCCGTTGCCGTTCGAGCCGAGGAGGCCGATGCGGTCGTCGTCGTCGATGCGCAGGCTGAGCTTGGTCAGGATATTGGTGCCTGGCTCGTAGCCGATATTGACGCCTTCCATCGAGATGATCGGCGGCGCCAGCGGCTTGGCCGGATCCGGGAAATTGAAGGGCATCACCGACTCGTCGACGAGCGCGGCGATCGGCTCGAGCCGCGCCAGCGCCTTCAGCCGCGACTGCGCCTGGCGGGCCTTGGAGGCCTTGGCGCGGAAGCGGTCGACGAAGTCCTGCATGTGCTTGCGCTGCTCTTCCTGCTTGCGGATGTGGCCTGCAAGCAGGGCCTGTCGCTCGCGGCGCTGGCGTTCGAAGGAATCGTAGCCGCCGCGGTAGAGCGTCAGCTTGCCCTGGTCGAGATGGATGATCGTGTCGACGGCGCGGTTGAGGAGGTCGCGGTCGTGGCTGATGACCAGCACGGTGCGCGGATAGCGCGTCAGGTAGGCCTCGAGCCAGAGCGTGCCTTCGAGGTCGAGATAGTTGGTCGGCTCGTCGAGGAGGAGAAGGTCGGGCTCGGTGAAGAGCACGGCAGCAAGCGCGACGCGCATGCGCCAGCCGCCCGAGAAGGACGAGCAGGGCCGCCGTTGCGCATCGGCGTCGAAGCCGAGGCCGGCGAGGATCGAGGCGGCCCGCGCCTCCGCCGAATGCGCCTCGATGTCGGCAAGCCGCATGTGGATGTCGGCGATGCGGTGCGGATCGGTCGCGGTCTCGGCTTCGGCGAGAAGCGCGGCGCGCTCCGTGTCGGCCGCAAGCACGACCTCGATCAGCGTTTCCTCGCCGGCGGGCGCTTCCTGCGCAACCTGACCGATGCGGGCGTTCCGCGGCACGCCGACCGAGCCGGTCTCGCCGCCGATCTCGCCGGTGATGAGGCGGAAGAGGGTTGATTTGCCGGCACCGTTCCGCCCGACGAGCCCAGCCTTGGCGCCGTCGGGGAGGGCGAGGCTGGCGTGGTCGATCAGGCCGCGGTCGCCGATCCGGTAGGTGAGGTCGATGATGTGAAGCATGTCGGGCGGGTTTTGGCCCGAAGGCGCCCGGCTGGCAAGGCGTTGCGGGCCGCGTTTCTTAACTTTGTCGCGAAAATGTTGCGATGCGGGCGCCTGCGATGGGCGCCGGGTAGCCTTGGAAGCGCTAGATAGGCCCCTGGGACGACTAACCTTGGAGGCGTCAATGCTCCGCCAGACCGCCGCAATTTCCCTGGCCGCCGCTGCCATGATCGCGCTTTCGGCCAACGCCGATGCCAAGCCGACCAAGCGCGTCGTCGTCAGCCCGGCACATTTCCCGCCGCACAAGGACGTGCTGGTGCCGATCAATCCGCCGCTTTCCGGCGTCTTCATCGCATCGCGCTACGTGTCCTGCCCGCGGACCGGCAAGGTCGAGACGATGCTTTACTATGACGGCCGCTGGGCGAACCGGCCGGACTATTTCTTCATCAAGCGCTGAGGCTCGCGACAAAGTGCGGTGGCCGCAGGCTGCCCCGCTCCGGTTGAGCCGCTAGACTGCCTCCCGGGAGAACCTGAATCCGGGAGGAAACATGCGCGCCGATCTCACCGACGAACAGCGCCTGATGCGGCAGAGCTGCCGCGATTTCGTGGACGACGTCGTCATCCCCTTCATCCGCTCCGACTGGCGGCGCGAATGGCTGATGGACCCACAGGCGCGGCTTCCGGAGATGATCCTTCAAAAGGCCGAAGAAGTCGGCATCCGGACGCTCGGCGTGCCGCCAGATTTCGGCGGCGTCGAATTCGATCCCGCCACCGAGGTCCAGACCTTCGCGCTGATCGCCGAGGAGATCGCCCGCGGCGATTCCGGCCTTGCCGACAAGCTCGTGCAGAACTGGAAGGTCGCGATGTTGCTCCGCAATCTCGCGCCGAGGCATCTGCAGGAGAAATGGTTCGCGCGGCTCCTCGAAGACCCGCAATTCCTGCTGGCGCATTGCCTGACCGAGCCGCGCGGCGCGTCGGACCGCTGGCTGCCCTACAACGTGCCGGAAGCCGCGATGCAGACACGCGCCGTCCGGCAGCGCGACGGCTGGGTCATCAACGGCCGCAAGCAGTTCATCTCGAACGGCTACGATGCCGGGCTCTACGTCGTCTACGCCAACACCAATCACTCCGTTGGCATGCTTCAGGGCACGTCGTCCTTCCTGGTGCCGCGCCAGACGCCCGGCCTCACCGTGGCGCGCTGCAACGAGACGCTCGGCTGCCGGTTCATGAACAATGGCGAACTGGTCTTCGAGGATATGTTCCTGCCCGACGACCATCTCCTCGCGGAGGGCAATGCCCTGACGCAGGCCGCGGTCTATTTCCGGCCCGGCAAGATCATGCAGGCGGCGAAGAATCTCGGCGTTGGCGTGCGGGCCTTCGAGGTCACTTCCGACTATGTCCAGAACTACGTCCAGGGTGGTGCGATCCTGATCAAGCACCAGGCGGTCGCGATCCGGCTTGCCGACATGGCGACGCGGCTCGAGGCGGTGCGGGCGCTCCTCGAACGCGCCTCGCAGGCCGTCGACGCCGGTTCCCCCGACGCCGACATGCTCTGCAACATGGTCAAGGTCTTTGCCTCAGAGGAGATCATGAAGGTCGCCCAGCATGCGGTCGAACTGCATGGCGGCAACGGGATGATGCTCGATTTCGGCGTCGAGAAGCTGTGGCGCGACGCCGGCATCTTCCTGCACATGGACGCGACGGCCGACATCTCGAAGTTCAAGATCGTCAAATCGCTGTTCCCGCAGACCGCCGGGACCTATGCCGGATCGGCCTGAAATCGCGGTTTCCGCAGTTTTTTGAAGCCATCACAAAATAATTTCATTGCTGGTGTCGAATCCTGCCGACGCCGTTCGTCGTGTGGACAGAGCGGGAGAACTGTTCGCTTCCGGCCAGAGGAGATAGCCCATGCGCTTCATGATGATCGTCAAGGCAAGCCCGCAATCCGAAGCCGGAATCATGCCTGGCGAGGATCTGCTCAAGGCGATGGCCGACTATCATGAGGAACTCGCCAAGGCGGGTGTGCTGCTCGACGGCAACGGCCTGCATCCGAGTGACAAGGGTTGGCGGATTTCCTGGAAGGGCGGCCGGAAGACCGTGACGGACGGTCCCTTCGCCGAGACCAAGGAACTGATCGCCGGCTACACGCTCATCCACGTCCAGTCGCGGGAGGAAGCCCAGGAATGGGCGAAGCGCTTCCCCAATCCCGGCTTCGACGATGGCGAGATCGAGATCCGTCAGCTCTTCGAGCTCGATGATTTCGTCCAGGGCGAGACCATCGAGCGTTTCCGCGCGATGGGCATGACCGAGGAAAAATAAGGCTGGCCTAAAAGCCTCTCTACTCAACCCAACCGAACCGAACCGAAAGGAACGAGCCATGATCAGTGCCTATCTCTTCTTCAAGGGCAATTGCGCCGAAGCGATGAAATTCTATGAGACGGCTACCGGCGGCAAGATCGACATGATGATGCCGCATGCCGGGACGCCGATGGAAAAGGACATGCCGCCGGAATGGAAGGACAAGATCATGCATGCCAGCATGAAGATTGGCGACACCTGGCTGATGGCTTCGGATGCGCCACCGGATTTCCAGTCGGAGTTCGGTGGATTCTCGGTGGCCATGGAGGCGAAGACGCCGGAAGAGGCCGAGCGCGTCTTCAAGGCGCTGTCGGCTGGCGGCAAGGTCAGAATGCCGATGGAAGAGACCTTCTGGGCGCACCGCTTCGGCATGCTTACCGACAAGTTCGGCGTGCCGTGGATGGTCGGAAACTCCAAGCCGATGTGATTAATATCGCGGACCGCCGGCCGCCAATGGCCGGCGGTCCGCATTCCTGCTTCAACGCGTAGGTGACGCTTGTCCTACATGCTTCTCGTTTTTCAGACGCCGAACGTGAATGCGACGCTGACCGCCGAAGAAGGCCGTCGGCGCTATGACGTCATGATGGAATATGCCGACGGGCTCGCCAGACGCGGCGTGCTGACGGCCGGCGAGGCGCTCGGTTCGGAAGCCAGAAGCGCGCGGCTCGGCAAGGGGACCGGCAGCAGCACCGTCATCGACGGGCCTTTCATCGAGGCGAAGGAGATCATCGGCGGCTTCCTCATGCTCAATGTCGCGACGCGCGACGAGACGATCGACATCGCCAAGACCTGCCCGGCCGTCGAGTGGGGAACGCTGGAAATCCGCGAAGTCGGGCTCTGCTGGGACGAATTCCGCTGAGACACCATGGACGACGGACGACAATGGCAGCTTGATACCGGGGCCGAGGCTGATCTAACACGGTCGCCATGCTCGCGACCGATACGTCCAAAGCCATCGAGACCGTCTGGAAGATCGAGCGGGCGAAGCTCATCGCCGGCGTCACGCGGCTCGTCCGCGATGTCGGGCTTGCCGAGGAACTGGCGCAGGACGCGCTGGTCACGGCGCTGGAGCAATGGCCCGCCTCGGGCATTCCGGACAAGCCGGGGGCCTGGCTGATGGCGACGGCCAAGAACCGCGCCCTCGACCGGCTTCGACGCGCCAAGCTGATGGAGCGCAAGCATGCCGAGATCGGCCGCGACATGGAGGCGGACGAGCAGGCCGTCCCCGACTACGACACGGCGCTCGACGACGATATCGGCGACGACCTTCTGCGGCTGATCTTCACCTCCTGTCATCCGGTGCTTTCGACCGAGGCGCGGCTGGCGCTGACGCTGCGGCTTCTCGCCGGCCTGACGACCGAGGAGATCGCCCGCGCCTTCCTGGTGCCGGAGCCGACGATCGCGCAGCGCATCGTGCGCGCCAAGAAGACCCTCGCCGAGAAGCATGTGCCCTTCGAGGTGCCGCGCGGCGAGGACCGCGGCGAGCGGCTCGCCTCGGTGCTGGAGGTCATCTACCTGATCTTCAACGAAGGCTACACGGCGACATCGGGCGACGACTGGACACGGCCGACGCTCTGCGAGGAGGCCTTGCGTCTCGGGCGTATCCTCGCCGGGCTTTCGGCGGAGCCTGAGGTGCACGGGCTCGTCGCATTGCTGGAAATCCAGGCGTCGCGGCTTTCGGCGCGGACGTCGCCTTCGGGCGAGCCGATCCTGCTCCCCGACCAGGACCGGTCGCGCTGGGACCGGCTGCTCATCCGGCGCGGGCTGGCGGCGCTCGAAAGGGCCGCCGAGGAATCGATCGCGCAAAGGCTGCTGCCGGGACCCTATGTCCTGCAGGCTGAGATCGCCGCCTGTCATGCGCGGGCGCCGGCTGCCGCGGAAACCGATTGGGCCCGGATCGTTGCCCTCTACGGAGCGCTCGGCGGGATCGCCCCGTCGCCGATCATCGATCTCAACCGGGCCGTCGCCGTCTCCATGGCCTATGGGCCGGGCGCAGCACTCGAACTGGTCGACGAACTGGTCGATCATCCGGCGCTGAAATCCTACCACCTCCTGCCCAGCGTCCGCGGCGACCTGCTCGCCAAGCTCGACCGGCGCGAGGAGGCGCGGGCCGAGTTCGAGCGGGCGGCGGAACTGACCCGCAATGCCCGCGAGCGCGACCTGCTTCTCGGCCGCGCTGCTGCAATGCAAAAGACCGCGCCCCGCCATTAGAGAGGCTGGCGGAATCCCCACGATCCTCTCGACCTGAACCCGCCGGTGGCTTAAGACGCCAGTCGCACGCCGCTGCGCAAAGGGCGGTGACCAAAAAGGAGAGAACATGGCCGTGAAGCACAAGCTCATCCACGTCGATGACGTGGTCCCGGAAAGCATGCAAGGAGAGCAGGGTTGGGCCATCTCCGAATTCCGCCTGCCGATCACCGGCGCCGACGGCAGCTCGACGACCGTCTTCCACTCGATCTTCCGGCCGGGCTCGACCCACAAGAAGCACCTGCACACGAAGAGCGACGAAATCGCGCTCTATCTTTCCGGCCGCGGCGTCGTTGGGCAGAGCGACGGTCGCGCGGTCGTGCGGCCGGGCCATTGCCGGCTGATGCCGAAGGGCACGCCGCATTTCTATTTCAACGAGTCCAAGGACGAGCCGTCCACCTGCATCGGCTTCTATATCGGTGCGGATAGCGTCGCGGGTTCCGGCTATCAATTCGTCGGCGACGTGACCCAGGCCGATATCGACGCGCCGCGGAACGGCATCACCGAAGGCATCCTGGTGCATATCGATGACGTGGCTCCCGAGAAGATGGAGGCGAAGGAAGGCTGGTCGATCACCGATTTCCGCCTGCCGATCTCGAAGAAGAACGGCTCGACCACGACCGTCTTCCGGGCGAAGTTCATGCCCGGCGCCGTGCACAAGAAGCACCGTCACGACAATTGCGAGGAGATTTATTACATCATCTCCGGCCATGGCCTGGTCGGCGCCGACTCCGACGTCGCCGAAGTGCGTGCCGGCCATTTCCACTTCGTCCCGAAGGGCGTCGAGCATTGGGCTTATAATCTCTCGAAGACCGAGCCGCTCGAGGTGATCGGCCTCTATATCGGCGCCGGCAACGTCGAGGAGACGGGCTACGTCTATATGGGCGACGTGACCGACGCGGACATCAACGCCAAGCGGACGCTGTAGATCCGCAGCTTGTAGGGTGGGCGAAGGCCGAAGGCCGCGCCCACCCGGTCTCGTTATGAAGCAGTGGTGGGCACGGCCTTCGGCCCCCCGGGTCCCGCCTTCGGCGGGCCCGAGGGCATGCTTTGCCCACCCTACGATGACTACGCATGATGGGTTGCGCCATCTCCGCCCAGATGCTGAATTCGATGCCAAAGCATCGGGAGGAAGAAACGCATGAAAATCGGGATTGCCGGTACGGGGCGCATGGGGATTGCCATCGGCCTCAGGCTGATCGCGCAGGGCGATGAGATCGTTGCCTGGAACCGGACCAGCGAAAAGGCGAAGCCGCTGGCCGACGCCGGCGCGACGATCGTGTCGACGCCGGCCGAACTGGTGAAGGCGGTCGATACGATCATCACCATCCTCACCGACGCCGCCGCGATCGACGCCACCTATCGCGGCAAGGACGGGCTTCTCTCAGGCGACGCGACCGGCCGGCTGTTCATCGAGATGAGCACCGTCCGGCCGGAGACCGAGAAGGCGCTTGCCGCCGATATCGAGGCCAAGGGCGGCGAGATGGTCGAGGCGCCGGTCGGCGGTTCGACAGGGCCGGCCAAGGAGGGCAAGCTCGTCGGCCTCGTCGGCGGCAAAGAGGCGGATGTGGCGCGGGCGCGGCCGATCCTCGAGAAGATCTGCCGGCGGGTCGAGCATGTCGGGCCGGTCGGCGCCGGAGCGAGCTTCAAGCTCGCCATCAACCTGCCGCTCAACATCTACTGGCAGGCGCTCGGCGAGGCCTTCTCGCTCTGCCGCCAGCATGGCGTCGACCCGGCGCGGATGGCCGAGCTTTTCTCCGACACGTCGGGCGGCACCAATGTCATGCGGCTTCGTCATGGGGCCGTCGCGCAGGCGCTGAAGGGCGAGAAGGTTGTCGGCACCTTCGACATCGACTCGATCCGCAAGGACCTGCGCACCATGCTCGAAGAAGGCAAAAATCTCGGCGTCGAGATGCCGCTGACCGCCCAGACGCTCGCCTGCTACGACGAGGCGTCGAAGGCCGGCCTGGGCGCCAACGATCCCGCCAACGAGACGGCCCATTGGGCGGCGCGGGGTGGCGGGAAGAAGTGATCTAAAACGCGGCCTGGAGTTCGTCACCCCGGCGCAAGCCGGAGTCCATCGTCAGGGACGTCGAGCAGACAGATGGATTCCGGCTTTCGCCGGAATGATGCGTGTGGGGCCGGCTACGGCATCGCTCCGGCCTGAGGCGTGTGGCTAATCCCCGGCGCGCTGGGTGATCGCCAGTCCTTCCAGCGCGAGGCCGTAAGGCAGCAGCTCGTTCATTTGCCGGCGAAGCTGTTCGGTGATGATCAGCCGCGCGTAGCGGCGGTTCATCTCCGGCTGCTTCAGGACGATGCGGGCGAGCTCCCAGGCGCGCGGCAGGAGCTGGTCCGGCGCCAGCACCTCGTTGACGAGGCCGTATTCCTTCGCCTGCTGCGCGTTGAGGCGCTGGCCGGTGAGGAGGAAGTAGCGGCCGCGGTTGAGACCCATCGCCAGCGGGAAGATGACGTGGACGCCGTCGCCCGGCACAAGGCCGCCGACGAAATGCGCCGAGTCCTGGAATTCGGCCGTCTCCGAGGCAAGGACGATATCGCACATCACCGGCAGCTCGGGATGGCGGAGCGCCGGCCCGTTGACGGCGCTGATCATCGGCACGTCGATGGCCAGCAGGTTGGTGAGGAGGTTTTTCGCCGTCCAGCCGAGCTCGGCCCATTCCCGCGGGCCCATGTGATGGGCCTTGCGGTTGGCCGTCGAGTCTGGCGCCGGGCCGGAGAATTCCGCCCCGGTGCCGGTCATGATGACGACCTGGTTTTCCCGGTCGCGACCGATCTGGAGGAAGGCCTCCTCGGCCTCCTCATGCGGGACGAAGCCCCAACGAAGCGGGCCGCCATCGGTGTGGAAACGCATCTCCAATATGCCGTCCTCGCGGCGGAAGGAGATGGTCTTGAAGCGGTCCTTGTAGTCGGCAAACCTGGTCATGGTTGCCCCGGGCTCAATGCTTGCCGTGGATCTGGCGGAGCGTGTCGATCAGCTCGCTGTCGTTGAGGTCGCCCATGCCCATGTCGATCATCGTGTTGAGGACCTCGACGGTCGCGTTGCCGAGATGCGACTGGGCGCCGATCTTCTCGATGAAGGCGACGCCATAGGTCATGTCCTTCAGCCGGTTGCGGCCGGAGAAATGGACCGGCTTCTCATGCTTGCCGCTCGCGACATATTTGGTGTGGCGGCGGACATGGCCGCTGCCGGTGTTGCCGCCCGAAAAGGCGATATGGGCCGCTTCGAGATCGATGCCGGCAGCCTCGGCGGCATACATGGCCTCGATCGCCGAGACGACCTGGATGACGCCCATCGTGTTGTAGATGAGCTTGAAGGCGTTGCCCTTGCCGACCGGCCCGAAGAGCGTGACGGTCTTCGACATGGAGTCGTAGATCGGCCGGGCGATCGCGAAATCCTCCGGCGAGCCGCCGGCGTAGGAATTAAGCTCGGCGCGCTCGGCGGCATCCGGACGGCCGGCGACGGCGATATCCATGAAGCGGAGGCCCTTGGCGCGGGCGAGGCCGGCAAGCTCGAGGATCCAGTCGTTGGAGACCGTCGAGCTTTCGATGGCGAGGGCGCCGGGCTTCGGCGCGCCGGAGAGGGCGCCGTCCTTGCCGGTCCAGGTTTCGCGGGAGGCTTTGTCGTCAAGAACGATGGAGATGATCGCGTCGACGCCGTTCACGGCCTCGCGCGGCGTCGCGGCAAGCTTGGCGCCGAGGCGCTCCAGGGGACGGGCTCTTTCGAGGGTCCGATTATAGACGGTGACGTCATGCCCGCCCTTGAGAAGGTTCGGGATCATGGCGGAACCCATCGTTCCCGCCCCGAGAAATCCGATTTTAGCCACGCGTTCCTCCCTGGATATGGCTTTTGATTTACCGGGCAGGGGAACGTTCGGCAGCCGGCCGCCCCCCTACCGGCTCGCCTACAACCGATTTAGCATGACTGGAAAGGCAGACAAGCCGGCTTCAAGACGGCACTATGCCGGCAGGCAACAAAAAACAGTGAGTGGGAAATGTCGGAAACGCTGACGGTCGCACAACTTATCGTCCAGGATCTCATGCGGCACGGGGTGACGGATGTCTTCGCCCAGAGCCTGCCCTCGGCGATCGCGCTGGCCATCGATGCCCAGCCGTCGATGAAGATGATCGCCTACCGGACCGAGAATGCCGGCACGGCCATGGCCGACGGCTATGCCCGGATCACCAACAAGGTCGGCGTCGTGATGGGGCAGAACGGGCCGGCGGCGACGCTGATCGTGCCGGGCCTCGCCGAGGCGCTGAAGGCGTCGATCCCGATCGTGGCGCTGGTGCAGGACGTCAACCGGCCGCAGACCGATCGCAACGCCTTCCAGGAGCTCGACCATATCGCGCTCTTCCAGGGCGTGACGAAGTTTGTCCGCCGCGTGACCGATCCCTCGCGCATCTCCGACTATATCGACATGGCTTTCACGGCGGCGGCCGGCGGACGTCCCGGTCCGGTGGCCCTGATCCTGCCGGCGGATTTCCTCGTCGAGAAAGTCAAGGCGCCGGGCAAGCGCAAGGGCTCGCTCGGCATGATCCCGCTCGACCGGGCGCTCGCCGACCCGGCCTGCATCCGCGAAGCCGCGGACCTGATCGCCGGCGCCAAGAACCCGCTGATCGTCGTCGGCGGCGGTGCGCATCTATCCGGTGCCGTGAAGGAGGTCTCCGAGCTGATCGAGGCGGCCAACGCGCCGGTCCTGACCACCGTGATGGGCAAGGGCATCGTCGATGAAAACCATCCGCTGTCGCTTGGCGTCGCCGGCTATAATCTCGGACCGCTGTCGCCGGCCCGCTATCTCCGCCCGATCGTCGAGCGTGCCGATGTCGTGCTGCTGATCGGCACGCGCACCAACCAGAACGGCACCGATTCCTGGCAGCTCTATCCGGACGGGGCGCGCTACATCCATGTCGACATCGACCCGAGCGAGGTCGGGCGCAATTACGAGGCGGTGCGGCTGGTCGGCGATGCGAAGCTGACCGTCGCCGAACTGGCCAAGCTCCTGAAAGGCCGGCGCGCGAAGCAGCCGGCGGTCGAGAAGGAGATCGTCGCGGCCCGCCAGAAGCATGAGCGGGACATCCTGCCCGTGCTGCGCGCCAACACCTCGCCGGTGCGGCCCGAGCGGCTGATGGAAGACCTCCGCAAGGTGCTGACCCCGGAGACGATCGTCGTCGCCGATGCCAGCTATTCGACGCTCTGGATCGCCTGCTACCTGAAGGCGCTGGCGCCCGGCATGCGCTTCATCACGCCGCGCGGGCTCGCCGGGCTCGGCTGGGGACTGCCGCTCGCCATGGGCGCCAAGGTGGCGCGCCCGAACGTGCCGGTGCTCTGCGTCGCCGGCGACGGCGGCTTCGCCCATGTCTGGTCGGAACTGGAAACCAGCGTGCGGATGAAAATCCCGGTCGTCGTCACCATCCTCAACAACGGCGTGCTCGCCTATCAGAAGGATGCCGAGGACGTGAAGTTCGGCGGCTTCACCAGCGCCGTTCATTTCGCGCCGGTCGATCATGCCGCCGTGGCGCGGGCCTGCGGCTGCCGTGGCGTTCGCGTCGATAATGCCGACGACTACCTGCCGGCGGTGCGCGAGGCACTGGCGGCGAATGTCACGACGCTGATCGACGTCCACACCGATCCGCTCGCCTATCCGCCGATCACCTTCTTCGAAGGCACGCTCGATAAGGTGCGCTCCGAGCGCGAGAAGGTCACGGCGTAAGGGCAGCAAGGCGAGCCGTCCTCGTCCTTCGAGGCCCGGCTACGCCGGGCACCTCAGGATGAGGACGGAAGAGCCTATATGCCTATCCAACGGCAACGCGCCCGTTCCGCCCTCATCCTGAGGTGCGAGCGAAGCGAGCCTCGAAGGACGAGGGCGGCCCGTACCCGCCCCGCAAGGATCTCTGGGAGGGGAACCCCATGTCGAGCGACACTCAACAAAACAATAAGCCGGCTAAATCGCATCGGGAACGCGGCGAGACTCGCGACGGAATGCGGATCGACTGGGACGTGCCGATCCGCATGGATGATGGCAACGTGCTCCGCGCCGACATCTTCCGGCCGGTCGCGAAAGGACGCTATCCGGTCATCCTGACCTATGGCCCCTATGCCAAGAGTCTCGCCTTCCAGGACGGCTATCCGAGCGCCTGGGAGAAGATGGTCGCCAAGCATCCCGACGTCGCGGCGGGGTCGAGCAATCTCTACCAGAGCTGGGAAGTGGTCGATCCGGAGAAATGGGTGCGGCATGACTATGTCTGCGTGCGGGTCGATTCCCGCGGCGCCGGCTGCTCGCCGGGCGTGATCGATCCTTTCTCGCCGCGCGAGACGAAAGACTTCTACGACTGCATCGAATGGGCCGGCGCCCAATCCTGGTCGAACGGCAAGGTCGGGCTCAACGGCATCTCTTATTACGGCACGAACCAGTGGCATGTGGCGACGCTGCAGCCGCCGCATCTTGCCGCGATGTGCGTCTGGGAGGGCGGCGCCGACTGGTATCGCGACATGACGCACCACGGCGGCATTCTCTCGACCTTCTGGGAGAACTGGTACGACATGCAGGTGAAGACCGTGCAATACGGCGCCGGCGAGCGCGGCCGG
>CAMCWB010000023.1 GCA_945882315.1 Bauldia litoralis | reverse complement strand
CGAGCCGCTCATTGCGGCCAAGGCCCTCATTCAGAAACACATCTCCAAAGCCAAGTTGCCCGCTCGAACGATGCATCCCAAATCCTCCGACAATCTCATCAGAGAATCACAGAGCGACAGTTATGCAAAGGTCTCCACGGGGAGAGGGTATTTTTGTCAGGCGCGGCGGACCTTCACCGCCTCGCCTCCGTCGACGACGGCGAGATCCCGGGCATCGCCGAGGGCTTTCGCCCAGATGTTGCAGGGACTGGCGAGGCGCGTCTCGTCGCCCTGGCTGATCGGCGTCCGTCCGAAGCCGATGGCGATCGCGCTGCCGTCCGGCCAGAAGGCGATCTCGCCGGGCGTCACCACGGCGCGGGCGCCCGCCTCGCGAATCATCTCGACGGGAATGCCGAAGTAAACTTCTTCGCCCCAGGTCAGTGCCGAGCCCCGGAACGGCATCGCCCTCCAGATCGCGTCGGCGGTCGGCGTATCGAGCAGTTCGACCTCGAGGCTCAGGCTTTCGAATTCAAGGATGGCACGTCGCATGGAATCCCTCCGCCTCGGACGATAAGGATTCCATGCCTGCCCGGCAACGATCAGTGCAGCCGATATTCCTCGGCGACCACCCGGCATTCGGCCGGAGTAATAAGACGCTGATGCGCCACCGTCACCGAATGGAGAGGCCCCTCCATCTCGCGCTCCCAGAATTCGAGGAAGCGATGCAGTTCTGGGAAATGCGGGGCGAGGTCGTAATGTTGCCAAAGGAAGGTCTGGAGCATCACAGGATGGTCGGGCATTCGGTAAAGGATGTTGGCGGTGGTCAGTCCGTAGCCGTTGAGTTGCCTCGCGAAATCCTGTGACGCCATTGCGAATCTCCGTGTTGCCATTCGCTCCGAACGATACGATCGTCCGCCCGGATGACCGTCTTGGCAACGTCAAAAAGCCAAAAAGCTCCTTTGAATCAGAAGATTAGCAGCATGGCGAAATGAGTGCTGATAGCTTGCCCGGACTTTTCAGCAGTTGCGATCAAGCGCTGGGCAGACTGCCGCCAACTGCGGCAAGGGCCTCGGGCGTGTCGATGTCGAGCGCCACGGTCGCTCCGATCTCGACCTCGACCACCGCTTCCGGATTCTCGCCGATAAGGTGGCGGCCGCCGGTATCGCCCTCCACCGCCCTCAGCGCCGGGAAATAGCGCGAGGCCCAGAGCACCGGATTGCCGCGCTTGCCGCCAAAGGTTGGCACGACGAGGAGCGCGCCGATTTCGGGCTTGAACGCGCCGATCAGCCGGTCGATCGTCGACGCATCGACCGCCGGCATGTCGGCGAGCAGAACGACCGCGCCATCGATATCGCCCGGAAGGCTTTCGAGGCCGGCGCGAAGCGACGTCGACAGCCCGTCTTCGTAGCCGGGGTTATGGACGAACTTTACCCCGAGATTGCGCAGCGCCGTCTCGACGTCGTCCTTGCGGTGGCCGGTTACGACCGTCACCGACACCGCCTTGCTCTTCAAGGCGGCCTCGGCGGCGATCTGCACCAGTGGCTTGCCACGGACGGTCGAGAGGAGCTTGTTGGGCCCGCCCATCCGCCGTCCCTGCCCCGCCGCAAGGACCAGCGCCGCGACCTTCTTGTGAGGCCCTTCCGGCGCGCCCTCGCGCGGCTGCGGCCGCGATATGATCTCCATCAGCAGCCCGCCGACGCCCATGCCGGCAACATCGGCCGGCGACACCGCAATGCCGGCGAGCGTCCGCTGGAGCACCCAGTCGAAGCCGTTCTCCTTCGGGCTCCGCGCACAACCCGGCGCGCCCAGCACAGGCGTATCGCCGAGCTTGCCGATGACGAGGAGGTTGCCAGGGTCGACCGGCATGCCGATCTGCTCGACGGCGCCACCCGCCGCCGCGATGCCGGCCGGTACGACGTCATCTGCATCGACCATGGCCGAGGCGCCGAAGACGATCAGGAGATCGTTGCCGGCCCGTTTCAGCTCCGTCAGCGCCGCGGCGACCGCATCGTCCTCATGCGGCACGCGCCGCTCATCGGTGATGACCGCGCCGGCCAGCTCAAGCCGTTCCTCGAGGAGGCGTCGCGTCTTGTCCATGACGGTCGGCTTCAGCGCCGGCAGGACCGTCGCCACGAGGCCGACCTTCAGCGGCCGGAAAGCCGAGACCGCGATCGGCGAGCCGCCACGCGCCAGCGCGATCGCGGCATCGAGCTTGCTCCTCGGAACGGCGAACGGAATGATCTTCACCGTGCCGACCATGCGGCCGGGCTCGACGACCGAGAACTCCGGTAGAGTTGCGATCGTCAGCGCCGGATCGATGCGGTTCAGCGCATCGACGAGCCCCTTGTCGATGGTGAGCACGCCGGCGGCGTCGGAATAGACATTGCTGCGCCCGGTGAAGGGCTTCTCGACGAAGATGCCGGAGCCGGCGACCGCCCCGGCGAGCTGCCGCGCCGCCTCGTCCTCATGCACGTCGTCCGGATCGAGCCTTGCAACGACGACCTCGTCGATGCCGCCGGCGATCAGCAGATCGAGATGCTGCTGCGCGAGCGTCGTGCCCTTCTTGATCACGCCGCCGCCATGGCGCACCGAATGCGCCAGGATCGCGCCCTCGGCCGCGGCCGTCGCAACCGGACCGAATTTCACGCCGCCGCCTCGCGCGCCTGCCTGCCGCGGCTCCGCAGCGAAACAATCACCTCGGCAAGGACCGCCACCGCAATCTCGGCCGGCGACTGCGCCTGGATGGGAAGTCCGATCGGCGCATGGATGCGCGCCAGTTGGGTATCGTCTATGCCCAGCGCCCGCAGCCTTTCCAGACGCTTGCCATGCGTCTTCCGGCTGCCCAGCGCGCCGACATAGAAGCAGTTGGCGCGCAGCGATTCCGCCAGCGCGTAATCGTCGATCTTCGGATCATGCGTGACCACGGCAAGACCCGTGAAGGCATCGAGCCCGACCTTGGGCAGCGCCACATCCGGCCATTCGGCGAGAAGCGGCACGTCCGGGAAGCGCTCCGGCGTCGCGAAGGCCGTGCGCGGATCGATGATCGTCATGTCGAAGCCGGCGATCTTCGCCATCGGCGCCAGCGCCTGGCTGATGTGGACCGCGCCGATGATGACCAGCCGCGGCGGCGGCAACTGGACGGTGAAGAAGGTGCTCTCGCCGGACGGCGTCACCACCGAGCCGGAGGCGCCCGAACGGAAGCGCGCCGCAAGCTCCTCGCGAAGCGGATCGCCGTCATAGCCGTCCTTCTCGACGACGAGCCGCACGGCGCCGCTCGCCGTATCGGTGACGAGGATCACCGCGAAGCGCTCGCGCCGCGCCTGGTTCAGCTTCTGGAGGATTGCGAGATCCACGGGGCCGCCTCAGGCGAGCTTTTCGACATAGACCCGGATGCGGCCGCCGCAGGAGAGGCCGACCCTCCAGGCGGTCTCGTCGGCGACGCCGAATTCCAACATTTTCGCCTTGCCGGCGGCGATCACGTCGATCGCTTCGCCGACCACGGCGCCCTCGACGCAGCCGCCCGAGACCGAGCCTTCGAAATTGCCCTCGCCGTCAACCACGAGATGGCTGCCGACCGGGCGCGGCGCCGAGCCCCATGTCTCGACGACGGTGGCGATGGCGACGTCACGCCCCGCCTTCCGCCAGGCTTCCGCCGTGGCTAGGACGTCAAGGTCGGCACCAGCAACTGTTTGAGCGGTCATCCTATGCTCCTCCTCGACCTCTCCTCATCCGCTCGTCCCCGCGAAAGCGGGGGACCCAGGGGCGGCAAACTCGGGCTGTGACGCTTGGCCCTGGATTCCCGCTTTCGCGGGAATGAGCGGAGCAAGAGGTAGTCTAGCGACATTTCCAAACGAATATAACGAGCATTTCCCCGCCGCCAAGGCCCACGTCAGGCGGCCTTGAGCCATTTCCGCGGATCGGCGCTGGCATTCTTTTCGACCGACAGAGCCTCGCAAAGATCGGCGATGGCCTCAAGCGAGTGCACCGGCCGGAATTCGTCGACATGGGGCAGCATCGCCCGGATGCCCCGCGCCTTTGCCTCGAAGCTGTTGTAGCGGAGCAGCGGATTGACCCAGATCAGCCGCCGGCAGGAGCGGTGCAGCCGATCCATCTCGACGGCCAGATCCTCGTCGCCGTCGCGCTCCAGCCCATCGGTGAAGAGGAGGACGATCGCGCCCTGCCCCAGCACCCGGCGGCTCCACAGGCGATTGAAATCGCGAAGCGCGGTCGCGATCCGCGTTCCGCCCGACCAGTCCTGCACGAGGTCCGAGCAGGCGGCCAGCGCCTCGTCCGGGTCCTTCATGCGGAGCTGCCGCGTCACATTGGTGAGCCGCGTGCCGAACAGGAAGGAATGGACGCGGCGCTGCTTCTCGCCCAGCGCATGCATGAAATGCAGGAAGACGCGAGTGTATTCGCTCATCGAGCCGGAGATATCGGCGAGAATGACGATCGGCGGCGGCACCTCGCGCCGCCGGCGATGGCGGAGCAGGATCATGTGGCTACCAGTGCGCAGGCTGGCGCGCAGCGTCCGCCGCGGGTCGATCAGGCCGGGCGGCGGCGCGGCGACCAGACGGCGCGTCTCGACGCGGTCGACGGCAAGGCGCATCGCATCGATCCGGCGCTTGGCCTCGGCGATCTCGGCGGCACTCATCTGGGCAAAGTCGCGGCGCTGCAGAAGCTCGCGATCGGAGACGACGAGCCGCGCCTGGACGTCGACCTCCTTCTCCTTCGCGGCAACCGGCGGCGGTGCATCGGCGAACATGGCTGCCGCCGCCCGCGCCGCGCCGGCCCGCTTGCCGGTCTCTTCTTCCTCGGGGTCGTCGTCGATCGACGGTGCCGAGAAGCCCTGGAATCTCTTGAGGAGTTCCTGGCTCCGCCAAAAGAGGCGGAAGGCCTCGTCGAAGACGGCACGATGCTCGCGCCGGGTCACGAAGATGGCGTGCAGCGTCCAGTAGAGGTCCTCGCGCCGCTCGATCCCGGCGACCTCGACGGCGCGGATCGCATCGACCACCGAGGCCGGCCCGACAGGAATGCCGGCCCGCCGGAGGGCGCGGGCGAAATAGACGATGTTCTCCGCGAGTTTGCCGCTCATGCCGTCATCTTCTTGGGACGCGCCGCTACTCGGCCGCCGCCAGTTGGCTCTTGACCTCGTCGAGAAGCTCTTCCGTCCGGCCGCCCGCGACCCGCGCGATGTCGTCCTGGTATTTGAGGAGGACGCCCAGGGTATCCGACACGGTCGCCGGATCGAGCGCCACTTGGTCGAGCTCGGTCAGCGCCGTCGCCCAGTCGAGCGTCTCGGCGACGCCGGGATTCTTGAACAGGTCTTCCGAGCGCAGCCGCTGGACGAACGCGACGATCTCGCGCGACAGCCGCTCGCCGGCGCCGGGCACCTTGGTGCGGACGATCTCGAGCTCGCGCGCCGCATCCGGATAGTCGATCCAGTGATACAGGCAGCGCCGCTTCAGCGCGTCGTGGATCTCGCGCGTCCGGTTGGTGGTGACGATGACGATCGGCGGCGCCGCGGCGCGGAAGGTGCCGAGCTCGGGGATGGTCACCTGATTGTCGGCGAGCACTTCGAGGAGATAAGCCTCGAAAGCCTCGTCGGCTCGGTCGAGTTCGTCGATGAGCAGCACCGGCGCGCCGCGCTCGTCGACGTCGAGCGCCTGCAACAACGGCCGCTTGATCAGGAAACGCTCGGTGAAGACGTCGCCGACCAGCCGTTCGCGATCGACTCCGCCGGAGGCTTCGGCGGCGCGGATCTCGATCATCTGCGCCGCGTAGTTCCACTCATAGACGGCGCTCGATATGTCGAGGCCCTCATAGCATTGCAGCCGGATCAACCGGCGGCCGAGCCGCTCGGCGAGGACCTTGGCGATCTCGGTCTTGCCGACGCCGGCCTCGCCCTCGAGGAAAAGCGGCCGGCCCATCTTCAGGGACAGATAGAGGACGGTCGCCAGAGACCGGTCGGGCACATAGCCGCCGCCCCGCAGGAATTCGAGCGTCGCATCGATCGATTGGGGCATCGCGGTCATGGCAGACGGTCCGGAATGGCCGTTTGGGGCGGGAAAAGAAGGCCCGGCGTTCCTAGCACGGGCCGCCGGCTCAAGGCCAATATAGGGCGCCGGCCCTTTCGGCGGCAGGCGGGGCGGGTTATCCAGGAGAAAAGAAGGTCATTGGAGGGATTCCTGTGTTTGTGACGATGGATGACGGCGCCCGCATTCATGTCGAGGCGTTGCCCGAGAACGGCAAGCCGACCCTCCTCTTCTCCAATTCGCTCGGCACAAATCTGCATATGTGGGACGCCCAGATGGCGCCCTTCGCCGAGCGTTTCCGGATCCTGCGCTATGACAGCCGCGGCCACGGTCGTTCGGACGCGCCGAAGGGCCCCTATACGGTCGAAAGGCTGGGCCGCGATGCCGTCGCCGTGCTCGACGGCGTCGACATCGACAAGACCTATTTCTGCGGCCTCTCTAAAGGCGGCATGGTCGGCCAGTGGCTGGGCGCCCATGCGCCCGACCGGGTCGAGCGCCTGGCGCTCTGCAACACCGCGGCGCACATACCGGCCGCCGACCTCTGGAACCAGCGCATCGAGATCGTCACGCGAAACGGCATGGCGCCGCTGGCCGAAGGCATCGTCGACCGCTGGCTGACCAACGACTTCCGCGAAAGTCACCCCGACGAGACCGCGCGCATCACCCGCATGGTCCTGGCGACGTCCGCGCTTGGCTATGCCGCCTGTTGCGCAGCAATTCGCGACATGGACCAGCGCGAGTCCGACAAGACGATCAGGGCCCCGACCCTGATCGTCATCGGCGACAAGGATCCGGCGACGCCGCCCGACCGCGGCCAGCAGATCCACGAGCTGGTGCCCGGCTCCGAGATCGTGACGCTCGACGCCGCGCATCTCTCGAATATCGAGCAGACCAAGGCATTCAACAAAGCCGTCCTGGATTTCCTGACACGCTAGACGCGCACTGGAGACGATGATGAACGATATCGACGCCAAGCACCGGATCACCGACATCGCCATGCTCGAAAGCCAGTACGGCACGCCGTACCAGCCTGCCCTCGTCAAGGAGGTCGACTACGTCCATCCGGTCTATCGGACCTTCATCGAAGCCTCGCCTTTCGTCGTGCTGTCGACCAGCGGCGAAGGCGACCTCGATTCCTCGCCGCGCGGCGATCGCGCCGGCTTCGTCACGGTCGAGGACGACAAGACGCTGCTCATCCCCGACCGGCCGGGCAACAACCGCTTCGACAGCCTCCGCAACATCCTGGAAGACCCGCGCGTCGCCCTCTTCTTCCTGATCCCCGGCATCGGCGAGACGCTCCGCATCAACGGCCGGGCAACGCTCTCGGTCGATCCGGACCTCCTGTCGCGCTTCGTCGTCAACGGCAAGCCGCCGCGCCTGGTCATCGTCGTCCACGTCGAGACGGTCTTCTTCCAATGCTCCAAGGCCGTCGTCCGCGCCGACCTCTGGAACCCGGAGAAGCGCCTGGAGCGGTCCGCTCTGCCCAGCACCGGCACCATGCTCGCCGAAGTCAGCAAGGGCCGCGTCAACGCCGAGGACTACGACGCCGCACTGCCGGAGCGCGTCAGGACGATGCTGTATTGAACGGTATGGAGCGCCCCCTCTCCCGAGGGGAGAGGGCTTCGAGCCTTAGGAGCGGAGCGACTTAGGCGAGAAGGGTGAGGGCGTATGGTGTCCATGGCTAGGTGCGCCGCACGCCAATAAATGCATGGGCGCCTCACCCCGCCGCTCTAATTCGCTGCGCTCATAAGAGCGACGGCCCTCTCCCCACGGGAGAGGGTAACTCACATATTCGGATAGTTCGGACCACCGCCGCCTTCCGGCGGCACCCAGTTGATGTTCTGGTTGGGGTCCTTGATATCGCAGGTCTTGCAGTGGACGCAGTTCGCCGCGTTGATCTGGTACCGCGGCGCGTCGGCGCCCTCCTCGATCCACTCATAGACGCCGGCCGGGCAATAGCGCGCCGACGGCCCGGCATAGACGTCATGCTCGGATGATTTCTGCAGGGCCATGTCCTTGACGTGCAGGTGGACCGGCTGGTCCTCGTCATGGTTGGTGTTGGATAGGAACACCGAGGAGAGCCGGTCGAAGGTCAGCGCGCCGTCATATTTCGGCGGCTCGTTCCGCCGGTAGCCGGAGGCCGGCGCGGTCGCCGCGTAATCGGCCTTGCCGTGCGACAGCGTGCCGAAGAGCGAGAAGCCGAAAGTGTTGGTCCACATGTCGAGGCCGCCCAGCGCAATGCCCCCGATCGTGCCGAATTTCGACCAGAGCGGCTTGACGTTGCGGACCCGGCGAAGGTCCGTCCCGATCGCCGAGGCCCGCCATGCCGCCTCGTAGCTCGCAAGCTCGTCATGCTGGCGCCCGGCGGCGATCGCCTCGGCGGCATGTTCGGCGGCAAGCATGCCCGAGAGCACCGCATTGTGGCTGCCCTTGATGCGCGGCACGTTGACGAAGCCGGCCGCGCAGCCGACCAGCACGCCACCCGGGAAGGAAAGCTTCGGCACCGACTGGTAGCCGCCCTCGGTGATGGCGCGGGCGCCATAGGAGATGCGGCGCCCGCCCTCCAGCGTCGGCCGGATGGCCGGATGCGTCTTGAAGCGCTGGAATTCCTCGAAAGGCGAGAGATGCGGGTTCTTGTAGCCGAGATGGACCACGAAGCCGATCGAAACCAGATTGTCTTCGAGGTGATAGAGGAACGAGCCGCCGCCGGTCGAATTGTCGAGCGGCCAGCCGAAGCTGTGCTGGACAAGACCGCGGCGATGCTTGTCCGGCGCGACCTTCCAGAGTTCCTTCAGCCCAAGGCCGTATTTCTGCGGCTCGCGGCCTTCGGCAAGGTCGAAACGCTTGACGAGTTGCTTGGCGAGCGAGCCCCGCGCCCCTTCCGCGACCAGCGTGTATTTGGCCATCAGCGCCATGCCGCACTGGTAGGACGGCTTCTGCGAGCCGTCCTTGGCGATCCCCATGTCGCCGGTCGCGACACCGATGATCGCGCCGTTCTCGTCCTGCAGAAGCTCGGTGGCGGCAAAGCCCGGAAAGATCTCGACGCCGAGCGCTTCCGCCTTGCCCGCCAGCCAGCGGCAGACCTCGCCCAGCGAGACGATGTAGTTGCCGTGATTGTTCATCAGCGGCGGCATCAGGAAATTCGGCAGGCGGATCGAGCCGGCTGGGCCGAGCCACAGGAAATGGTCCTGCGTCACCGGCGTACGGAGCGGCGTCTCTTCGTTGCGCCAGTCTGGCAGGAGACGATCGAGGCCGACCGGATCGACCACCGCGCCGGAGAGGATATGGGCGCCGACTTCCGATCCCTTTTCAAGAACGACGACCGAGAGATCGGGGTTGACCTGCTTCAGCCTGATCGCCGCCGAAAGGCCGGCCGGCCCGGCGCCAACGACCACCACATCGAATTCCATAGCCTCCCGTTCGGGAAGTTCGGCCGCCTCGTTCACGTCGCCTCCGCGCTTCTTGTCGTTGCCTTTAGAGCTTCCCGAACAGGACCGGAACCTGCTGCTCTTCGGTCATTGTCTTGACCTGCTCGATCAGCTTGTCGACGAGATCCTTCGGTCCAAGCTCCGGCGCGAAGGCCTGCAGGAAGGCTGTCGCGAAGGCGCCCCGTCCGGTCTCGTCGAAATCGTCGACGACGTCGCTGCCGACCGCGGTCGTCACCAGAAGCGCCGAGGATACGGGAAACTTCGCCGTCTTCAGCGAATCATCGGTGCACTGGTTGGGCGTCGTATCGAAGACGACGAGCACCTGGCCGCCGCCGGTCGCGGCAGCTTCCGCCACGAGCGAGAGCGGCACGACGACGTCGCCGACCTCGCCGCTGCTGTAATTCTCCGGCTCCATGTCCTCGGCGAAGAGCATCAGATCGTCATTGAGGCACATGCCGAAGCCGGTCGCATAGACGATGCGGAACGGCCCGGCGGTTGCCGCCGCCTTCTTGATCTCTTCGAGCTTCGGCGCGAAGTCCTTGCCGGCGACGTCGAGGATGCGGAGCGTCGAGAAGCCGCCCTCCTCGACCTTGTCGGCAATCGCGTTGGCATCGCCCGCCGGTCCGGGCAGGAAGCCGTCATAGCCATTGGCGATGACGATCGCGAGACTAGGTGCTTGCGCGCCCGCAACCGTGGTTCCGGCGGCGATCAGGGCGAACGCAAGAGCGGGCCCGCTCAACCAGTTCATGGAAATGCCTTTCGATACCTTCGACGGCCGAGTCTTTGGACCCTGTCTAAGGCAAGCCCAAGGCCGGGGCAAATCCATGCGGCGGCAAATCGGCGTCAGGACGGGCCGGCCTGCGGGGCAACACGCCAGATCGTGCCGCTGCCGTCCTCGGTGACGAAGAGCGCGCCGTCGGCCCCGACCGCGACACCGACCGGCCGGCCCCAGACCTCCGCGTCGGAAACCACGAAGCCGGTCATGAAGTCCTCATACTCGCCGGTCGGCCTGCCGTTCTCGAACAGAAGCCGGACGACCTTGTAGCCGGTGCGCTCGCCCCGGTTCCACGAGCCGTGCAGGGCGACGAAGGCATCGCCACGATAATCTTCGGGGAACAAGGCGCCTTCGTAGAAGGCGATGCCGAGCGGCGCCGAATGCGCCTGGATAAGTACGTCGGGGATAGTGACCTTGCCGGCGAGGTCGGCACGCGCGCCGGCATGGCGCGGATCCTGGTTGCCGCCGATATAGAACCACGGCCAGCCATAGAAGCCGCCTTCCGCGACGCTGGTCGCGAACTCGAAGGGCAGATCGTCGCCGAGCTGGTCGCGCTCGTTGACCGCACACCAGAGCGCCCCGCCCTCCGGCTGGATGGCCAGGCCCGAGCAGTTACGCAGGCCGGTGGCGAAGGTCGTCTCGTTGCCGCCGTTCGGATCGAAGGCGAGGACCGCGGCGCGCCGCTCCTCCTCGCCCCATACCGCACCGGGCGGGTGGCTTTCGACGAAGCCCTCCGGCGGCTCGGACAGGCCCTGGGCAACATTGGAGGCGGAGCCGACCGAGATGAACATGCGGCTGCCGTCCTGCGAGAAGGCGATGTCGCGGGTCCAATGCCCGCCGGTCGGCAGATCCGGCACGATGGTTTCCGCTTCGCCGGACGCCGTCAGGTCGCCGTCCTTGTAGGGGAAGCGGACGACGCTGCCCTCATTGGCGACATAGATCCAACCCGGATTCGGGCCCGGCGGATAGAAGGCGATGCCGTAGGGCCGGCTGAGCCCGCTCGCGAAGACTTCCTCGGCCTCCGGCTTGGCACTGCCGGCAGCCAGGCGAAGCACTCCGATGCGGTTGGCGGCGCTTTCGGCGAAGAAAAGATCGCCGTTCGGCGCTGTCCGGATGACGCGCGGCTGCTGGAGACCGCGGGCGACGAGCTCGGCCGCAAAGCCGGCCGGCACCTGCGGCGTGGTATCGCCATCCGCCGCGACGCGGCCGGCGCGATTGCTGGACGGACGCGTCTCGCCGGGTGCCGGCAGGTCTTCGGCCGTGATGTGGCGGCGGACGCCGGGTTCATCGCCGGTCCAGTCGCCGAAGGCCTCGGTCCCGGTGCGGACCGCGCCGCCTTGGGCAATCGCCTCCGAGACACCGGCTATGAAGATGATCAGGGCGGCCCCGAGCCGGCTCATCGGCAGCATCGCATCCCTCCGTATTTCTGGGACATCGCCGCACCAATCATTCACGAGTCCACCGGTTCCAGACCTACACGAAGTCGTGAATCCGCTGTGTCGGAGGCCCGGCCTTGCGGCCGGCTTGCCTCTGCCGGAAGCATCTCTAGGATGCCGGCTCGAAAGGCAGGATCGATGCAGGAAATCGCGGGCCGGGCGGAGGCGATTGCCCTCCTCCACTGGTATGAGGAGATGGGCGTAGATATCGCCATCGACGAGACGCCCGTCGATCGCCTCGTCGCGCCCGCAGCGAAGCCGGCGCCGGAAGCCCGCCGTGATGCCGAAGCGGAGCGCCCGCCTCTGCAGCGTCCCGCCCCGTCGCGGCCTGCCGCTGTCGCGCCGGCCCCGACGGTGCCGGCCTCCGACGCCACCGCGAGGGCGGCCCGCGAGACGGCCAAGGCGGCGAACACGCTCGACGAATTGCGCCTGGCGCTCGACGGCTTCACCGGCTGCAATCTGAAGCTCACCGCCACCCGGCTCGTTTTCGGCGACGGCAACCCGGATTCCCGCGTCATGCTGGTCGGCGAAGCGCCCGGCCGCGACGAGGACATTCAGGGCCTGCCCTTCGTCGGCCGCTCGGGCCAGCTCCTCGACCGCATGCTCGCCGCCATCGGCCTCGACCGGACCTCGGTCTATATCGCCAATGTCGTTCCCTGGCGTCCGCCGGGCAACCGCACGCCGACGCCGCAGGAGACGGCTGCCTGCCGCCCTTTCATCGAACGCCAGATCCAACTGGTCGATCCGGATTTCCTGCTCTGCCTCGGCGGTGCCGCGGCCAAAGAGATGATGGCGACCTCGGAAGGCATCCTGCGACTGCGCGGAAACTGGCGCGACTTCGACACCGGGACCCGGACGATCAAGGTCCTGGCGACGCTCCACCCGGCTTATTTTTTGCGCCAGCCCCTGCAGAAGCGGCTCGCCTGGCGCGACCTCCTGACCCTCAAGACGGCGCTGGATCAGCCCTCACAGGACTTCGGATAAGTCCGCTTGATCACGCGGTTTTTTCGCTTGCGAGGCTTGCCGGGGCCGGTTTCCTGCGCCAATGTTGAAACTATGTGACAAAGGGAGCGGATCGCGGTCCGAACTCTCCGGCGGATAGCCATCGCACCTCAGGGGCAAGGCGCGAATGGAGTATTTCCTTCAGCAACTGATCAATGGCGTCACGCTCGGATCGATCTACGGGCTGATCGCGATCGGCTACACGATGGTCTACGGGATCATCGGCATGATCAATTTCGCGCATGGCGACATCTTCATGGTTTCGACCATGATTTCGCTCGTCGCCGTGGTGCTTATCCTCAGCATCGGCATCACCGCCGTGCCGGTGATCCTGCTGCTCCTCCTCCTCGTCAGCCTGTTGCTGACCTCACTGTATGGCTGGACGGTCGAGCGCATGGCCTATCGACCGCTCCGCGGCTCTTTCCGGCTGGCGCCGCTCATCTCGGCGATCGGCATGTCCATCGTCCTGCAGAACTACATCCAGAACGCCCAGGGCGCCGACAAGAAGTCCTTCCCGACCCTCATCCCCGGCTATATGAGCTTCTTCAACGAAGGCTCCTTCCCGGTCATCCTGCAATATTCGCAGCTCTCGGTGATGGTCGTGACCGTCGTCGTGCTCTGCATCTTCACATGGCTGGTGACCAAGACCTCGCTCGGCCGCGCCCAGCGCGCCTGCGAGCAGGATCTGAAGATGGCGGCGCTGCTGGGCGTCAATGTCGACCGGACGATCTCGCTGACCTTCGTCATCGGCGCAGCGCTTGCCGCCGTCGCCGGCCTCATGCACCTCATCTATTACGGCGTCACCGATTTCTACGCCGGCTTCGTGGTCGGCATCAAAGCCTTCACCGCGGCGGTGCTCGGCGGCATCGGCTCGCTGCCCGGTGCCGTCCTCGGCGGCCTGACCATCGGCCTGATCGAGACTTTCTTCGCCGGCTATGTGTCGGTCGACTACAAGGATGTCGCCGCCTTCTCCATTCTCGCCATCGTGTTGATCTTCCTGCCGAGCGGCCTCCTCGGCCGGCCCGAGGTCGAGAAAGTCTGACGCATGGCCACGGACGACGCCGTATCTGCCAGAACCGAGCCGAGTCCGGTCGTCGCGGCTCTGCGGGATGCCGCCATGTGGGGCCTGATCACGCTCCTGCTGACCGGCCCGGTCGTTGGTCTCGGCACCGTCGCGTCGTCCGGCACCTACGGCTTCATCCAGCGCTGGCCGCTGGTCTTCTCGATGACCGCGATCGCTTTCGCCGTCCGCTTCATCCTCATGATGACGGTGTGGCGCCGGCGCGGCGCACCGGCTCCGCGCAAGGTCGTCGCCGACCTGCCGAAATCGCTCGACTCGCTCCGCAAGCTTTTCATTCCGGTTTTCGTGCTCCTGGCTTTCGCCTATCCCTTCATTTCGGTCTTCGTCGCCGGCGGCATGACGCCGGGCCGTTACTGGATCGACCTTGGCGTCCTCGTCCTCACCTATATTCTGCTCGGCTGGGGGCTCAACATCGTCGTCGGCCTCGCCGGTCTCCTCGACCTCGGCTACGTCGCCTTCTACGCGGTCGGCGCCTATACCTTCGCGCTCCTCTCGATGAACTACGACCTGTCCTTCTGGGTCTGCCTGCCGATCGCCGGCATCATCGCGGCGATGTTCGGTGTGCTCCTCGGTTTTCCGGTTCTGCGGCTGCGCGGCGACTATCTCGCCATCGTGACCCTGGCCTTCGGCGAGATCATCCGCCTCGTCCTGATCAACTGGCGTGAATTCACCGGCGGCGCCAGCGGCATCAACCGCATCCCGCGGCCGAGCTTCTTCGGGTTCGAGTTCGTCCCGAGCGGCCCGACCAGCTTCGCGCAGTTCTTCGGCATCACGCATTCGCCGGTCCATCGGTTGATCTTCTTCTATTACGTCACGCTGCTGCTCGCCTTCGTCGTGCTGATCATCACCATCCGCCTGCGTCGCCTGCCGATCGGCCGCGCCTGGGAGGCGCTGCGCGAGGATGAGATCGCCTGCCGCTCGCTCGGCATCTCGGTCGTCAACACCAAGCTCACGGCCTTTTCGCTGGGCGCCATGTTCGGCGGCTTTGCCGGCACGGTCTTCGCCGCGCGCCAAGGCTATATCAGCCCGCAGGACTTCACCTTCCTCACGTCGGCGCTGGTGCTCGCCATCGTCGTCCTCGGCGGCCTCGGCTCCAATCTCGGCGTCGTTTTCTCTGCGGCCGTCCTCGTCGGCGGCGTCGAGATGCTCCGCAATCTCGGCTTCCTCAAGCAGATCTTCGGCAATGATTTCGACCCGACCACCTATCGCATGCTGATCTTCGGCGTGCTGATGGTGGTCATCATGGTCTGGCGGCCGCGCGGCCTGATCTCGTCGCGCTCGCCCTCGGTCTTCCTGACCGAACGCAAGACCGTCAGCGCCGCGATGGTCCATGAGGGCCGCGGATGAACGAGACCCGCGACCTCATCCTCGACGTCGAGCATCTGACCATGCGCTTCGGCGGCCTGGTCGCGATCGGCGACCTCTCCTTCCAGGCGCACCGTGGCGAGATCACCGCGATCATCGGCCCCAACGGCGCCGGCAAGACCACCGTCTTCAACTGCATCACCGGCTTCTACAAGCCGACCGAAGGGCGGATCGCGCTCGTCCATGGCGACCCCGCCGTGCTCGCCGAGATCGACCGCGCCACCATCGAAGGCCACCAGTTCCTGCGCACCGACAAGGGCGCCCTCTTCCTCCTCGAACGGATGGCCGATTACCGCGTCTCGCAGTACGCCCGCGTCGCCCGCACCTTCCAGAACATCCGCCTCTTCGGCGGCATGACGCTTCTCGAGAACCTGATGGTGGCGCAGCACAACAAGCTGATGGTCGCCTCGGGCTACACCGCGCTCGCCCTCGTCGGGCTCGGTGGCTACGGCAGGCATGAGCGCGAGGCGATCGACAAGGCGCGCTACTGGCTGAACCGCGTCGGCCTCATCGACCGCGCCGACGAGCCGGCCGCCGCCCTCTCCTACGGCGCCCAGCGTCGGCTGGAAATCGCCCGCGCCATGTGCACCGACCCGGTGCTGCTCTGCCTCGACGAGCCTGCCGCCGGCCTCAACCCGCGCGAATCCAGCGAGCTCAGCGACCTTCTTCTCTTCATCCGCCGCGAGCACCAGACCTCGATCCTCTTGATCGAGCACGACATGAGCGTCGTCATGGAAATCTCCGACCACGTCGTCGTGCTCGACTACGGCCGCAAGATTTCCGACGGGTCGCCGGCCGCGGTGCGCAGCGATCCGAACGTCATCGCCGCCTATCTCGGCGTCGAGGAGGACGAGGTCGAGGACGTCGTGCAGGAGGTGAGCGCATGAGCGAACCCCTCCTCAGCGTCCAGGGCGTCAAGACCTATTACGGCAACATCATCGCGCTTCGCGGCGTCGACGTGACCGTCAATTCCGGCGAGATCGTCACGCTGATCGGCGCCAACGGCGCCGGCAAGTCGACGCTGATGATGACCATCTTCGGCAGCCCGCAGGCCCGCGAAGGCCGCGTCATCTACGAGGGCAAGGACATCACCCGGCGGCGCCCGGACGAGATCGCCCGCATGTCGATGGCGCTCTGCCCGGAAGGCCGCCGCATCTTCCCGCGCATGACGGTGTTCGAGAACCTCCAGATGGGCGCCATCGTCACCGACGGCACCGGCTTCGACCGCGATCTCGAACGCGTCTTCACGCTCTTCCCGCGGCTGAAGGAGCGCCTGCAGCAGCGCGGCGGCACGCTCTCCGGCGGCGAGCAGCAGATGCTGGCCATCGGCCGCGCGCTGATGAGCCGCCCGCGCGTTCTCCTTCTCGACGAGCCGTCCCTCGGGCTTGCGCCGCTGATCGTCAAGCAGATCTTCAACGCGCTTCGCGAGCTGAACCGCTCGGAAGGCCTGACCGTCTTCCTGGTCGAACAGAACGCCTATCACGCCCTGCGGCTCGCCCATCGCGGCTATGTCATGGTCAACGGCGTCATCACGCTGACCGGCACCGGCAAGGAGCTTCTCAAGCGGGACGAAGTGCGCGCCGCCTATCTCGAAGGCGGCAAGGGCGGCGTCGAAGCTGCGGCGGGACATTGAGCATGGGCATCCTCTGGGAAAACAGCATCGCCGACTTCATCATCGTGACGCTCATCCTCGGCGGCGGCGCGGCGATCATGGCCGGCCGGGCCGTGGCGCTCTCTTGGGAGCCGCTCACCCGCGCCCTCCTCTGGATGCTCCCGCTCGCCTGCGCCGTGCGCTTCATCCACTACGCCATTTTCCACGGCACGCTGTTGTCGCCGAGATTTTTCCTGGTCGATCTGGTGACCTTGCTGATCGCCACGACGATCGGTCATCGCCTGACCCGTGTCCGCCAGATGACGGAGCGCTATGCTTGGCGCGTGGCGGCCGACGGCCCCTTGTCCTGGCGCCTGAAATCGGGAGAAAGCTAGGGTTTCGGCCGATTTTTGGGCGTGACTCTGCCGAGAAAAACATTTCAGATAGCAATCCTAGGCAACCCCCGCCCACCAGCCGGTGCGCGGGCAAGCCCTTCAGAAGGAAGAGAGTGATGAAGACATCGTTGCTTACCGGTTTGATGCTGAGTACCGCTCTGATCTCCACCAGCGCTTTCGCCGACATCACGATCACGGTCCAGGCCCCGATAACCGGCAGTGAGGCGACCTTCGGCGCACAGATCAAAGCCGGCGCGGAGAAGGCGGTTGCCGACATCAACGCCGCCGGCGGCCTTCTCGGCCAGCAGATCATCCTCAATGTCGAAGACGACAAGTGCGACGGCACGGAATCGACCAGCGTCGCCAACCGGGTCGCCGGCAGCGGCTCGGTCTTCGTCGTCGGCTCCTATTGCTCGGGCGCGTCGATCCCGGCGTCCTCCGTCTACGCGGAATCGCAGATCATCCAGATCTCGCCCGCCTCGACCAATCCGAAATTCACCGACGAGCGTCCCGGCCCCGGCATCTATCGCGTCTGCGGCCGTGACGACCAGCAGGGACCGGCTGCCGCGAAATACATCCTCGAGCATTTTGCCGGCAAGAACGTCGCCTTCCTGAACGACAAGTCGCCCTATGGCGAAGGTCTCGCTCTCGAAGCCCAGAAGGCTTACGAAGCCGGCGGCGGCAAGCCCGTCCTGGTCGACGCCTTCAACAAGGGCGACACCGACTTCAACGCCCTGATCACCAAGCTGAAGGCCGCGAAGGTCGACCTGATCTATACCGGCACTTACCACACGGAAGCCGGCACGCTCATCAAGCAGGCGCGCGCCCAGGGCCTTGAAGCGACCCTGATGGCCGGCGATGCGCTGGTCAGCGAGCAGTTCTGGACCATCTCCGGCCCGGCCGGCGAGGGAACCCTGATGACCTTCTCGCCGGATCCGGCCAAGAACCCGGCCGTTGCCGACATCGTCAAGGCCTTCACCGATGCCGGCACCACGCCGGAAGGCTACGTCCTCTATACCTACGGGGCGGTTCAGGCTTGGGCCGCTGCCGCCACGAAAGCCGGCACGACGGATTTCGAACCGGTTGTGAAGGCGCTGGATGAAGGCACCTTCGACACCGTGATCGGCTCGATCGACTTCGACGAGAAGGGCGACGTCAGCCTGCCGGGCTATGTCATGTATTCTTGGCACGACGGCAAGTACGATTACGCCAAATAGTCTTCGCGTCCTGACGCGATCGGAAAGGCCCGCCACCCGGCGGGCCTTTTCTTTTGGGCCTGCGGCCCCTAGCCTGACGCTCCCCGGCAGGCCAAGGTCGCGTCATGTCATCGGCGATGAAGAAGATCTTCCTGACCGCGCTGGCGCTTCTCGCCGCGACGCCCGCCGTAGCAGAGATCGTCATCGGCGTGGCCGGCCCAATGTCGGGTAATCTTGCCGTCTTCGGCGCCGAGATGGTGGCCGGCGCCCAGCAGGCGATCGACGATATCAACGCCAAGGGCGGTCTCCTCGGCGAGCAGCTTGTCCTCGAGGCCGGCGACGATCGCTGCGACCGCAAGCAGGCCGAGTCGGTCGCCAACCAGATGATCGGCCGCGAGATCAGATTGATGGTCGGTCATCTCTTCTCGGGCGCCTCGATCGTCGCTTCACCCGTCTATCACCAGGCCGGCATCATCCAGATTTCCCCCGGCGCCCGCGAAGGCCGATATACCGACCGTCGTCCCGGTCCCGGCATCTTCCGTCTGACTGGCCGTGACGACCGCCAGGGCCCGCTCGCCGGTGCGTTCCTCGCAACCAAATACGCTGACGCCAAAGTCGCCATCGTCCATGACGGCTCGCCTTACGGCGCCGGCCTCGCCGAAGCGACGCGGCGCGCGCTGAACGAAGCCGGCAAGAGCGAGACCGTGTTCGAGACCTACAGCCCCGAGCAGGCCGACCTCACGCCGCTGATCGCCCGTCTCACGGCCGAGGCCATCGACGTCCTGTTCTTCGCCGGCGACCACACAGAGGCCGGCCTCATCATCCGCCGCATGCGTGACGCCGGCATGCGGACGCAGCTCGTCACCGGCGACGCGCTGATGACCGACGAATTTCTCTCGGTGGCCGGCGACGCGGGCACCGGCGCGCTCATGCTCTATCCGCCCGATCCGGCAAAATCGCCGGAAGCCGCCGAGGCCGTTTCACGCCTCGCCGCAAAGGGCATCGTCGCGGAAGCCTATGTACTGCCCTCCTACGCCGCCGTGCAGGCCTGGGCGGCGGCGGTGCAAACCGCCGGCTCGCTGGACTATGCCGCGGTCGCGTCGACGCTCGCCGAATTCACCTTCGACACGGTGCTGGGCACGATCGAATTCGACGACAAGGGCGACGCCAACCTGCCCTCCTACGTACTCTACGAGTGGCGCGCCGACCGCTACGATTACGCGCCGATGTAGCGCTGCGGCCGGCGCCGCAATCATGCCTTTGCGTTGCGGCGCGGCGGGCGATCGGCCATAGTCCCGGCCTCGCCAATCGAGGGAGATAAAAATGAAAAAAATCACATCCGTCGCCGCGCTTGCCCTGTCTTTCACCGTTGGTCTTGCAGGCGTCGCGGCGAGCCAGAATTACGATCCGGCAACCTATTTCGGCGGCAAGACACTGCGCTTCGTGGTCTCCTGGAGCGCCGGCGGCAATGGCGACGCCTATGTCCGCATCCTGGCGCCCTATTTCACCAAGCACATCCCCGGCAATCCCTCGATCGTCGTCGAGAACATGCCCGGTGGCGGCCACAACATCGCGACCAACTACATGTTCAGCCAGGCCGAAGCGACCGGCTACGTCATCGGCACCTATGGTTCGGCCCGCGCCGTCGCCAGCGCCAAGGGCGACGAGGGCGTCAATTTCGATGCCAACGCGTTCAAATATCTCGGCTCGCTCGCCGGCTACGGCGCGGTCTGCATGGCCTGGCATGAATCGCCCTTCAAGACCGCCGCCGACCTGACGAAGTCGTCCGAGGAATGGATCGTCGGCGATGTCGCGCCGGACGCCGCCGGCCCGACCGTGATCAAGCTGGTCGGCCCGGCGCTCGGCTGGAACGCCCGCGCCATCTCCTCCTACGAGAGCGACAAGGACGTGAACCTCGCCATGCAGCGCGGCGAAGTGAACGGCAGCTGCGGCCCCTTCGGCGGCTTCGCGACTGATTCCTCGTGGAAGGAGAAATTCATTCCGCTCTTCACGGTTGGGCTGAAGCGCGACCCGAACCTCCCCGACGTTCCGACCGTCTTCGAGATCGGTGCACTGCCGGACGAGACCAAGCAGATCCTCGAAGCCTATGCGCTCCGCTTCGAATCCTCGATCCCGCTCTATGTGCCGCCGGCGACGCCGGACAATGTCGTCGAAACGCTCCGCAAGGCGGTCGACGAGACGCTCGCCGATCCGGAGTATCGCGACCAGAGCGTCAAGGCCGGCCGCAGCCTCGACGGCGCGCTGTCGGGTGTCGATGTGCAGGCTTCCGTCCAGCGCATCCACGACGTACCCAAGGATATCTGGGCGAAGCTGTCCGCGGCCCAGCAGCAGTAACCTGCAAGCCGCCCGGTGAACTGACATGATCGAGGCGGCCATCGCAGCACTCGCCACCATTTTCGGTGGCCCTTACCTCTTCGGCTTCATGCCGGAGGCGCTGGGCTTCACGCTGCTCGGCGCATTGATCGGACTGGTCCTTGGCGCCGCCCCCGGAATCGGGGGCGTCGTCGGCCTGGCGATCGTCCTGCCCTTCACCTTCACCATGGATCCGCAGGCGGCGATCTGCCTCGCCATCGGCATGCTGTCGACCAACAACACCGGCGACACCGTGCCGGCGATCCTCTTCGCCATCCCCGGCTCCAACGCGGCGCAAGCCACGATCCTCGACGGCCACCCGATGGCCAAACGCGGCGAGGCCGGCCGCGCGCTCGGCGCCTCCTACACGGCCTCGGCGCTTGGCGGCGTCTTCGGCGCGCTGGTGCTGGCGCTGTCGATCCCGATCCTGCAGCCGGTCGTGCTCGCCTTCGGCTCGCCGGAATTCTTCATGCTGGCGATGCTCGGCCTGTCGATGCTGGCGGTGCTGAGCGGCCGCCGACCGGTGCGCGGCCTGATCGTCGCTTTCCTCGGCCTCTTCATCGGCACCATCGGCGCCGATCCGCAGACCGGAATCTATCGCTACGCCTTCGGCCAGCCCTACCTCTTCGAGGGCATTCCGCTCATCCCGCTGGCGCTCGGTCTCTTCGCGCTGCCGGAGATGGTCGATCTCTGCATCAAGGGCACGAGCATCGCCTCGATCCCCAAGGGCAGCGCCCTCACCGGCGCCATGACCGGCGTCAAGGACGCCTTCCGCAACTGGTTCCTGGTGATCCGCAGCGGCATCATCGGCGCGCTGATCGGCGTCGTGCCCGGCCTCGGCGGCTCGGTGGTGAGCTGGTTCGCCTATGGCCACGCGCTCCAGACCGAGAAGGGCGCCCGCGAGACTTTCGGCAAGGGCGACGTCCGCGGCGTCATCGCGCCGGAGAGCGCCAACAATTCGCAGGAGGGCGGCAACCTCATTCCGACGCTCGCCTTCGGCATCCCCGCCTCGGCCTCGATGGCGCTGCTCCTGTCGATCATCCTCGTCCACGGCATCGTGCCGGGACCGCCGATGCTGACCACGCAGCTCTCGACGACCTACACGATGATTTACGCCCTCGCCATCGGCAACGTCTTCGGCACCATCATCTGCCTGATGCTCGGCAAGCAGATCGCCAAGCTGACGACCATCCCGATCCGCCCGCTCGCCGGTCTCGTCATCGCGCTCGTCTTCCTGTCCGCCATGGTCGGCGGCACGCGGCAGTTCGGCGACCTCGCCGTGCTGGTGGCCATGGGCGCCGTCGGCTGGAGCATGAAGCGCCTCGGCTGGCCGCGACCGCCGCTGCTTCTCGGCTTCATCGTCAGCCCGCTGATCGACCGCTATTTCTTCATCTCGGTCGAGCGCTACGGTTTCGAATGGCTGACCCATCCGCTGGTCCTGGTCATTCTGGTCCTCATCATCCTCACCATCGGCTTCGGCATCCGCGGCAACCGCAAGCCACCGCAGAGCATCATCCCAAAGGAAGTCGTGGAGCGCTCGGCCGATGTCTGACGGATCATCCTCTAGGATCATGCGCGCAGCGCCGAGCTGGACGCTCGGCCTCTTTTTCCTGGCGATCTTTGTCGCCGCACTTGTCGTCGCCTTCGGCTTCCCGCAGCGCGCCCGGCTTTTTCCGATGTTCGTCATCTCGGTCGGCATCCTGCTGGTCCTTGCCGAGATCGTCATCGCGATGATCTGGCCGCCGGCCGCCGACGCCGATACCGGCCTCGACCTCAAGGCCGACGACGATTACGGCTTCGCCGAAGCCTTCCGTGAAGGCCTCCCGATCTTCGCCTGGATCGGAGGCCTGATCGTCGGCATCTGGCTGATCGGCACGACGCTCGCCGTGCCGCTCTGGCTGGTCAGCTATTTCACGGTCATGGTCGGCGGCTCGCCGCTTGCCACCGCCGCGACCGTCGCCGGCTTCCTGGTCCTCACCGTCGGCCTCTTCGACTATCTCCTGCAGGTACCGTGGCCGGGTGGCGAGATTCCCGGCATCCATGAATGGGCGCAGGCTTTGCTCCAGACTCTGGGCATCTGATGACGACCCGGCCCGCCAATCTCCTGACGGACGTGGCCGGGCTGAAAGTCGGTCATGCCGAGAATGCCCGGCTGAAATCCGGCGTCACCGTCATCCTTTGCGAGGAGCCTGCCGTCGCCGCCGCCCATGTCATGGGCGGTGCGCCGGGAACGCGCGAGACCGATCTGCTGGCACCCGAGCAGAGCGTCGAGCGCGTCGACGCCATCGTCCTCTCCGGCGGCTCGGCCTTCGGCCTCGACGCCGCGTCCGGCGTCATGGACGGGCTCGCCGCGATGGGCCGTGGCTTCGCGGTCGGGCCGGCGCGCGTGCCGATCGTGCCCGCTGCGATCCTCTTCGATCTTCTCAATGGCGGCGACAAGAACTGGGGCGAGATTTCCCCCTATCGCGACCTCGGCCGCATCGCGCTTGCCGCCGCGAGCAAGAGCTTCGAGCTGGGCTCCGTCGGCGCCGGCACCGGCGCGACGACCGCCGGCCTCAAGGGCGGCCTCGGCTCGGTCTCGGTAAAACTCCCGAATGGTACGACCGTGGCAGCGCTCGTCGCCGTCAACGCCCTCGGCCAGGCGACCATCGGCGACACCGCCCATTTCTGGGCCGCCCCCTTCGAGCACGGCGCCGAATTCGGCGGGCTCGGCCTGCCCTCGCCCTTCCCGTCCGACGCGACCGCGTTGCGCATCAAGGGCGGCCGCGAGCCGGGCCGGAATACGACGCTCGCCGTCATCGCCACCGACGCCGCGCTGACCAAGGCCGAGGCCAAGCGCCTCGCCATCATGGCGCATGACGGCTTCGCCCGCGCGCTCTGGCCATCGCACACGCCAATGGACGGCGACATCGTCTTCGCCCTCTCGACCGGGAAAGCGACCGCGGCGGCAGCCGGCATGGTCGAACTCGGCGCCGCTGCTGCAGCCTGCACCGCCCGCGCCATCGCCCGCGCCGTCTACGAGGCCAACGACGCGGCGGGCGATCTCCTGCCTAGCTGGCGGACGAAATTCGGCCGGTAGCCGGAAAGAGACTCTGGCTTTCCCCGTACTCAGCTCATTCCCGCATGAGGAGAAGCCGACGTCTCCGTCGATGCATCCACCTAGCCCCTCGCAATACCGTCCAGAACCCGCGCCAACTCCTTCGGCGCTGCGAAGAAAGGCGAATGCGCCGTCGTCATGGTGACGACCGGATCGCAGGGCGTCCGTGCCACCATCTCGCGCTGCAAGCCGATCGCGATCGAGCGATCGTCGGCGCAATGGATATAGGCGCGCTTGACGCGGCCGTAGCGCTCCGGCGTCAGGCGCAGTACCGAGTTGCGCATGATCGACGACTGCGGCTTCAGATGCGCCATGGCGAAGGCAAAATCCGCGTCCGTGCAATCATGATAGAAGCGCCGCCGCGCATTCTCGGGCACGAAGGAATAGCTCAACCCATCCGGCGAACGCATCGCCGAACGCTCCGGCGTCTCCGCAAAGGCTTTCGGCGACGCGTAGATCTCCTCGACTGTTTGCCCGTTCGCCGGCAGCACCGCGGTCAGGTAAACCAGCCGCCGGATCCGCTCCGGCGCCCGCTCCGCCGCGGCGCTGATCGACACGCCGCCGAGACTGTGGCCGACCAGGATCACCGGCTCGGATTGTTTCTCCAGGACATCGACTACCCGGCCGATCGTCCCTGCGAAGGTGACGTCGGCGATCGGCGTCTCATCCGCGCCAAGCGACGGCAGGTCGAGAGCCACGGCTTTGTGGCCAAGCGCTTCGAGCTCGGGGATCAGCCGCACCCAGCACCACGCCCCATGGCAGGCGCCATGCACCAGAACGAACTGCACCATGTTTCCTCCCGTGCCGACCTTGAATGGCCGGTCATTTCCGACGGCCAGAGTGCCGGAAATCATTCACCAAGCAAACTATTTGCGCGGGAACCGGCCGCGTGTTAGCGCCAACCGCATGGTGACACCGATCCTCATTGCCCCCTCGATTCTGGCCGCCGATTTCGCCCGGCTCGGCGAGGAAGTCCGCGCCGTCGACCAGGCCGGCGCCGACTGGATCCATCTCGATGTGATGGACGGCCACTTCGTGCCCAACATCTCCTTCGGTCCGGCCGTCGTCAAAGCCTTGCGCCCGCACACGAAAAAGCTCTTCGACGTGCATCTGATGATCGCCCCGGCCGATCCTTATCTTGCCGCCTTCGCCGAGGCCGGCGCCGACCGGATCATCGTCCACACCGAGACCGGCCCGCATATCCACCGCTCGCTTCAGGCGATCAAGGCGATGGGCAAGAAGGCCGGCGTGACCATCAATCCCGGCACGCCGATCGACGCCATCGCCGACGTCCTCGACCTCATCGACCTGGTTCTCGTCATGAGCGTCAATCCCGGCTTCGGCGGACAGGATTTCATCCCGTCGGCGGTCGACAAGGTCGCCGGCATCCGCCGGATGATCGCCGGCCGCGACATCCTGATCGAGGTCGACGGCGGCGTCACCGCTAAGACGGCTCCCGCCCTCGCCAGGGCCGGCGCCGACGTGCTCGTCGCCGGCTCGGCCGTCTTCAAGGGTGGCGACGCGGCAGCCTATGCCCGGAACATCGCCGCGATCCGCGACGCCTGCACGACCATTCCCGCCTGATCCTTTTCTGGAGAACACCATGCGCCGGACCTTGATCGCCCTGCTCGCTCTTGCCGGCGGCATTGCAAGCGCGCTCGCCGGCGACTTCGCCGACCGGGAAGTCATCGGCTTTTCTCCGGACGGCGCCTCCTTCGCCTTCGAGGAATATGGCGTCCAGGACGGTTCGGGCTTCCCCTATTCGAACATCTTCATCATCGATACGGCAACGGATCAGTGGCTCATCGATCCCGTCCGCCTGCTTGACGAGTCCGAAACGACGCCGTTGCAGGTGGTGCGCTCCGGAGCGCGCCGCCAGGTGCAGCCCACGCTGGAACAGTATGGCATCGCCGTCCCCGGCTCCCATGTCGCGGCGAGCACGACCGAGGGGACCGGCGAGGCGCCGGACCGCCTGGAATTCCAGCCGCGTGGCACGGTGCCGCCATCGGGACCAAAGATGGTGCTTCAAATCGCCGAGATGCCGTTCCCGTCCGACACCTGCCCGGCCGAGAGCGGTCCTTATAACGGCTTCCAGCTCACCATGACGGGCAGCGAAGGACCGCGCACGCTGCAGTCGGACACGCGCATCCCCGGCAGCCGCAATTGCCCGAAGGGCTACGGGTTGTCCGATGTCGTCACCTATTATCCGCCGGGCGGCGACCCGGTGATCGCGGTTTTCGTCAGCGTCTATTCGCTCGGCTTCGAAGGCCCCAACCGGCGCTTCATCGCCGTCGCCACGCCGTTCAAGGAGTAATTCGCGCGATGATCCCCCGCTATTCGCGGCCCGAGATGACGGCGATCTGGTCGCCGGAAACCCGCTTCCAGCTCTGGTTCGAGATCGAGGCGCATGCGCTGGATGCCATGGCCGAAATCGGCATGGTACCGAAATCGGCGGCCCAGGCCGTGCGCAAGAAGAGCAAGGGCATCAAGTTCGACGTGGCGCGCATCGACGAGATCGAGCGCGAGGTGAAGCACGACGTCATCGCCTTCCTGACCCATCTCGCCGAATTGGTCGGGCCGGAGGCGCGCTTCGTCCACCAGGGCCTCACCTCTTCCGACATTCTCGACACCTGCTTCAACCTGCAGCTCGTCAAGGCCGCCGACATCCTGATGGCAGATGTCGACGCTCTCCTTGCCGCACTCAAGAAGCGAGCCTTCGAACATAAATACACGCCGACCGTCGGCCGCAGCCACGGCATCCATGCCGAGCCGACGACCTTCGGCCTGAAGCTCGCTTATGCCTATGCCGAGTTCGCCCGGGCACGGCGCCGGCTCCACGCGGCCCGCGAGGAAGTCGTCACCGCCGCCCTCTCCGGCGCGGTCGGCACCTTCGCCAATATCGATCCCCGGGTTGAGGAGCATGTCGCCCGCGCCCTCGGCTTCCGTCCGGAGCCGATCTCGACCCAGATCATCCCGCGCGACCGGCATGCCATGTATTTCGCGACGCTCGGCGTCGTCGCCTCCTCGGTCGAGCGCTTCGCCACCGAGATCCGCCATCTCCAGCGCACCGAGGTCCGCGAGGTCGAGGAGTATTTCTCGCCCGGCCAGAAGGGCTCCTCGGCGATGCCGCACAAACGCAACCCGGTGCTGACCGAAAACCTCACCGGCATCGCCCGGCTGGTCCGCTCCTATGCGCTGCCGGCCATGGAGAATGTCGCCCTCTGGCACGAGCGCGACATCTCGCACTCGTCGGTCGAGCGCGTCATCGGGCCGGATGCGACCATCGCGCTCGATTTCGCTCTGAGCCGGCTGGCCGGGGTCGTCGACAAGATGCTGGTTTATCCGGAGACGATGCAGGCCAATCTCGACCGGCTCGGCGGGCTGGTCAACTCGCAGCGCGTCATGCTGGCGCTGACCCAGAAGGGCGTCAGCCGCGAGGATGCCTATCGCCTCGTCCAGGGCAATTCGATGGAGGTTTGGCAGGGCAAGGGCAAGCTCCTCGACCTGCTCAAGGCCGACCCGAAAGTGACCAAGGCGCTGTCGAAGAAGGAACTCGAGGGCCTGTTCGACCTCGACTATCACTTGAAGCATGTCGACACGATCTTCCACCGTGTCTTCGGCGCCGCCGCCGACGAACTCCCGACGCCAGCCCGGCGCGGTCCGCGCTCTACCGAACGGCGATCGCAGCGGCGGGCGAAACGCTAGAGGCCGAGGAATGCCGTACAAGTCCAGCCCCAAACTTGTCGTTGCCATTGCCGCCCTGGCGGTCGTCGCCACCACGGCGCTTGCGGTTGCAACCGGAGTCTTTCCGACCGATCTGTCCGCCGCCGACAAGCAGCGCCTGGCCAAGTTCGACGAGACGCGCGCCTCCGCCATCGAGGAGGCACGGAAGGGCGGCGAGCCCGCCGATGTCACGATACTGGAAAAGGAGCTTGAAGGCGGCCCGACGCAGATTGCCCCCGCGGCAATGGCCGGCGAGTGGCGCTGCCGGACGCTGAAGCTCGGCGACAACCTGCCGCTCGTCATCTATGCCGACTTCAAGTGCCGTATCACCGACGACGCTGCCGGCTTACGGCTGCAGAAGCTCACCGGCTCGCAGCGAACGACCGGCACCTTCTACGATCTGGGCGAAGCGCGCCTTGGTTATGCTGGCGCCGGCCACTACGCCGACGAACAGCCGCGCAACTATGGGGGCGATCCGGAACGGAATCAGGTCGGACATCTGATCCCGATCTCGGCCGAACACATGCGCCTCGAGTTCCCGCTGCCGCGGTACGAGTCGCATTTCGACATTCTCGAGCTGAGGCGTTAGGCGGGCGACTTGCCGTCCACGTCGGCGAGCATCGCGCTGATGCCCCGCGCCAGGTAGGACTGGTCGCTCGCGAGCGCGATCAGCCGGTAGCCGATCTCGCGATAGAAGCGGACGCGCTCGCCGTTGACGGCGAAGGCACCGGCGATCTTGCCGGCCTTGTTTGCCTGCTCGGCGATGCGGCGGACCGGCGCGTCGATGAAGGCGTCGGCCGGCGCCACCCGCTCGCCGCGCGAGAAGGTCACCGACAGGTCGGACGGGCCGAGGAAGACGCCGTCCAGTCCTTCGACGGCGAGGATATCGTCGAGCACGTCCAGCGCCCGCATTGTCTCGATCATGGCAATCGCCAGCGTCGAGCGGTTGGCGGTCCTGAGCTGGACCTGCGCGTCGTCGATGCCGAACAAGCTCATGGCCCGGGTCGGGCCCCAGCTCCGTTCGCCGAGCGGCGGATATTTGGTCGCGGCGACCAGGCGCTGGGCGTCGGCCACCGAATTGATCATCGGCGCGATGACCGCCTCGGCGCCGAAATCGAGCGACCGGCTGGCAAAGCCGAAATCATCCACGGCGAGGCGCACGATCGCCGGCTTGCCGGCATGGGCGATGCCGGCGATCGACTGCATCACCGAGGCCGTGTCATGCAGCCCGTGCTGGACATCGAGGGTGACGGCGCCGAAGGCCGAGCGCGCCACCGCCTCGGCGACCAGCGGGTCGGGCAAGGTCACCCAGGCGGAAACCACCGTCGTGCCGGCGCGGAGCGTCTCGGCGAGTGTCTGCCTGGGCATGGCGGGCGGGCCTCAGGCTTCCTTGGCGACCTGCTCCATCGCCTTGCCCATCAGTTCGTCCATGGTCCGGCGGATCTGGTGGTCGGACTGGACGACGCCGCCCGTGTCGAGATCGGCGCGGACCTTGCGGAACACGTCCTCGTCGCCGGCTTCCTCGAAATCGGCCGCGACGATGGACTTGGCATAGGTGTCGGCGGCTTCGCCGGTCTTGCCGAGGAGTTCGGCTGCCCAAAGTCCGAGCAGTTTGTTGCGGCGCGCCTCGGCCTTGAAACGCAGTGCGGCATCATGCGCGAACTTGCTCTCGAAGGCGTCTTTACGCTTGTCGAAGGTGGTCATCGAACTCTCCATTTTTCGCGCCTTCGGCAGCGCCCCGAGGTGGGCCTTGCATATCCCGCGACCAAACCTAAATCAACGCTAGCCGATTGCTCGCGCGAGCCACTTTTTCGTGTGCATTGTGCTTCGCAAAACGATCGAATAAGGTCCGCCGCATGATGGGCGTGGACCTCCCGAGTCGGCCGTCATCAGCCATTTTGAGACGCGGCCTTGCTGTTGGAACCCACCTCATGGATTTCCTTAAACCCAGGTATTTTCCTATGAATCGCCGCAGGCGCATCTATGAAGGCAAGGCCAAAATCCTCTTTGAGGGTCCTGAGCCGGGCACGCTGGTTCAGTTCTTCAAGGACGACGCGACAGCCTTCAACAAGAAGAAGCACGCCGTGGTCGACGGCAAGGGCGTCCTCAACAACCGGATTTCCGAGCACTTGTTCACCCATCTCAACAAGATGGGCATCCCGACGCATTTCATCAAACGGCTCAACATGCGCGAGCAGCTGATCCGCGAGGTCGAGATGATCCCGCTCGAGATCGTCGTGCGCAACGTCGCCGCCGGCTCGCTCTCCAAGCGTCTCGGCATGGAGGAAGGCACCGTCCTCCCCCGCTCGATCATCGAGTTCTACTACAAGAATGACGAGCTCGACGACCCGATGGTCTCCGAGGAGCACATCACGGCCTTCGGCTGGGCGAGCCCGCAGGAAATCGACGACGTCATGGCGCTCGCCATCCGCGTCAACGACTTCCTCTCCGGCCTCTTCCTCGGCGTCGGCATCCAGCTTGTCGATTTCAAGATCGAATGCGGCCGTCTCTGGGAAGGCGAGATGATGCGCATCGTCGTCGCCGACGAGATTTCGCCCGACTCCTGCCGCCTCTGGGACATCCAGACCCAGGACAAGCTCGACAAGGACCGCTTCCGTCGCGATCTCGGCGGCATGCTGGAAGCCTATCAGGAAGTCGCCCGCCGCCTTGGCATCCTCATCGAGCCGGAGCGGCCGAAGGGCTCGGGGCCGGTTCTCGTACAATGACGCTCGGGCGTGGGCAGCTCATTTTCCTCATTGCCACTGCGCTCGCCGGAACCCCGGCGGTCGCTGCTGAAATCGCCGCAACGGACGGCCGCGTCGCCCTCACTTACGACGAGGCGAGCTGGACCGGCGCACTCGACAATGCCGGCCTTCCCGAACTCGCCTGCAAGGCCGATAGCTGCGGCGGCAGCACCGCCGGCTGCGGCACGGTCCTCGTCGTCTACCAGGGCGAGCCGCTGAGCCGCGACTCCTTCGAGAACGGCTTCCGCGAGAATCTCGGCAAGAGCGTCGTCGACAGCGCCAACGCCAATGGCGGCACCGGTGCGGAGCTGGTCAGCCCGCCCACCGTGACGACGCTTGGCAGTAATGCCGGTATCACGCTTTCGATACGCGTCGCCTTCGAGGACCAGCCGACCAGGGTCGACCATTTCTGGCTGCAGTCCGGCGCCGATCTCGTCGGCTTCACCTGCCTCGTCGCCGAAGACAGCTACGAGACGGCCGCGCCCGCCTTCCAGCAGATCTTTGCAACCGCGGCTGTCTCGGCCGGGGAGACGTCCCAGTGAAAGCCGTCGTTACCGTCACCCTCAAATCCGGCGTGCTCGATCCGCAGGGCAAGGCGATCCAGAGCGCCCTCGGCTCGCTGGGCTTCGACGGTGTCGGCAGCATCCGCCAGGGCAAGATCTTCGAAATCGATATCGCCGAGACCGATCCGGCCCGCGCCGCTTCCGAATTGAAGGACATGGCCGAGAAGCTTCTTGCCAACATGGTCATCGAGAATTACCGCGTCGAACTCGTCCAGGGCATGGACGAATAGCCCATGAAATCCGCCGTCATCGTCTTTCCCGGATCCAATCGCGACCGCGACATGATCGCGGCTCTGGAGAAGATCTCGGGCCATGCGCCGGCCACCGTCTGGCATGCCGACACCGATATCCCGCCGGTCGACCTGATCGTGCTGCCCGGCGGCTTCTCCTATGGCGACTATCTCCGCTCCGGCGCCATCGCCGCGCGCGCCCCGATCATGCGCGCCGTGGCCGAGCGGGCCGCGGCCGGCGTCCCGGTGCTCGGCGTCTGCAACGGCTTCCAGATCCTCTGCGAGGCGGGCCTCCTGCCCGGCATGCTGATGCGCAATGCCAGCCTCCGCTTCGTCTGCCGCGAGGTGCTGCTGCGCATCGAGACGACGCAGTCGATCTTCACCGACCGCTACCGGCAGGGCGAGATCATCCGCTGCCCCGTAGCGCACGGCGACGGCAATTATCGCGTCGACGAGGCGACGCTTGCCCGCCTCAAGGACGAAGACCGCGTCGCCTTCCGCTATGCCGGCGCGAGTGCTGGCGGCGGCAACCCGAACGGCTCGATCGACGCGATCGCCGGCATCCTCAACGACCGGCGCAACGTCCTTGGCATGATGCCGCATCCGGAAAACCTCATCGAGCCATTGCAGGGCGGCACCGACGGCCGTCGCCTTTTTGAAAGCGTCCTGGAGCGCATAGCGGCTTGATCAGAAACCTTATCGTTCCGGCGCTGCTCGCGGCCGGCCTCGCCGCATGCCAATCCGGCGGCGGCGCCGCTCCCGATCCGAACGCGCCGGCCTCGAACGAAGCGCATAGTCTCGCCCGAAAAGTCGGCCAGACGATCGCGCGCTGCTGGTTCGCGCCCGGTGAGACCGCCTTTGCCGGCTACATCTATTCGCCCGAGCCGAATGCCGTCACGCCGCGCGTGCTGATCGTCCCCAAGGTCCAGCCGGCCGAACGGCCTGTACTGGTCATCGAGGCGCGCGGGGCCACGACGCTGGACACCTACGGGCCGCTGCTCGGCACGCCCAACGCAACGCGCATCCGCGCCGATCTCGACCGCTGGTCCAAAGGGAGCGATAGCTGCAGCTGATGCCGGCCTCAACAGATGTCAGGCCGGCCAAGCCTGTCGCGATCACCCCCGAACTCGTCGCCGCCCATGGGCTGAAGCCCGACGAATATGAGCGGATCATCAAGCTCATCGGCCGCACGCCGAACCTGACCGAGCTCGGCATCTTCTCGGCCATGTGGAACGAGCACTGTTCGTATAAATCTTCCAAGCGCTGGCTCCGCACGCTGCCGACCACCGGGCCTCGTGTGATCTGCGGACCGGGCGAGAATGCCGGCGTCGTCGATATCGGCGACGGCCTCGCCGTGATCTTCAAGATGGAGAGCCACAACCACCCCTCCTATATCGAGCCCTACCAGGGCGCGGCGACCGGTGTCGGCGGTATCCTTCGCGACGTCTTCACCATGGGCGCGCGCCCGGTCGCGGCGTTGAACGCGCTCCGCTTCGGCGCCCCGGAGCATGCCAAGACCCGCCATCTCGTCGCCGGCGTGGTCGCCGGCGTCGGCGGCTACGGCAATTCCTTCGGCGTGCCGACGGTCGGCGGCGAGGTCAATTTCAACCGCGGCTATAACGGCAACATCCTGGTCAACGCCTTTGCCGCCGGCATCGCCAGGACCGACGCGATCTTCTACTCCAAGGCCGAAGGCGTCGGCCTGCCGGTTGTCTATCTCGGCTCCAAGACCGGCCGCGACGGCATCCACGGCGCCTCGATGGCCTCGGCCGAATTCGACGACGCCTCGCATAGCAAGCGCCCGACCGTGCAGGTCGGCGACCCCTTCTCCGAAAAGCTACTTCTCGAGGCCTGCCTCGAACTGATGGCGAGCGGCGCCGTCGTCGCGATCCAGGACATGGGCGCCGCCGGGCTCACTTGTTCGGCCGTCGAGATGGGCGCCAAGGGCGACCTCGGCATCGAGCTCGACCTCGACAGCGTGCCTTGCCGCGAACCCGGCATGACCGCCTATGAGATGATGCTCTCGGAGAGCCAGGAGCGCATGCTGATGGTGCTCCGCCCCGAAAAGCAGCAGGAAGCCGAGGCGATCTTCCGCAAATGGGGGCTCGACTTCGCCGTCGTCGGCCGCACCACCGACGACCTCCGCTTCCGCGTCAGCCATCGCGGCGTCGTCGAGGCCGATTTGCCGATCAAGGATCTGGGCGACCAGGCGCCGGAATATGACCGGCCCTTCGTGCGCCGCACCGCCCCTGCCCCGATCGCCGATTTGAATCTCGATTCAAGCGATTGCGGCGAGATGCTGATTCAGATTCTGAACTCCGCCGACATGAGCTCGCGCCGCTATGTCTGGGAACAATACGACCACCTGATCCAGGGCAACACCGTGCAGCGCCCCGGCGGCGACGCCGCCGTGATCCGTCTCGATGGCACGGTCAAAGGCCTCGCCTTCTCTCTCGACGTGACGCCGCGCTATTGCGCCGCCGATCCCTTCGAGGGCGGCAAGCAGGCGGTCGCCGAATGCTGGCGGAACCTGACCGCTGTCGGCGCCGAGCCGCTGGCGGTCACCGACAACCTCAATTTCGGCAATCCCGAGCGCCCCGAGATCATGGGCGAGCTGGTCGGCGCCATCGAAGGCATCTCGGCTGCCTGCAAGGCGCTCGATTTCCCGGTCGTGTCGGGCAATGTCTCGCTCTACAACGAGACCAACGGCCGCGCCATCCCGCCGACTCCGGCGATCGGCGGCGTCGGGCTCGTCGAGTCCGTGGGCGCCACCGCGACGCTCGCCTTCAAGGCGCCGGACGAGCCGATCCTCCTCTTCGGCGCGCCGCCTTCCTGGGGCTCGCATCTCGGCCAGTCCGTGTGGCTGCGCGAAATCCGCGGCCGCGAGGACGGCCCGCCGCCGCCGATCGATCTCGCCCACGAGAAGAAGGTCGGCGACCTCGTCCGCGCGCTCATCCGTGCCGGGCTGCTGACGGCCGTCCACGACCTGTCCGACGGCGGCCTCGCGGTCGGCCTCGCCGAGATGGCGATGGCCTCGGGCATCGGCGCTTCGGTCGATCATTTGAACAACGAACCGCCCGCCGCCGTCTTCTTCGGCGAGGACCAGGGCCGCTACCTCGCCACCGTCACGCGTGAAAATTTCGAAGCCGTGCTGGCACGCGCCAAAGCCGCCGATATTTTCGCGCCCCGGATCGGCGTCACCGGCGGCGCCGATTTGAAACTCGGCAGGTCCAACCCCATTTCTATTGCAAAGCTGCGCGAGGCTCACGAAACTTGGTTCCCGGCCTTCATGGCCGGCAAGTCGTAGGGCCCATGCGGGCTACCATTGAAGGGGCCGATCATGGCGATGGTTGCGCACGAGATTGAGAGCCTGATCAAGGCCGCCCTGCCCGACGCCAAGGTGACGATCCGGGACCTTGCCGGCGATGGCGATCATTACGCCGCCGAGGTGGTTTCGACCTCTTTCCGCGGCAAGAGCCGGGTCCAGCAGCACCAGATGGTCTATGACGCGCTCAAGGGGAACATGGGCGGGGCGCTCCATGCGCTGGCGCTTCAGACCAGCGCGCCGGATTGAAATCAGGCAAGCCGCGCTTGACGCAACGCGGCTTCGGGCCGAAATAACACCTAACCATCGGCGCCGCGGCGCCCGGAAAGGATCACGAGATGAGCGAGATCAACGCCTGGATCGACAATGAAGTGAAGGCCAATGACGTCGTCCTTTTCATGAAGGGCACGCCGTCTTTCCCGCAATGCGGCTTTTCCAGCCAGATCGTCCAGATCCTCGACTATCTGAAGGTCGATTATAAGGGCGTCAACGTCCTCGAAAACGCCGATATCCGCCAGGGCATCAAGGATTACTCGAACTGGCCGACGATCCCGCAGCTTTATGTGAAGGGCGAATTCGTCGGCGGCTGCGACATCATCCGCGAGATGTTCCAGGAAGGCGAGCTTCAGCCCTTCCTGACGGAAAAGGGCGTCGCAGCGGAGACGCCTGCCACGGTCGGCTGATCGTTTAGGCTTCCATGACGCAGTTTAAAAGGCGGCGGTAACGCCGCCTTTTGCGTTTCAAGCTTGGGACCGCCAGTGTATTTTCGCCATCAGCCCAACATCTTTCAGACACATTCTCAACCTCACGAAATTGTAATGTAATTCTCTGATTTTGTTTCTCGGTTGATGGACGGAAATACCTATCTCGAACGTTACAGCTACAGCGTTTCACAACGCGCACCGCCTCTGACGACGCGCTGCTTGGGAGATAGTCATGATGAAGACGATGAAAGCGACGATTGCCGGAATTTCCACCGCTGCAATGCTGGCGACGGGCTCGGTTGTTGCAGTGCCTGCCGTCAATGCCGCGCCGGCGTCCGGCGCCTATGGCGACGCCCAGGTGATCCTGGCCGGCGATCGGGGCAGCAACCGGTGGGACAACAAAAATCGCTGGAACAACGATCGCCGTCACTACAAGCGCCACCGGAACAATGATTTCCCGGTCCTCCTGTTCGGCCTTGCCGCAGGGGCCATGCTCGGCTCGGCGTTGAGCCAGCCGCAATACAGCGGCAACAACTGGGATGCCTATTGCTCGTCCAAGTACCGGAGCTACAAGCCGTGGACCGGAACCTACACCGGCTATGACGGCTACCAGCACCGCTGCCGCTAAGTCCTTCCTCTCCAAATAAAAATGGCGCGGCTGAGCCGCGCCATTTTTGATTCCGGGATACCCGCAGCTTATCGCGAGTAGTATTCGACCACCAGATGCGGTTCCATCTGGACCGCATAGGGGATATCGGCGAAAGCCGGACGGCGGACGAAGGTCGCCGCCATCTTGTTGTGGTCGGCCTCGACATAATCGGGCACGTCGCGCTCCGACAACTGCGTCGCCTCGAGCACCAGCGCCAATGACCGCGACGCTTCCTTGACCGAGATCACATCGCCGGGCTTGCAGCGGAAGCTCGGGATGGTGACGCGCTTGCCGTTGACCTGGATGTGGCCGTGATTGATGACCTGGCGCGACGCGAAGACCGTCGGCACGAATTTGGCGCGGTAGACGACCGCGTCGAGACGGCTCTCGAGGAGGCCGACAAGCTGCTCGGAGGAGTCGCCCGGACGGCGCACCGCCTCCTGGTAGATGTTCTTGAACTGCCGCTCGGAAATGTTGCCGTAATAGCCCTTCAGCTTCTGCTTGGCGCGCAGCTGCACGCCGAAGTCGGAAAGCTTCTGCTTGCGGCGCTGGCCGTGCTGGCCGGGGCCATATTCGCGGCGGTTGACGGGGCTCTTCGGGCGGCCCCAGATATTCTGGCCCATACGGCGATCGATTTTATACTTAGACTCGGCGCGCTTGGTCATCGCATATCCCTTGTGCTTCTGCAGGGTTAGGCGCCCTCCTTTGCCGGCCCTTGAGGGCCGGCCGACAGGAAGACAGGGTTAGCGTGCCTGGCTTCCACGGGTCGCAAAAACGCTAAGCGGGCCGAAAGGCCCGCGAAAGCTGGAGGGTGATACTGCGGCGGCGCCGCGGTGTCAAACGTAGTCGGGGATGCGCCGGTTGGTTTTCGGCCGGGCCTCGCCATGGCGCGGCGCCGTGTCCTGGATCACGGATTCGGTCGACTTGCAGACCGAGCATTGCAGGATCGGCCGCAACGCTTCGCTGCTGCAGGTATGGCCGGCGCCGTAGCGGACGGCAAGATCCCCGAGGTCGATGCGGGCCGAGTGAAGGCAGACTTCGCAGGTCGCGGTCAGAACCCGGCCGGAAAGGAGCATGGCGCCGAGCGTCGACGGCAGGTGTTCCCCGCCGAACAGCGCGGAGAGCTTCTCATCCTTTTTCGGCCATGCGGCCGGCGGCACAAAGTTCATGGTTTGACGGACCTCGTTCTTATCCGTTCTCCGTAGAATCCCATTACAGAAGAAACGGTTATAAGGCGCCGCCGAAAGCCTTCCGGGCCGGAATACCCCGTCTTACGGCTAAGAAAGCGTTACTTCGCCGGCTTCCAGGCCGAGGCTTCCCAGGAATTGGCCGAGCGCCCCCGGCCAGGCCTTGCCCGAGGTCAGGAACGCCGCCCCGGGAGCCTCGCCGATCGCGGAAGCGGGCGGAACCACCGACAGGACGCGCCGGGCGATTGCCGGCGCCGGGTCGATCCACTCGACCGCCCAGGGCGACAGGCGCTCGAAGCGGTCGATCAGAAAAGGATAATGGGTGCAGGCAAGGACGATCATGTCCGTCCGCCGGCCGTCTTTGGCGACGAAAGCCGGAGCGATCTCGTCGTAAAGCGCCGCATCCGAGACCGCATCGCCACGCATGACCGCCTCGGCGAGCGGCGCCAGATTGGTCGAGCCGACCAGCCGCACCTCGCAGCTTCGGGCAAAGCTCTGGATGAGGTCGCGCGTATAGTCGCGTCGCATCGTGCCATAGGTGGCGAGAACGCTGACCAGTGCCGATCTGGTCCGCTCCGCCGCCGGCTTGATCGCCGGGACCGTACCGACGAAGGGTAGCGGGAACTTTGCCCGGAGCGGCGGCAGCACCAGCGTCGACGCCGTGTTGCAGGCGATCACCACGGCATCCGGCTCGAAGCGGCCGATGAGGTCGCCGACCAGCCCGACGACGCGGGTCGACAGCGCCTCGGCCTCCCAGTCGCCATAGGGGAAGCAGGCATCGTCGGCGACATAGACCATCTCGGCGCCGGGCATCGCCTTGCGGATCTCGCGGGCGACCGACAATCCGCCGATGCCGGAATCGAAAACCAGAAGCCGGGTCACGTCTCCGCCTTCCCGCGTGCCGTCGAGACGGTGTCGTCCGGCGTCTCATGCGGCCGCGTCGGCCGGGCATCGAGCGCCGCCACGACGCCCCGCATGGTGCGGACTTCCTGCTCGCTCAGCCGGGCGCGGTGGAAGAGCGTCCGCAGCGCCCGCACCATATGGGGCTTCCGCTCGGGCGGCCGGAAGAAGCCGGCTCTCTCCAGCGCGTCCTCGAAATGCTCGAAGAAGCGGAACAGGGCCTCCTTCGGCGCCTGCAACTCTTCGCCCGGCCCGGCAAAGGGCAGGCCGCCCGCCTCGCCGCCGAGCATCGCCAGCCGCCATTCATAGGCGATGATCAGGACCGACTGGGCGATGTTGAGCGAGGAAAATTCCGGGTCGACCGGCAGCGTCAGGATCTCGTCGGCAAGTGCCACATGGTCGTTGGTCAGTCCCGACCGCTCGCGGCCGAAAAGAACGCCGACGCCGATCCCGGGCGACAGCGCCCGCATCGTCTCGGCGGCCTTGCGCGGGCCGGCCACATCCTTGGCGAGATCGCGGACCCGCGCCGTCGTCGCATAGAGAAAACCGAGATCGGCGACAGCGGCCTCGACGGTCGGGTAAAGCCGGACGCGCTCCAGCACATGGTCGGCGCCGCTGGATGCAGCCCGTGCCTTTTCGTTCGGCCAGCCCTCGCGCGGCTGCACCAGGCGGAGGTCGGTCAGGCCGAAATTCGCCATGGCGCGCGCCGTCGTACCGATATTCTCGCCGAGCTGCGGCTCGACGAGAACGATCGCGGGACCGGCCCTGTCTGTAGGATTGGCTTCGGACATCGCGGCTTCCTATCCCAAAGCAACGAAACGGGCCAGCCGGTCGGGAAAATCCCGTATGCGGCGAGGGTTTATCCGGATTTACCGGATCGGCCTTATAATGGCGTGTAACGCATATCGAGTCGGAGGAGGCCACCATGACCGATCATGCCGTCGCGACCGTCAATGTCTCGGAGGCCGTCCGCTCGAAATGGGGCTGGTTCCTCGGCCTCGGCATCCTCTTCATCCTCGGCGGCGTTTGCGCCTTCCTGTCGCCCTTCCTGGCAAGTCTGGTCGTCACCGGCATTGTCGCCGGCGTCCTCGCCATCATCGGGCTCTTTCAGGTCATCCAGGCCTGGGGCATGAAATCCTGGACGGGCTTCCTCTGGCAACTCGTCATCGGCCTGGTCATGCTGATCGGCGGTATCGCGATCTATCTCAACCCGGTCGCCGGCGCCTTCGCCCTCACCCTCTTCGTCGCCGCCTCGTTCCTCGCCAAGGGCATCTTCCAGATCATGCTGGGCTTGCGGCTCCGGCCGCATGACGCCTGGGGCTGGATCGTCGCCGCCGGCGTTGTGGCGCTGCTGGTCGGCTTCATGATCCTCATGGATTTCCCCTTCTCGGGCATCTACGCCCTCGGCCTTCTCGCCGGCATCTCGCTGATGTTCACCGGCTGGAGCTATGTCGCCCTCGCCCTGGCGGCGCGGCGCCTCGCCTGAGCCCCGGCTTCCGGCCAGACTGGAAGCCCTAAAAACCTTAGCCAGCCTTGGCAGGCCGGCAGGTCGGATGCTATAGCGACGGCGCTTTCGGCCGCCTCTTCCGAGGCGCTTTCCCGCTCATTCGCGCTTCAGAAGGGCCCGCACCGACATGGCAAAAATCAAGGTCGCAAATCCGATCGTCGAGATGGACGGCGACGAGATGACCCGGATCATCTGGCAGTTCATCAAGGACAAGCTGATCCATCCTTATCTCGACGTCGACCTGCTCTATTACGACCTGGGCGTCGAGAAGCGCGACGAGACCAACGACCAGATCACCATCGACGCGGCCAACAAGACCAAGGAAGTCGGCGTCGCCGTGAAATGCGCGACGATCACCCCCGACGAGGCCCGGGTGAAGGAATTCAACCTCAAGCAGATGTGGAAGTCGCCGAACGGCACCATCCGCAACATCCTCGGCGGCGTCATCTTCCGCGAGCCGATCATCTGCAAGAACGTACCGCGCCTCGTGCCCGGCTGGACCCAGCCGATCATCATCGGCCGTCATGCCTATGGCGACCAGTACCGCGCCACCGACGTGAAGGTGCCGAAGGGCGCCAAGCTGACGCTGAGCTATGTCGCCGACGGCAAGGAGACCAAGCACGACGTCTTCACCTTCCCGGATTCTGGCATCGCGCTGGCCATGTACAATCTCGACGAGTCGATCCGCGACTTCGCGCGCGCCTCGTTCAACTACGGTCTCAACCGCAACTATCCGGTCTATCTCTCTACCAAGAACACCATCCTCAAGGTCTATGACGGTCGCTTCAAGGACCTCTTCCAGGAAGTCTTCGACGCCGAATTCAAGGCCGAGTTCGACAAGCGCAAGCTGACCTACGAACACCGCCTTATCGACGACATGGTCGCCGCCGCGATGAAGTGGTCGGGCGGCTACGTCTGGGCCTGCAAGAACTATGATGGCGACGTCCAGTCCGACATCGTCGCGCAGGGCTTCGGTTCGCTCGGCCTGATGACCTCGGTCCTGATGACGCCGGACGGCAAGACCGTCGAGGCGGAAGCCGCGCACGGCACCGTCACCCGGCATTTCCGCGAGCACCAGAAGGGCAAGGAGACGTCGACCAACTCGATCGCCTCGATTTATGCCTGGACCCGCGGCCTAACCCACCGCGCCAAGCTCGACAACAATCCCGCGCTCGCCAAGTTCGCCGCGACCCTCGAGAAGGTCTGCGTCGACACGGTCGAGTCCGGCTCCATGACCAAGGATCTCGCCCTGCTCGTCGGACCGGAGCAGAAGTGGCTGTCGACCACCGGCTTCCTCGACAAGATCAGCGAGAACCTGACGAAGGCGATGGCCTAGAGCGTTTCACGATTTGCCAGAAGCGCGGCGATACCCTCTCTCATAGGGAGAGGGCTTTGAGCCTTAATGAGCGGAGCGAATTTAGGCGAGAAGGGTGAGGGGTTGGGGCCCGTCCATGTCGGTCGAAGGCTCCACCGCGGGGAGCAAATGACTTGCGCCTTAACCCCTCACCCCGGCTTGCTAAGTCGCTACGCTCCTAAGCGCACCGGCCCTCTCCCTGTGGGAGAGGGTGACCGGGCGATTCCGTCGATCGATGAACCGCTCTAGTCAAGAATTCCGAAGGTCAGTGGGCGGCCGCGAAGGCCGCCCCGACCAGGGAGCGGGCCGCATCGCGATAGGCGCCGCCCGCCCCGACTTCCTGGAATTGCAGCGTCGCCATCGCCCGCCGCGCCATTTCAAGCCCTTCGACCGCGGCGCCGTCCTTGGTCAGGATCGTGGAGAAGGCGGTCAGCCCGACGGCGAGATTGCTCGCATCTTCGTATGTGTCGCCCTGCGCCGTGACGAGCATTTCGCGGCCCGCGGCAACCGCCTCCGCATCGCGGCCGAGCCCCGCCAGCGCCTGCATCCTGATTCCGTAAAGCGCGCCGAGGCGCCGCTGCGCCAGCCCCGGCAAACCGGCGTGAAGCGCGATCGACTCCCCGCTCACCGTCAGCGCGTCCTCGTAATGCCGCGCCGTGACAAGGGCTGAGGCGAGATTCAGCCGCGCCAGCGCGCGGGTATCCTGCTGATCCGGCAGGCTGTCGATGATCGCGATCGCTTGCCGTAAGAGCCCGATCGCTTCCTCGGTCTTGTCGTTGAAAACGATGAAATTCGCGAGGTTATGGAGCGCGAAGCCGTATTTGGCGCCGCCTTCTCCGTAGGCTGCCTTCAGGATATCGGCGACCCGGCGCTCGATGGCTTCGGCCTCGTCATAGCGGCGGAAGCTCGCGAGATACGCCGCGAAGGCGTTGAGGTCGCGCGCCAGTTCCGGATGCTTCGGCGGGAAGACCTCTTCCGAAAGCGCGATCAACTCGCGATGGGCGCGCTCGGCATAATCGAGGTCGGCAATGCCGCCGGTGACGTCAGCGCGGATGCGCATCGCTTCGAGCTGGAAGGCCTTCATGTCTGGAAGGTATTTGCGCCGGATGGCGATCGACTCCTCGGCCGCCTCGGCGGCTTTGGCATAGTTGCCATCCGCCCGCTCGATGCCGGCGAGCCGTTCGTAGTAGAAGCCCGCGACCATCAGGTCGGCTTTGCCGCCGAGTCGGTCGCCTTCCGCCAGAAGCCCGCGCCGCGCCTCGGCCGAGCGCCCTGCCCTGACCAGGAACTCGACGCGGTCGAGCCGCGCCGCCATGGCGATCTGCGAGTCGGCGCCTTTGCGCTTCTCGAAGGCCGCGATCTCCGCGTCGACCGCCTTCAATGCGTCGCCGACCCGATCCATCCGTTCCAGGAGCCGCCCACGCAATGCGAGGGCAGTCGTCCAGGATTCCTCTTCGTCCGGATCGGTCTCGAGGATCGGCAACGCCTCCTCCAGCGCCGGCAGCGCCAGCCGGTAGTCACCGTCGGCAAAGGCCATCTGCCCACGCAGCAGGAGGAAGACGCCGAGAAAGGATTTGCCCCTTTCGCGGGCGCGGCGGAAATCGTCGATCGAGCCGTCGAGCGCCGCGACGGCCTCGGCCATGCGCCCGTCCTTCTGGGCGTCGCGGGCAACCTGCGCCCGGGCGAGGCCGCGCAGATAGGCGACGGACGGCTCGTCGCCGGACAGCGTCATCGCGGTGGCGATGATCCGGTCGGAATCGGCGTCGCGGCCGGCAGCGCCATAAACGCCGAGCGCCGTCTCGATCGCGAAGGCCTTGGCGACATCGCTGACGCCGGCAACCGCGGTCCGCCGCAACATGCCCTCCGTGACGGAGATCGCTTCGTCATGTGCCCCGGCTTCGCTGAGCCGCCCTGCGAAGAGATACGAGGCTTCGAGGAACGGCACCGGGTCGGCGACGCGGGCGAGAAGCGCGAGCGCCAGCCGATAGGCGTCGTCGGCTTGCGGATCGCCCCCAGCGGCGAGCGCATCGGCAAGGCCGGAGGCGAACATGCCGGCGTCGGGACTTTCGCCGTCGCCCGCGGCGCGCAGCGCTTCGAGCCCCTCATAGAACAGCGCCACCGCCTCGCCGTAACGCGCCGCGGACGCCGCCGCGGCGCCGCGGTCGTAGAGCGCCTGGATCTCGGCGAAGGATGTGTCCTCTGCACCGGCCATCCCGGCCGGCGCCACGATCAGGACGAGCGCAAGGGCGAGCGCTCTGAGCCCCGCCCTTGCGATGCGCATGAGCCTAGGCGTGGCCGTAGAGCTTCTTGCCGGCGAAGGGCGTCTTCGCGACGAGGATGTCGCCCGACATCGATTCCGTGATGTAGAGCGTCTTCAGGTCCGGCCCGCCGAAAGCGATATTGGCGAGATGGTGGTGCTTGTGGTCCGGCGAATGGATCAGATGGGTCGGCAGCATGTTGGAATCGAAACGCCAGATGCCGACGCCGAGCTGGCAGACGAGCAGGCCGTTCTCCGCATCCATCTCGATGCCGTCCGGGCCGCCGACGCCGCCCGAGAGCTGCACCGCGACGCCGGTCTTGGAGATCGTCCCGTCGAGCATCAGCGGCAGGCGCCAGATCTGCTGCGAGCGCGTCACGCCGACATAGACATGCTTCTCCTGCGTCGTGAGCGTGATGCCGTTCGGGCTCGGCACATTGTCGCAAAGCCGGTCGAGCCGGCCGTCGGCGCTGAGCCGGAAGACGCGGCCGGTCGGGTCGGCGATGCCGGTCTGGCCCTGATCGGTGAAATAGAGGTCGCCATTCGACGCGAAGTGCAGGTCGTTGAGTCCCTTGAAGCCCTCGCTATGGGCGGTGCGCAGGATCTGCTCGAGCTTGCCGGTCTTGGTGTCGAGCGCCAGCAGGCCTTCCTTGTAGTCGGCGATGAACAGCCGGCCGTCCTTGTGGAATTTCGTCCCGTTCGGCCAGCCTTCATATTGCGTGACCAACTCCCAATCCTTGACGCCGTCGGCATTGGTCGAGATCCGGAAGATACGGCCGTTATGGATGTCGATGAACCAGAGATTGCCGTCCCGATCGAAGGACGGGCCTTCGAGGAAGCACTCGATCTCGCCGCCCTGCCGGTTTGGCCGCGACCAGGTCGACTGGCTCTTCTTCCGGAACTTGGCCGGCATCGTCATGAAGACTTCCGTCTCGATCAGTTCGAGCGGCTTGAACGGATTGAACATGGTCGGGTCCTGATTCCTTGGGCGCGTTTTATCGCGGGCTATGTACGGACAAAGGGATTATCCCGGTCGCCCGCCTGCGCGCAAGACATCCCGCACCGCCATATTTCTCTCCTCATAGCTCGCGACTGTCCGGCTCCCGCAGGCCTCATGTCCGGACAGCAATCAGCACCCTAGCCGGTCCCGGTTGCCGACTCGCCGCCGAGCATCCGGATCTCGGCCTCGCGCGCCACGTCGAGCCGCGCGTCGATCGCGTCGTCGGGGAGGCCGATGCCGGAAAGCACCCGGCCGGCGAGTTGCAGGCTGCCTTCCAGCGCCTCGGGGACGACATTGGTGACGCCGATCGCCGTCAGCCGCCGCGCATGGTCGCCGTCGAGCGCCCGGGCATGGAGCGTGGCTTTTGGCCAGAGCGCCAGGATCGCTTTGGCCATGCGTTCGGCGGCGCCGGGATCGTCGGTGGTGATGACGAAAGTCCGTGCCGCCGCGCCGCCCAGCCTTTCGAGAATTTCAGGCCGGCAGGCGTCGCCGAAGAAGACCGGCCGGCCGGCCGGCCTTGCGTTGCGCATGGACGAGCTCGGCGTCGAGGTCGACGGCAATGAACGGCACCTGTTCGACGTCGAGGATGCGCCCCATCGTCTGCCCGACGCGGCCGAAGCCGCCGATCACGACATGGTCGGAGAGCGACTCGGTATCGACCCCGTCGACCCCGTGCCTGGCGGTAGCGTTGCGCCGCGTCACCAATCCGCCGAGGCGCCGGCCGGCGACGGCGAGGACGGGTATCGCCAGCATCGAGAGCGCCGCGACGGACACGGCGAACTGGTGCAGCGCCGGGTCCATCAACTGCTCGCGCTGGGCGAGCGTGAAGGCGACCAGCGCGAATTCGCCGGCGCCGGCCAGCACGAAGGCCGCCTCGATCGCGACCGGCGCGGCGATGGCAAAGGCCCGCGCGATGCTGAAGATCACGGCTGCCTTGAGGACAAGCACGCCGATCAACGCGCCGAGGAAGGCGATGGGTTCGGCCGCCAGCGCCGCAAGGTCGAGCGTCATGCCGACCGTCATGAAGAAGAGGCCGAGAAGCAGGCCCTTGAAGGGCTCGATATCGACCTCGAGCTGGTGCCGGTATTCGCTTTCACTGAGGAGGAGCCCGGCCAGGAAGGCGCCGAGCGCCGGCGACAGGCCGACCGCTCCGGTCAGCGCCGCCGTGCCGATCGCCAGGAAAAGCGGAATGGCGACGATCAGCTCGCGGCTGCCGGTGCCGGCCGCAAGCCGCAGGAGCGGACGCATCAGATAGCGGCCGGCGACGATGATGACCGCCAGCACGGCGACGGCGAGGCCGATCGCCGAGATGACGGCGCTGGGCACCGCCACTTCCTCGCCGCCGAGCATGCCGATGATGATGACGATCGGCACCACCATCAGGTCCTGGAAGATCAGCACGCCAAGCGACAGGCGGCCGATCGGCGCCGCGAAGCGGTGCTTCTCGATCAGCACCTGCGTGACGATCGCGGTGGACGACAGCGCGAGCGCCAGGCCGATCACCAGCGCGTCGTCGAAGCCCTGGCCGAGAATCCAGACGGCGCCGAGGATCAGGCCCGCCGACAGGAAGAACTGCGCCGAGCCGACGCCGAGCACCAGCCGCCGCATGGTCCACAGCCGCTCAAGCGAGAATTCGAGCCCGATGACGAAGAGCAGGAACAGCACGCCGAGCTCGGCGAAGGGCTCGATATCGTCCGGATCGGCGAAGGTGATCCAGCCAAGCCACGGGACGGACTCGACGAAGCGTCCGAGCCCGGCAGGACCGAGCAGGATACCGGCGATCAGGAAGCCCGGCACCACCCCGATCCGCAAGCGGCCGAGAAGCGGCACGATCAACCCCGCCGTGGCGAGGACGATCAAAAGATCCCTGATCCAGCCGACTTCAAACATTCCCGTCCGCCATCCGATGAGGGCGGGAAGCTAGAGCAATGTCAGGAAAAGTGGAAACCGGTTTTCCGTCCGACATTGCGCAAACTCAAGGAATCTCGAGCGTGATCCGATTCCATCGAAACGGATCGGTTCAACGATTGACGGAAGCCTTCGTTGTTAGCCTCTCCCATGGGGAGAGGGCTTTGAGCCTTGCCCCCGGACTTGATCCGGGGGTTAGGCGAAAAGGGTGAGGGGTTGCGGTGGTCGGATTGCGGTAAGGCTTCCCGCGAGGACAAATAACGCGCGCCCTACCCCCTCACCCCGGCACGCTAAGTCCCCCGGATCAAGTCCGGGGTCCTAAGCGCGCCGGCCCTCTCCCCTTGGAGACCTTTGCATAACCTAACAGAGCGAGGCGGATGTTCTTGGGTTGATTCCGATCCGTTCTCTCTTCGAATCCGGTCTGTCCCGCGCCTTGCGAGGTTGTGCAAAGGTCTCCCTTGGGAGAGGGTAAGCCGGCCGCTTCAGTCAATCCATGAACGCTCTATCCCGCCAGCGCCGCCTCGATCGCCGCCAGCGCCGCATCGGCCTTGGCGCCGTCGGGACCGCCGGCCTGCGCCATGTCGGGACGCCCGCCGCCGCCGCGGCCGCCCAGCGCCTCGGCGCCGAGCCGGACGAGGTCGACCGCGCTGAAGCGCTCGGTCAGATCCGGGGTGACGCCGACCACGATGCCGGCCTTGCCGTCGTCGGCGACCGCGACGATCGCCACGACGCCGGAGCCCAGCGCCTTCTTGCCGTCATCGGCGAGGCTCTTCAGGTCCTTGGCGGCGAGGCCCTCGACGGCCCGCCCGAGGAACTTGATCGAGCCGATCTCACGAATGCCCGTGTCGGCGCCGTTGCTGGCGCCGCCGCCCATGGCGAGCTTCTTGCGCGCATCGGCGAGATCGCGTTCGAGCTTGCGCCGTTCGTCGACCAGCGCCGCGACGCGCTCGGCCGCATCTTCCGGCCGTACCTTGAGCGTCATCGCGATGGCGCGGAGGCGCCGCTCCTGCGCGGCAAGATATTTGCGGGCGGCTTCGCCGGTGAGCGCCTCGAGGCGGCGCACGCCGGCCGCGACGCCGGCCTCGCCGACCAGCGCGATCAGGCCGATATCGCCGGTGCGGCCGACATGCGTGCCGCCGCAAAGCTCGACCGACCACGGCTTGTCGCTCGGCAGTCCGTTCGGCCTGCCGCCCATCGAGACGACGCGGACTTCCTCGCCGTATTTCTCGCCGAACAGCGCCATGGCGCCCGAATTGACCGCCTCGTCGCGATCCATCAGGCGCGTGACCACCGGCGTGTTCTGCAACGCCACCTTGTTCGCAAGTTCCTCGACCTGGTCGAGCTCCTCGTCGGAGATCGGCTTCGGATGCGAGAAGTCGAAGCGCAGCCGGTCGGGCGCGACGAGCGAGCCCTTCTGCGCGACATGGCTGCCGAGGATATCGCGGAGCGCCGCATGGAGAAGATGCGTCGCCGAATGGTTGGCGCGCACCATCGTCCGGCGCGCCCTGTCGATGGTGAGGCGCACCGCATCGCCGGTCGCGATCTTGCCGCTCTCGACCTTGCCGTAATGCACGAAGAGGCCGTCGGCGCGCTTGTGCACCTCGGTGACGGTGACACGGCTGCCGTCGGCCGTCTCGATCACGCCGGTGTCGCCGACCTGGCCGCCCGACTCGGCATAGAACGGCGTCTGGTTGACGAGGATCGCGACCTCGTCGCCCTGCTGTGCCGACGGGATGCCCCCGCCCTCGCGGACCAGCGCCAGAATCTCGCCTTCGGCGGTCTCGGCCTCATAGCCGAGGAATTCGGTGGCGCCCAGCGAGTCGCGGAGCTTGAACCAGATCGATTCGGTCTGCGCCTCGCCGGAGCCGGCCCAGCTCGCCCGCGCCTCTTCCTTCTGCCGCTCCATCGCGGCGCTGAAGCCGGCGGTGTCGACGGCGATGCCGCGCTGCTTCAGCGCGTCTTCGGTGAGGTCGAGCGGGAAGCCGAACGTGTCGTAGAGCCGGAAGGCGACGTCGCCGGCCAGCGTGCCGCCTTCCTTGAGATCGGTCGTGGCCTCGTCGAGCAGCGTCAGACCGCGCTCCAGCGTGCGGCGGAAGCGCGTCTCCTCGAGCTTCAGCGTCTCGGTGATCAGCGCCTCGGCGCGTGTCAGCTCGGGATAGGCGCGGCCCATCTCGGCGACCAGCACCGGGACGAGGCGATACATCAGCGGATCGGCGGCGCCGAGAATATGGGCGTGGCGCATGGCGCGCCGCATGATGCGGCGAAGCACATAACCGCGGCCCTCATTCGACGGCAGCACGCCGTCGGCGATCAGAAAGCTGGTGGCGCGGAGATGGTCGGCGATGATCCGGTGGCTCGCCCGGTTGGGGCCTTCCGCCGGCACGCCGGTCGCTTCGACCGAGGCCGCGATCAGGGCCTTGAAGAGGTCGATGTCGTAATTGTCGTGGACGCCCTGGAGCACGGCGGCGATGCGCTCCAGCCCCATGCCGGTGTCGATCGACGGCCGCGGCAGGTCGATCCGCTCCTCCTTCGAGATCTGCTCGTACTGCATGAAGACGAGGTTCCAGATCTCGATGAAACGGTCGCCATCGGCGTCGGGGCTGCCGGGCGGACCGCCGAAGATATGCGGACCGTGGTCGTAGAAGATTTCCGAGCACGGGCCGCAGGGACCGGTGTCGCCCATCGCCCAGAAGTTGTCGCTGGTCGCGATGCGCACGATGCGCTCTTCCGGCAGGCCGGCGATCTTCTTCCAAAGGTCGAAAGCGTGATCGTCCTCGTGGAAGACGGTGACCGTCATCCGGTCCTTGGCGAGGCCGAATTCCTTGGTGACCAGATTCCAGGCGAGCTCGATCGCCCGCCCCTTGAAATAGTCGCCGAAGGAGAAATTGCCGAGCATCTCGAAGAAGGTGTGATGGCGCGCCGTGTAGCCGACATTGTCGAGGTCGTTATGCTTGCCGCCGGCCCGCACGCTCTTCTGCGACGAGGTGGCGCGCGGAAAGGGCGGCTGCGCCCGGCCGGTGAAATAGTCCTTGAACGGGACCATGCCGGCATTGGTGAACATCAGCGTCGGGTCGTTCCGCGGCACCAGCGGGCCGGACGGAACGATCGTGTGATCGTTCTTCTCGTAATAACCAAGGAAATGGGAACGGATATCGTTGACGCTGCTCATAAGATCACTCGGACCAGCCCAGGATGCGGCCGTCAAGAGCCGCTTTCCGGCTTTCTACAGCCAGCGTCGCAATCCTGTCCAGAAATCCGGGAATTATCCGGTTGCGTCAGCCCGGCATCCGCACATGGCCGGCCTCGTCGACCGTCCAGAAAGGGTTGTGCGCCACTTCCCAGACATGCCCGTCGGGATCGGCGAAATAACCCGAATAGCCGCCCCAGACGGTCTCATGCGCCGGCTTCAGGATTTTGGCGCCGGCCTTCGCAGCCTCGGCGAGCACCGTATCGGCGTCCTCGCGCGACCGGGCGTTGTAGGCGAGCGCCATGCCGCCGAAGCCTGCTCCGGGTGCGGCATCGGGAAGCCCGGCATCCTCGGCAAGGGCGGCCCGCGACCAGAGCGCCAGGATGGCGCCGGGCAACTGGAAGAAGACGACGCTGTCTTCCTTGTTGCCCCGCTTCCAGCCGAGCCCGTCCTCATAGAAGCGCCGCGAACGGTCGAGGTCCGCGACGCCGAGCGTCACCAGGCTGAGACGCTGCTCCACGATCGAACCTAGGCTTCGGCCGCGTCGTCGGCGCTGCCTTCTTCACTGGGGTCGACCCGGTCGAGGAATTTCTCGGCGATCAGGCCGGCATTCTGGCGGATCGACTTCTCGATGGTCTTGGCGATCTCGGGATTGTCGCGCAGGAACGCCTTGGCATTCTCGCGGCCCTGGCCGAGACGCTGGCTGTCGTAGGAGAACCAGGCGCCGGACTTCTCGACGATGCCGGCCTTGACGCCGAGATCGACGAGCTCGCCGGTCTTGGAGACGCCTTCGCCATACATGATGTCGAATTCGACCTGCTTGAAGGGCGGCGCCAGCTTGTTCTTGACCACCTTCACGCGGGTCTGGTTGCCGACCACCTCCTCGCGCTCCTTGATCGAGCCGATGCGGCGGATGTCGAGGCGGACCGAAGCGTAGAATTTCAGCGCGTTGCCGCCCGTCGTGGTCTCTGGGCTGCCGAACATCACGCCGATCTTCATGCGGATCTGGTTGATGAAGATGACCATGGTCTGCGAGCGGCTGATCGAGGCGGTCAGCTTGCGAAGCGCCTGGCTCATCAGCCGCGCCTGCAGGCCGGGGAGCTGGTCGCCCATCTCGCCCTCGATCTCGGCCCGCGGCGTCAGCGCCGCGACCGAATCGATCACCAGAACGTCGATCGCGCCGGAGCGCACCAGCGTGTCGGTGATCTCGAGTCCCTGCTCGCCGGTATCCGGCTGCGAGATCAGCAGGTCGTCGAGATTGACCCCGAGCTTGCGGGCATAGGAGGCGTCGAGCGCATGTTCGGCATCGACGAAGCCGCAGATGCCGCCGGCCTTCTGCGCCTCGGCGATGACATGCAGCGCCAGCGTCGTCTTGCCCGAGGATTCCGGCCCGTATATCTCGACGATCCGGCCCCGCGGCAGGCCGCCGATGCCCAGTGCGATATCGAGGCCGAGCGAGCCGGTCGGCACGGTCGCGATCTCAACCGGGTTCTCGTTCTTGCCGAGGCGCATGATGGAGCCCTTGCCGAAGGCCCGCTCGATCTGACTGAGCGCGGCATCCAGCGCCTTGGTCTTGTCCATTGACTGCCCCTCGACGACCCGTAAAGAAGTGACTGACATCCCGTTGCGCTCCTTATTTCATGGCGACAAGGGCGGTTCAAACGAAGTCGCCGTCTATCCCGCGTTGAAAATATCTGTACACGATTTGTTCTTATCGTACAAGCGGGATTCTGCGGCGGTAGTGTCTCAGTTTGAAATTAAATCGGTGCCGTCGCGAAGTTGGTTGGAATTGAGGGTGGCGTAGTCTCCGGGTGCTTTAACCCGAACGAGTCCAGCGTTGACGCGCCGGACAGGAGACCACGCCATGACGAGCACTACCACGAAGCCCGAAGCCGTTCAGCCTGATACCGA
>CAMCWB010000022.1 GCA_945882315.1 Bauldia litoralis | reverse complement strand
CGGTATCAGGCTGAACGGCTTCGGGCTTCGTGGTAGTGCTCGTCATGGCGTGGTCTCCTGTCCGGCGCGTCAACGCTGGACTCGTTCGGGTTAAAGCACCCGGAGACTACGCCACCCTCAATTCCAACCAACTTCGCGACGGCACCGCTGTTCTTGCCGTCGCACTTGTGGCTGGCGTGGTCGCGGCGCTACTCGCCCTCAATATGACGCGGAGCCCGGGACCCGCTCCATCCGCTCCCGTCGTTGCCGCCGCGCCCTTCGAGACATCCGACGTTCTCGTCGCCGCGCAGGATATCGACATCGGCACGAAGCTCGAAGAGACCATGGTCAAGTGGGAGCAGTGGCCGGCTGCGGGCATTTCGGAAAAACTGATTACACAGCAGAAGGATCCCGAGGCGCTAAAGAACGTCGTCGGCACGATTGCCCGCTCGGCGATCCTCGCCGGCGAACCGCTCAGCGAGGCCAAGATCATCCGTAGCGACAGCGGCTACATGTCGTCGATCCTGCCGCAGGGCAAGCGCGCCGTGGCGATCCGCATCTCGGCGGACACCAGCGCCGGCGGGCTGATCCAGCCCAACGACCGCGTCGACGTGATCATGACGCGGTCCGATCCCAACATCGCCGAGGGCGCCCCGCCTGCCTTCGTCACGGAAACGATTCTCAACAACATTCGTGTTCTCGCGGTTGACCAGACCATCGACGGCAAGGCCATCGTCGGCCAGACCGCCACGCTCGAACTGTCGCCGAAGCAAGCTGAGATACTGACGGTCGCCCAGCAGATCAGCGATCGGCTGGCCCTGTCGCTGCGCAGCTTCGCGGACGAAACGCAGACCGGACCGGATGCGACCCATCTGATCGACAACAGCAAGCCCGCCGATGCCGTGACCATCGTTCGCGGCGGCGTGTCCCGGGAAGTGGGCGGAATGAAATGAGCGAAGCTATTCGTGGATCGGAGAACGAGGGGCGAGGCGGCATGTTCGGCGCTATCCTGAGAGGATGCCTGGTCGGCGCGGCACTACTCGCCATGCCGGCCCTGAACGCTCCGGCGCTCGCCGGCGGTGACGAAACGCCGCCGGGCCTCGGCACGATCGTCAGCAGCGCACAATCCGGGACGCGTGTCGTGAAGCTCGGCCTCAACAAGTCGCTCGTTGTCGACCTGCCGCGCGACGCGCGTGACGTGCTCGTTTCCAATCCGGGAGTCGCCAACGCCGTCATTCGCACGAACCGCAGGATCTATCTCACCGGCGTCAAGGTCGGGCAGACCAACATCATCATCTTCGACCGGGCCGGCCAGCAGATCATATCGGTCGAGCTCGAGGTCGAGCGCGACAGCCGCACGCTGTCCGCCATGCTCAAGCGGCTTATCCCCGGCTCCAGCATCGACGTCGAGATCGTCTCCGACAACATCGTCCTGTCGGGCGGCGTCCGTAACGCCGCCGATGCACGGCGCGCCCAGGACATTGCCAACATCTTCGCCAATGGCGGCGCCAATGCGCAGGTCGGTAACGACACGCTCATGTCGGGGAACGGCGGCACGACGATTTCCATCGACAATGACGAGCCCGAACCGAAGAGTTCGGTGGTCAATCTTCTGAGCATCGAAGGCGAGGATCAGGTCCAGCTCAAGGTCACGGTGGCGGAGGTCAATCGCAACACCATCAAGCAGCTCGGCGTCGAGTGGGATGCGTCGCTGAATATCGGCGACTTCAGCTTCGGCGCGGTCACCAACGCACTCTTCCCGGTCAACCCGTTCAGCCCGGTCAATGCGGGTGGAGTAGGCTTCGACGATGGCAAGTCGAGCTTCGGCGCCACGATCCGCGCCCTCGAGGAAGCCGGGGTATTCCGGACGCTCGCCGAACCAACGCTGACGGCAATCTCCGGCGAACAGGCGATGTTCCTGGCCGGCGGCGAATTTCCCGTGCCGGTCGGCGGCGACGAAAAGATAACCATCGAGTTCAAGCCCTACGGCGTATCCCTCGCCTTCAATCCGGTCGTCCTGTCCGAGGGACGAATCAGCCTTCGGATCAAGACGGAAGTTTCGGAATTGTCTTCGGAGATTGCGATCCCGATCGGCAATACCGGCGTGACGATTCCGTCGCTCAAGGTCCGCCGCGCCGAAACCACGCTCGAGTTGCCGTCGGGCGGATCCATGGTGATGGGCGGCCTGCTCCAGGACGATGTCCGCCAGACGCTCAATGGCCTGCCGGGGCTCAAGAATCTGCCGATCATCGGATCGCTCTTCAGGAGCCGCGATTATCTTCGCCACGAGACCGAGCTCGTCATCATCGTAACGCCCTATCTGGTCAAGCTCGTCGGCCGGCCCGCCCTTGCACGCCCCGACGACGGCTTCACGACCTCGACGGACTCGAATGCGATGCTGCTCGGCCACCTGAACAGCATCTACGGCGGCCCCGGCAACGCGCCGACCGGCGCCTACCAGGGCCACTACGGCTACATTTACGAATGAGAGCGGACCCAGACATGGAGCCTGTCTTTATGAGACCCGATCGGTCCCCGATGGTCCGCAAGCCGAGCGCGAAGTCCCTCACGGGGCTCCTGCTCGCAGGCCCGGCACTGCTTCTGGCGCTCGCCGGCTGCACGACCAGCGCCAAGCAGGACGTCGTCAGCGCGGTGCCCGACGATTATCGCGTCGCCCATCCGATCCTGATCGACGAGCGCCTGCAGACGATGGACATTCCGGTCGGCATCGACGCCGGCATCGGCGCGAAGACGCGCGGCTCGGTCGCGGGCTTCGCCCAGCGCTTCAAGGCCAGCGAAAGCGCGGTGATGGCGATCGTCCTCCCGTCGGGTTCGCCGAACGAGGTCAACGCCGTCCGGATCGGCCACCAGGTTCATGAAGTGCTCGTCGGCGCAGGGGTCAGCCCCGCGGCAATCGACGTCCGCAGCTATCGTGCGGGCGGCAAGGAAAGCGGCGCGCCGATACGGCTCGCCTTCAGCAAGATCGCCGCGCATGTCGAAGGCTGCGGCGCCTGGACCAGCCAGCTCGGCGATGTGAAGCGCAATCGCAACTACGGCAATTTCGGCTGTGCCACCCAGGCAAACCTCGCCGCGATGGTCGATAACCCTCTCGACCTCGTCTATCCACGGGAAATGACGCCAGCCGATGCCGGCCGCCGCTACACGGTTCTCGACCTCTATCGCCGAGGCGAGATCCACGCGACGAAGCAAGGGGTGCTCCCCGTCGAAATCTCCGAGGCGGTGCAACAGCAATGACCCTTACTGCACTCGATGTCGAAGCATCGTCGTCGGTCTCCGATGTCCGCCCGGTCCCGCGCATCTCGATCCAGGCCTTCTGCGAATCGCCCGAGCTGGCGGCGGTGGTCGAGCAGGCGGCAGGGGACCGGCGGATGGCGCGCGCCCACGTCAAGGTTCACACCGGTGGCGTCGCGGCAGCGGTGGAGTTCTACCAGAACGCCGCAACGCCGAACCTCATCATCATCGAATCGAAGCTGCCGCGCGATCTCCTCGACGCCGATCTCGACCGCCTTGCCCAAGTCTGCGATTCCGGCACGCGGGTGATCCTGGTCGGCCACGTCAACGACGTCACCCTCTATCGCAGCCTGATCCAGCGCGGCATCAGCGAATATCTGGTGATGCCGGTCGACATGGCGATGGTCATCCGTACCGTCGCGACCCTTTATGTTGACCGCACGGCCCGCCCGCTCGGCCGGACCGTTGCCTTTGTGGGCGCCAAGGGTGGCGTCGGCTCGTCGATGATCGCCCATAACGTCGCCTGGGCCATCGCTCGAAGCTTCGAGAATGACGTCGTCGTCGCCGACCTGGATTTCGCCTTCGGCACGGCCGGCCTCGATTTCAACCAGGACCCGCCGCAGGGGATTGCGGAAGCCGTCAACGCGCCCGACCGGCTCGACGACGTGTTTCTCGATCGTCTTCTGTCGCGTTGCGCCGATCACCTGAGCCTGCTCGCCGCACCTGCGACCCTCGACCGGACCTATGATTTCGGCGAAAGCACGTTCGAGCATGTCATCGACGTGGCGCAGAGCGGCGTGCCGATCGTCGTCCTTGACCTGCCCCATCTGTGGACCTCGTGGATGAAGAAGACGCTCCTTGCCGCCGATGAGATCGTCCTGACGGTGGAGCCGGATCTCGCCAACCTGCGCAACGCCAAGAACATCGTCGATCTCCTGCGCCAGACACGCCCCAGCGACCGGCCACCACATCTGGTCGTCAACAAGAGCGGGCTCGGCAAGCGCCCGGAGATCAAGCTCAGCGATTTTGCCTCGGCACTGAACCTGACCCCTGCCGCGATCATTCCCTTCGACGCGGCGCTTTTCGGCACCGCCGCCAATAACGGCCAGATGATCGCCGAGGCCAACCCGAAAAGACCGATCGCCGAATCCTTCAATCAGATCGCGCAGATCGTCACCGGACGCAGCGAAGGCAAGAAACAGAAGAAGAGCCTGCTGGGGCCGCTTGTTTCGCGTCTCCGCGGCGCAAAGAGCGCCTGACCATGTCCGGAATGTTCGGAAAAAGAAGTCAGACGGACCCGGCCACGCCGGCTTCGAAGCCCTCCGAAGGGCCGGCGGCAGCGCCCAGCGCTGCATCGGGCTCCGCACCGCAGCCGCAGGCCGACGCCGCGGCGTCCGAGCCGCGCCAGCCGGCCGCCCGGCTCGCCGTCGAGCCGCCGCTTCCCGCCAGGCCCGGCTCGCCGCCGCGGCCGGTCGCAAACGGACCGGCGGTTCGTCGCTCGGAGAATTTCTACGACGTCAAATCCACCGTCTTCGCGGCGCTGATCGACACGATCGACCTGTCGCAGCTGGCCAGGCTCGATACCGAGTCGGCCCGCGAGGAAATCCGCGACATCGTCAACGACATCATCGCGCTGAAGAACATCGTGATGTCGATCGCCGAGCAGGAAGACCTGCTCGAGGACATCTGCAACGACATTCTCGGTCTAGGCCCGCTCGAGCCGCTGCTGGCGCGCGACGACATCGCCGACATCATGGTCAACGGCGCCCACCGGACCTACATCGAGGTTGCGGGCAAGGTTCAGCAGACCAATGTCCGCTTCCGCGACAACGGCCAGCTGATGAACATCTGCCAGCGCATCGTCAGCCAGATCGGCCGCCGCGTCGACGAATCCTCGCCGATCTGCGACGCCCGCCTGCCCGACGGCAGCCGCGTCAACGTTATCGCGCCGCCGCTGTCGATCGACGGCCCGACCCTCACCATCCGGAAATTCAAGCGCGACAAGCTCACGCTCGACCAGTTCGTCAAATTCGGCACGATCACCCCGGAAGGCGGCACGATCCTTCAGATCATCGCCCGCTCGCGCTGCAACGTCCTCATCTCCGGCGGCACCGGCTCCGGCAAGACGACGCTGCTCAACTGCCTGACCCGCTATATCGAGAACGACGAGCGCATCATCACTTGCGAAGACGCCGCCGAACTGCAGCTCCAGCAGCCGCATGTCGTGCGGCTCGAAACGCGCCCGCCGAATATCGAGGGCGAGGGCGAGATCACCATGCGCGATCTCGTCAGGAACTGCCTGCGTATGCGTCCCGAGCGGATCATCGTCGGCGAGGTGCGCGGACCGGAAGCCTTCGACCTGCTGCAGGCCATGAACACCGGCCATGACGGCTCGATGGGCACGCTCCATGCGAACAGTCCACGCGAAGCTCTTTCCCGCCTTGAATCGATGATCACCATGGGCGGCTTCACGCTGCCCTCGAAGACCATCCGCGAGATGATCGCGAATTCGATCGACGTGATCATCCAGGCCAGCCGCCTGCGCGACGGCTCGCGCCGCATCACCCACATCACCGAGGTGATCGGCATGGAAGGCGAAGTCATCATCACCCAGGACGTGATGCTCTACGAGATGGCCGGCGAAGACGCCAACGGCCGCATCATCGGCCGCCACCGGTCGACCGGCATCGGCCGCCCTCGGTTCTGGGAGCGCGCCCGCTACTACAATGAAGAGCAGCGGCTGGCCACCGCGCTCGACGATTCGAACCGCGAAGAGCTCGCGGGCAGCGTCGCGTAGGCCGGCCGATGTTCGGTGGCCTCACCACGCTCCTCGCCATCGCCGGCCTCGCCATGCTGAGCGCCGGCGGCCTTGCCTATGCGTTTCTCTATGGCCGCATCGAGTCCGAAGACCGTTTCGGAAGCCGGCTGGAACGCGTCCAGAACGGCACTCCGACGCTGGACGTCGCGCGCTCCCGCACGGTCGATCCGGCCCGCCGCCGCAAATCTGTGCAGGACACGCTCAAGGAGATCGAGGAAAAGCAGAAGGCCAAGGCGAAGCAGAGCAAGTCGCCGCCGCTGGCGCTTCGGATCGAGCAGGCCGGCCTTAGCTGGACGCGCCGCACATTCTACCTGATCAGCGCCGCGCTCGGCTTCGTCTTCTTTATCGTACCCTTTGTCTTCGGGGTGCCGATCTACGTCGCCCTGGCGTTCTTCGTCGTCGGTTTCTTCGGCATGCCGCGCTGGACCGTGAGTTTTCTGCGCAAGCGGCGCATGGAAAAATTCCTCAACGAATTCGCCAATGCGATCGACATCATCGTCCGCGGCGTTAAGGCCGGCCTGCCGCTGGGCGACTGCATCAGGATCATCTCCACGGAAGCGGATGAGCCGGTGAAGGGCGAGTTCCGTAAGATCGTCGAGGCCCAGTCGCTCGGCATTCCGGCCTATGAGGCGGTCGCCAGGATGCCCGACCGGATACCGGTTCCCGAGGCGAATTTTTTCGCGATCGTCATCGCTATCCAGCAGAAGGCCGGCGGAAACCTTGCCGAGGCATTGGCCAACCTGTCGCGCGTCCTGCGCGAGCGGCGGCAGATGAAGGGCAAGATCACGGCGATGAGCATGGAAGCGAAGGCATCTGCGGTCATCATCGGCATCCTGCCATTCGTCGTCATGATCATGACCTACATGAGCAGCCCCGCATACATCATGCTGCTGTTCACCGAGCCGCTCGGCAATCTGATCCTCGGCGCCTCAGCCGTATGGATGACGATAGGCATCCTCGTGATGCGTAAAATGGTCAATTTCGACTTTTAGGCGCGCCTATGGTCAGCATGCTCATCGACCCGCAATTCCTCGTGCCGCTGCTCGCGGCGCTGTCGGTTTTCGCGACGGTCGTCACCCTGATGTCATCCTTTTTCACGGGCGATCAGCTGGCGACGCGCATCAAGGCGGTGGCTCTCGAACGTGAAGAGATCCGGGCCCGCGAGCGCACCCGCCTTGCCCAGGAATCCCGCCGGGCCTCGCTGCGCAACGAGCCCAAGGTCTATATGCGGCGCGTCGTCGACCGGCTGAACTTGCGCACCGCGCTGGCGGACGAGGGCACCACCTCGCGGCTGCGCATGGCCGGCTATCGCGGCCAGGCGCCGCTTTTCGTCTTCCTGTTCGCGCGCGTCACGCTGCCGATCCTGTTTTTCGCCGCCGCCATCTTCTACCTCTTCTGGGTGTCCACCTGGGATCAGTCGACGCTCGTCAAGATCGGCGTCTCCGTAGGCGCCGCCTATGCCGTCTTCTATGCGCCGATTTTCTATATTTCGAACGCCATCCAGAAGCGCCAGGCGTCGATTATCCGGGCCTGGCCGGACGCCCTCGATCTCATGCTGATCTGCGTCGAATCCGGCATGTCGTCGGAGGCGGCTTTCCGCAAGGTGTCGGAAGAGATCGGCGTCCAGTCGATACCGCTCGCCGAGGAACTGACGCTGACGACCGCGGAATTGTCCTACCTCCAGGAGCGCCGCCAGGCTTATGAGAATCTCGCGACCCGCACCGGCCTCGAAGGCGTCAGGTCGGTGACGACCAGCCTTATCCAGGCGGAGCGCTACGGCACGCCGCTGGGCAACGCGCTGCGCGTGCTTGCCCAGGAAAACCGGGACCAGCGGATGAATGCCGCGGAAAAGAAAGCGGCCGCCCTGCCGCCGAAGCTGACAGTGCCGATGATCCTGTTCTTCTTGCCGGTCCTCCTCGGCGTCATCCTCGGCCCGGCCGCCATTCAGGCGATGGCCAGTATGTAGGCGACCCGCCGCGGCGTATCAGCGCGCCATATCTGGTAGGATGCCGCGCCGGCGAGTCGCCGGGTAATGGAGGCGCTCATGGACATGCTCGTTAATCTGGTTATTCAACTGATCGCAGGCGCAGTAGGCGGCAATGGCGTCGCGGCGGCGATGAAGAATGTCGACCTCGGCAAGCTCGGCAACACGATCGCAGGCGCGATCGGCGGACTCGGCGGCGGTCAACTCCTGGAAATGCTGATGCCCGGGGCCGGTGCCGCAGCCGGCGGCGGTTTGGATATCGGCTCGATCGTCGGGCAACTCGTCGGCGGCGGTGCCGGCGGCGCCGTGCTGACGATCATCGTCGGCCTTTTGAAGAATATGATGGCCGGCAAGAACGCCTGATCTGTTCCGGGACCGGCGTTCCCGCGCCTTGCAGGGACGCCGGTATCTGCGCCGCCGATTCCGTCAGCTCGTCTTCTTGCAGTCGGCTTCCTGAAGCTTCTTCCAGCTGTCCTGCTGCTGCGCCAGCATGTTCTTGAGATAGGCGACATTGGCCGACGCCTGATCAGGCGGCAGTTCGGCCGTGGCGATTTCCTCCGCCTCGTCGAAACGTCCCTGCAGGCCGACCGCCAGCGCCAGGTTTTGCCGGACACGGCTGTTGGCGCCCGGCAACGTCGATGCTTGGCGAAGCGACGCTTCCGCCTTGTCCAGGTCGCCGGTCAGGAGATAGGACATGCCGAGGTTGGAGAGGATGGTCGGCTCGTTCGGCGCGTAGGTCTGCGCCTGGACATAGAGCTTGCGGGCTTCCTCGTTCTTGCCCTGCTGGTCGAGGATCGCGGCTTCAGTTGAAAGGAGCCGCCAGTCGGGGCGGTCCGGTGTCTGTGCCCGGCGGATGATGTTGAGCGCCTGGCCGAGCTGGCCGTTGGCGGCCAGCGCCTTGCCGAAGGCGGCGAGCACGTCCTTGTCGTCCGGATGCGCCAGAACGGCCTTCTGAAGGACGGCGACGCTCTGCTGCATACGGTCATTCTGGCGCAGCGCCGCGGCGTAGTTGAGGGCCGCCGCCTTGTCCTTAGGGTTCTTCTCGTAGCGCGCTCCCCAATGCGCGGTGGCCTTGTCGGCGTCGGCGGGCGTGCTCGCTGCGATGCTGCCGGTCGTGCGCGGGCCTTTGGCGCATCCCCCGAGACCAACCATCAGCGCGACCGACAGGAGCAGCGCCGCGCGTCGGAAACCGATGCGGCAATCGCCGCCGCCTGTGCGGATTGAGGAGAGGGCGGATGTCATCGATACGCTCCGGCAGATCGCTTACGGACCTCACGAGCAATATTCCGTTAACCCTAATGCTTGGTTAAACCGGCCGGCCCGCAGCGGACGGGGATTGTCCCGAAACGGCCCCCTCGTCATGATCGCCCTATCGAATAGGAGCGCCCATGCCCGATTGCCTTCTGCCGTCCGCGCCGGACGTCGCCTCGATCCCGATCAGAGCCGTGGCCGCCGCTGACCTGCCGCAGCTCCTGTCGACGCTCGATCCCGCGACCGCAGCCTGGGTCGCCGCCAACGGCTTCACCGCCGCCTCCGGCGCGGTCCTGGTGCTGCCGTCCGCGGATGGTTCGGTCGGTTCCGTTCTGTTCGGGCTTGGCGCTCCTGCCGCCGATCCGCGCACCCGGCTGCTGCCGGGGCGACTCCCCGGCCAGTTGCCGGACGGCACCTACCGGCTCGAGAGCGGCTTCGACGATCCCGGCGCGGCTGCGCTTGCCTTTGCCCTTGGCGCCTATCGCTTCAGCCGCTACCGGAAGACCGGCGCCGGCCCGCATCTGGTCGCGCCGCCCGGCAACGCGGCGGCGACCGTCACCACGATCGCCGACGCCGTCTATCTCGTCCGCGACCTCATCAACACCGGCCCGAACGACATGGGGCCGGCCGAACTCGCCGCTGCTGCTCGCGACCTGGCGACCCGGCACGGCGCCGATTATTCGGAAATCGTCGGCGGCGCGCTCCTCTCGGCGAATTTCCCGATGATCCATGCGGTCGGCGTCGCTGCCGCGCCAAGCCGGGCGCCGCGCCTCGTCGATTTCACCTGGGGCGATCCGGCCCACCCGAAGGTCACGCTGGTCGGCAAGGGCGTCTGCTTCGATACCGGGGGCCTCGACATCAAGTCGCCGAGCGGCATGCTCCTCATGAAGAAGGACATGGCCGGCGCCGCCAATATGCTGGGCCTTGCTCATATGATCATGGCCTCGGGGGTCCGTATCCGGCTCCGCGTCCTCATCCCCGCCGTCGAGAATGCCATCTCCGGCCCGGCCTTCCGACCCGGCGACGTCCTCCAGAGCCGCAAGGGGCTGACGGTCGAGATCGGCAACACCGACGCCGAGGGGCGTCTCGTCCTCGCCGATGCGCTGACGCTTGCCGTCGAGGAGAACCCCGACCTCATCGTCGATCTCGCGACCCTCACCGGGGCGGCGCGGACCGCGCTCGGCCCCGAAATCGTGCCCTTCTACACGCGCGACGACGCTTTTGCGCTCGACGTCATGAAAGCAAGCGAGGCGGTGTCAGACCCGCTGTGGCGGCTGCCTCTATGGACGCCCTATCTGTCGATGCTCGATTCCAGGATCGCCGATATCAACAATGCCGGCGCGACGCCATTCGCCGGCTCGATCACCGCCGCGCTCTTCCTGTCGCGCTTCGTGCCCGACGAGATCCGCTGGCTGCATGGCGACATCTATGGCTGGAACCCCACGACCAAGCCCGGCCGTCCTGAAGGCGGGGAGGCGCAGACCATTCGCGCTCTCTTTACCGCGATCGCCGAACGCTACGGAATGTCTTGAAGTTGGCGCCGCCGGGCGCAATAGTTCGGCTCCGAAACGATCTCCTTCGAGGAATCGAAATGCCCGGCGGGTTGCGGCCGAGTCAGGCCCTGCATCTCTGGCATGACGTCACCTTCGATCTCGTCCGCGACAGCGAACGGGACCTGACAAACCGTCAAATGGCGGTATTGCTGACCGTCTATCTTGAGCCGCCGCCGCATACGGTGCGCGGCCTGGCGCGGAAGCTCGGCGTGACCAAGCCGGTGATCACAAGGGCACTCGACACGATGGGCAGGCTCGGCCTTCTCAGCCGCAAGCGCGACGACACCGATCGCCGCAACGTCCTCGTGCACCGCACGCTGGAAGGCGCGCTCGCCGTCGAAAGGCTGGGCGATATCGTCGTGGCGCGGCATCGCGAGCTGCAGCCGTGACCGACCTCGATCCGCGCATGAACGCCTTCCGTCCCGACCGCGCCGATGCGCGCCTCCGGGGCAAGGTCGCGGCGGCGCGCTTCGTCGAAGGCGTCACGCGCCGGGTGACGGCTTTCTCGGCGCCGTTGAAACGCACGCCGCGCGCCGAGGCGTCGCTCGACAGCGAGGTGCTGCATGGCGAGATCTTCCGCGTCTTCGAGGAAACCGCCGAGGGCTGGTCCTGGGGCCAGCTCGAAAGCGATTCCTATGTCGGCTATGTGCGCAGCGAGGCGCTGGGCTCGCTCGTGCCGGAGCCGACGCACAGCGTCTCGGCCGTGCGCACCTTCATCTATCCCGGCCCCGACCTGAAGCTGCCGGCGCTTGGCGCCGTGTCGCTCGGCGCCGGGCTGGCGCTGGCCGGCGAGACCGAGACGCGCGGCACGCTCTATCGCCACATCGCCGGCGGCGGCGCGGTCGTCGCCGCCCATGTGAAGCCGGTGGGGGCGCCGCCCGAGGCTGATTTCGTGGCCGTCGCCGAACGTTTCGTCGAGACGCCTTATCTCTGGGGCGGGCGCACGAGCCTCGGCCTCGATTGTTCGGCCCTCGTGCAAGTGTCGCTGATGGCGGCCGGCAAGACCGCACCACGCGACACCGACCTCCAGGAGAAGCTGCTCGGCGCCGCCGTCGAGGGCAGCTTTCAGGCAGCGCTGGCGCGTGGCGACTTCATCTTCTGGCGCGGCCATGTCGGCATTCTGCTCGACCGCAAGCGCCTCATCCATGCCAGCGGCCACCACATGGCGGTCGTCATCGAGCCGCTGAACGAGGCGATCGGCCGGATCGCGCGCAAGCACGGCGCGCCGACCTCCGTCCGCCGTCTCCCTTGACCGCGAAAACCGGCATGGCGCGTCGCTAATAGCGTGCCGAACGATCGATCAGGTTGGCGAGCGGCTTGCCCGCCTCGAAATCGGCGATCTGCCGCAGCAGCGGCGGGATCAGCGCCTCCGCCGTGCTCGCCGCGGCGGCATGCGGCGTGATCGCCACATTCGGCATCGTCCAGAGCGGGCTTGACGGGTCGAGCGGTTCCGGCGCGAAAACGTCGAGGCTGGCGCCGATCAGGACGCCGGTCTCGATCGCCGCGACGATATCCGCCTCGACCTGGAGCGCGCCACGCCCGGCATTGATCAGTACCGGCCCGCCGAGCTTGCCGTCCTTCGCGAGCTTGTTGAAAAGCGCCATGGACAGAATGCCCCGCGTCTCCGGCGTCAGCGGCAGGAGCGAGACCAGGATGTCGGTGCGCGCCAGAAATGCGTCCAGTTGGTCGGCGCTGTGGAAGCTCGTCACACCCGCCATGGCGACGGGCCGCCGGCTCCAGCCGGCGACATCGAAGCCGAGCCGCTGGAGGACCTCGGCGGAGTCGCGGCCGAGCGCGCCCATGCCCATGATGCCGACGCGCACTTCCGAGGCGGCCGGCTGCGGCAGCTCCTTCCAGAGGCGCGCCGCCTGCTGCCGGTGATAGCGCTGCTGCTGCCGGTGATGCGCCAGCACCTGCAGCACGACCCATTCGGTCATGCGTTGCGTCAGGTCGGGATTGACGACGCGGACGAGCGGCACGTCGGGTAGCGCCGGATCGGTAAGCAGATGGTCGGCCCCGGCGCCGAGCGAGAAGATGGCACGCAGGCGCGGCAATTGCGCCAGCGTCCCGGCCGGCGGCTTCCAGACCAGCGCATAGCCGATCGCGGCCGGATCAGGCGCCGCGCCGATCAACAGCCGCCGCTGCGGGTCGGCGGCACGGATAGCGGCCGCCCAGGGCGCCGGATCCCAGGGATGGGGCGCCAGCAGGATCGCGGTCGCTTCGTTGCTGCGGATCATGGGCGTTATTGCGCCACCGTGCCTTCGGGCGCCGTGGCGATATCGAAAGCCGCCGCCATCAGGGCCTGGGTGTAGTCGCTGGACGGGCTGTCGAAGACGGTCGCGGCCGGCCCCTTCTCGACGATTTTGCCGTTCCGCATGACGACGATGTCGTTGGCGAGCGCCCGCACGACCCTGAGATCGTGGCTGATGAAGAGATAGGCGAGGTTGCGCCGCCGCTGCAACTCGCGAAGCAGGTCGACCACCTGCGCCTGGACGCTCATGTCGAGCGCCGAGGTCGGCTCGTCGAGCATCACGAAGCGCGGCTCCAGCACCATGGCGCGTGCCACCGCGATGCGCTGGCGCTGGCCGCCGGAGAATTCATGCGGATAGCGTTGCCGTGTCGCCGGATCGAGGCCGACCTCTTCCAGCGCCTGCGCCACGCGCCGGTCGCGCTCGTTCTCCGAGACGCCGCTTGCATGGACCCTGAGGCCCTCGCCGACGATCTCGCCGACCGACATGCGCGGGCTAAGCGAGCCATACGGGTCCTGGAAGACGATCTGCATCTCGGCGCGAAGCGGCCGCATCTCCTTGAAGCGGTTCTTCTCGATCGATTTGCCGAGGAAGACGATCCTGCCTTCCGACGAGATCAGCCGCATCAGCGCCAGGCCGAGCGTCGTCTTGCCCGAGCCGGATTCGCCGACGACGCCGAGCGTCTGCCCCTCGCGGATTTCGACGTCGATGCCGTCGACCGCCTTGATGTGGCCGACCGTCCGTCGGAAGAAGCCGCGCCGGATCGGGAACCAGACTTTGAGGTCCTTCGCCTCCATCACCACCGGCGCTGCCGTGTCGGAGGCCGGCGGCTTGCCCTTCGGCTCGGCGGCAAGGAGATGCTTGGTGTAGGGATGCTGCGGCCGCGCGAAGAGTTCTTCGGTCGCCGCCTGTTCGACGATCTGGCCCTTGGTCATGACGCAGACCCGCTTCGCCATCTTGCGGACGATGCCGAGGTCGTGGGTGATGAACAGGATGGCGAGGCCGGTCTGGCGCTGGAGATCGCGCAGGAGCTTCAGGATCTGCGCCTGCACGGTGACGTCGAGCGCCGTCGTCGGCTCGTCGGCGATCAGGAGATCGGGCTCGTTGGCGAGCGCCATGGCGATCATGACGCGCTGGCGCTGGCCGCCGGAAAGCTGGTGCGGGTAGGCGCCGAGCCGGCTTTCGGCGTCGCGGATGCCGACCTGGTCGAGAAGCTCGAGCACGCGGGCCCGCGCCGCGGTGTCGCTCATGCCGCGATGGAGCTTCAGGATCTCGCCGACCTGCCGCTCGATCGTGTGGAGCGGATTGAGCGAGGTCATCGGCTCCTGGAAGATGATCGAGATGTCGTTGCCGCGCACCTTGCGGAGCGCCGGCTCGTCCGCCTTGAGGAGATCCTGCCCCTTGAAGAGAATCTCGCCGGACGGATGCTCGGCGGCGGAGGGCAGGAGCCGCATCACCGACAGCGCCGTCACCGACTTGCCCGAACCGGATTCGCCGACCAGCGCCACGGTCTCGCCGCGGGCGATGTCGAAGCTGGCGCCCTCGACGGCGACGGTTGTTTTGCCGCCCTGCCGGAAGGCGATGCCGAGATTGTGGACCGAGAGGAGGATGTCGTCGCTCATCGAAACGTCTTCCGCGGATCGAAGGCGTCGCGCACCGCTTCGCCGACGAAGATCAGGAGCGACAGCATGATCGAGATCACCAGAAACCCGGTCAGGCCGAGCCAGGGCGCCTGGATGTTGTCCTTGCCCTGCGCCAGCAATTCGCCGAGCGAGGGCGAGCCGGGCGGCAGGCCGAAGCCGAGAAAATCGAGCGAGGTCAGCGTCGAGATCGAACCGTTGAGGATGAAGGGCAGGAAGGTCAGCGTCGCCACCATGGCGTTGGGCAGCAGGTGGCGGAACATGATCGTCCGGTTGGAGACGCCCAGCGCGCGGGCCGCATTCACATATTCGAAATTGCGGCCGCGCAGGAATTCGGCGCGCACGACCCCGACCAGCGCCACCCAGGAGAAGAGCAACAGGATGCCGAGCAGGACGAAGAAGCTCGGCGCGATCACCGACGAGATGATGAGGAGGAGATAGAGCGCCGGGATCGACGTCCAGATTTCGATGAAGCGCTGGAAGAGGAGGTCGACCCAGCCGCCGAAATAGCCCTGCACCGCGCCGGCGGCGACGCCGACGACGGAGGAGATGATGGCGAGCACCAGCCCGAAGACGACGGAGATGCGGAAGCCGTAGACGAGGCGCGCCACCACGTCGCGGCCCTGGTCGTCGGTGCCCAGCCAGTTCCAGTTGCCGGGCGTGCAGTTCTTGTCGGCGACGCCATCCGCATAGGCGACGCAGCGCTGTTCCTCGGTCAGCATCCACCACGGCTTGGCCGGCGCCGGCGTCGGCAGCTCGTTATTGACCGTGCGATAGGAGTAGCGGACCGGCGGCCACACCATCCAGCCATTGGCGAGGATCTCGTCCTGGATGAAGGGGGCGCGATAGTCGGTCGTCGCCAGGAAGCCGCCGAATTTCTCCTCCGGATAGTCGATGAAGGTCGGGAACAGCGTCTCGCCCTTGTAGGAGACGATGACCGGCCGGTCGTTGACGAGGAATTCCGCGAAAAGCGACAGGATGAACAGGAAGAGGAAGATCCACAGCGACCAGTAGCCGCGCCGGTTGGCGCGGAAATTCTGCCAGCGCCGCTGGTTGAGCGGCGACAGCGAGAAGAATTTCCGCGGCGGCGGCTCTGTCTGCCCGGGCGCCGGCGCGATCGTTTCGAGTCCCTCTTTCTCGAGCACCGCGTCCATCAGACCTCGCGGCTTTCGAAATCGATGCGCGGATCGATCCAGGTATAGGTGAGGTCCGAGAGCAGCCCGACGACGAGGCCCATCAGCGAGAAGATGTAGAGCGTCGCGAAGACCACCGGATAGTCGCGGTTCAGCACCGACTCGAAGCCGAGGAGGCCGAGCCCGTCGAGCGAGAAGATCGTCTCGATCAGGAGCGAGCCGGCGAAGAAGGCCGAGATGAAGGCGCCCGGAAAGCCGGCGATGACGATCAGCATGGCGTTGCGGAAGACGTGGCGGTAGAGCACCGCCCGTTCGCTCAGGCCCTTGGCTCGCGCCGTCATCACATATTGCTTGCGGATCTCGTCGAGGAACGAGTTCTTGGTGAGCAGCGTCGTCGTCGCGAAGGCCGACAGCGCCATCGCCGTCAGCGGCAGCGCCAAGTGCCAGGCATAGTCGATGGCCTTCTCGTACCAGGGCAGCACCGACCAGTTCTCCGAGGTCAGGCCGCGCAGCGGAAAGAGGTCGAAGAACGAGCCGCCGGCAAAGAGGATGATCAGCAGGACCGCGAAGAGGAAGCCCGGAATGGCGTAGCCGACGATGATGACGGCGCTGGTCCAGGTGTCGAAGCGCGAGCCGTCCTGCACCGCCTTGCGGATGCCGAGCGGGATCGAGATCGCATAGGAGAGGAGCGTCATCCACAGGCCCAGCGAGATCGACACCGGCAGCTTCTCGCCGATGAGCTGGAGCACCGGGATGTCGCGGAAATAGCTCTCGCCGAAATCGAAGCGGGCATAGTTCCAGATCATCAGGCCGAAGCGTTCGAGTGGCGGCTTGTCGAAGCCGAACTGCGCTTCGAGCTGCTTGATGAATTCGGGGTCGAGGCCCTGCGCGCCGCGGTATTTCGAGAAGATCGGGTCGGTGCTCGATCCGCCCTGGCCGGCATTGACGCCGCTGAAATCGCCGCCACCGCCGGTGACGCGCGCCGTTGCCGAAACGTCGGTGCCCTGCATCTGCGCGATGACCCGCTCGATCGGGCCGCCCGGCGCGAACTGGACCACGGCGAAGCTGATCGCCATGATTCCGAGGATCGTCGGGATCATCAGCAGAAGACGGCGCAATATGTAGGCTGCCATTCAGGTCCTATCCGGCCATGCCGATGGCGATTGCCTTGTCGCGGTCGTACCACCAGGTCGTTTCCGGCGTAAAGGCATAGGCTGGCGCCGTCGCCGGCCGGCCGAACATATCCCAATGGGCGATGCGGCGCTCAGCGGAGACCCAGTTCGGGATGACGTAATGCTTGGCGCGCAGAATACGATCCATAGCCCGCAACAGCGCGACGAGCTCGGCACGCGATTGCACGAGCAGCACCTTGGCGATCAGCGCGTCGAGCACCTTGTCCTTGATCCCGGAGAGATTGTCGGTGCCGGCCACGTCCGCCGCGCCCGATCCATAGAACAGATTGATGTCATCGAGCGGCGTCGCCGCCAGGATGACGCGGTTCATGATCACGTCGAAGTCGAACTCGTTCTGACGCGCATTGTACTGCGTCGCGTCGACGATGCGGATCGAAGCGTCGATGCCGACCGCCTTGAGGTTGGCGATATAGGGCGACAGCGAGCGCGTAAAGACGTCGTCGTCTATCAGGAACTCGCAGGTGAAGGCTTCGCCCTTCGTATCCTTGAGGACGCCGCCGTCATTCTTCCACCCGACCTCACCGAGAAGCTCGGAAGCGCGGCGAAGGAGTTTCCTGTCGCGTCCCGAGCCGTCCGAGTTCGGCACCGGCTCCGGCGGCGCAAAAACTGCCGCTGGCAGCTCGGCGCGAAACGGCTCAAGGAGGGCCAGTTCCTCGGGCGACGGCTCGCCCCCGGCGGCGAAATCCGATTTCTCGAAATAGGACTGGGCGGCTCGGTAGGCACTGTAGAAGATGTTCTTGTTGGTCCACTCGAAATCGAAGCAGAGTCGCATGGCCTGCCGCGTCCGCGGATCGGCGAATTTCGTGCGCCGGCCGTTCGGGTACCAGGCCTGCATATCGGGCCGGGCCTCGTCCGGGCTGGTAGTCTTCTTGACCTTGCCGGAATTTATGGCCGGGAAGTTATATTCGGTCGCCCAGACCTGCGCCGTATGCTCCTCGCGATAGGTCGTGTCGCCTTTCTTGAGAGCCTCGAAGGCTACCTGGCGGTCGCGGTAGAAGTCGATGCGGATCAGGTCGAAATTACTCTGCCCGACATTGACCGGCAGGTCCTTGCCCCAATAGTCGGCGACGCGCACGAAGTTGATCGAGCGGCCGGCACTAACCCCGCCGATCTTGTAGGCGCCGGAGCCGAGCGGCGGCTCCAGCGTCGAGGCTTCGAAGTCGCGGGTCGCATAATAGGCCTTCGAGAAGACCGGCAGCCCGACAAGCTTGAAGATCAGGTCGCGGCTCTGCTTGCCGGACAGCGTCAGCGCGACGGTCGCCTCGTCGAGCGCTTCGGCCTTCACCAGCTCGTGGACGATCTGCGACAGGTTGGGGTGGCCCTTCTCCTTGATGACCATCTGCGAGAAGGCGACGTCCTCGGCGGTAACCGTCGTCCCGTCATGGAAGCGCGCTTCAGGGCGGAGTGTGAAGGTGAAGACATTGCCGTCATCGGAGACCGCGACGCTTTCCGCGAGCAGCCCGTAGACGGCATCCGGTTCGTCGGCCGCCCGCGCCATCAGCGTATCGAACAGCAATTCGATCCGGGGCGGCGCGTCGCCCTTCTGGACGAAGCCGTTCAGCGTGTTGAAGGTCTGGGTGTTCTGGTTGAAGTACCAGCTCGGCGGCTGGTACTTCAGCGTCCCGCCCTTCGGCGCATCCGCATTCACATAGTCGAAATGCTTGAAGTCCGGAGCATATTTGAGGTCGCCGAAGATCGAGAGGCCGTGCAGGCCGCTCTTGCCCTGCGCCCAGGCGAAAGGCTTCAGGCTTCCATAGGCGATCGCGGCGCCGGCCAGCGTCAGCGCCGCGCGGCGCGTCAGACCGGCGGCGCCGGGGCTCAAGGAACGCTCTCCACATGCTCGGTCTTGGTCTCGTCCCACCACCAGATGGACGGGAAGCCGACCGAAAATTCGGGAAGCGTCTCCGGCCGGCCGAAGCGGTCCCAATGGGCGACGCGCTGGGCGCGGAGCGTCCAGCCCGGCACGAGATAGCGGTTCCACAGGAGGACGCGGTCGAGCGCCGCGGTCGCCGCTTCAAGGCTTGCCCGGTCGGGCGCCTGGACGATCTTGCTGATCAGCGTGTCGACCGCCGGGTTGCGGATCGCGCCGTAGTTCCGCGAGCCCTCGCGGTCGGCCGATTGCGAGCCGAAATACTCATACTGCTCGTTGCCGGGCGAGGCCGATTGCGCCCAGCCGGAATAGACCATGTCGAAGTCGCGGCTCGTGACGCGGCGCTCATATTGCGAGCTGTCGACCGGGCGGATCGAGAATTCGACGCCGATCTTGCCGAGTTCGGTCTGGTAGCGGAGCGCGATCTTCTCGTAGAGCGGCCCGTTCATCAGGAACTCGACCTTCATCGGCTCGCCCTTGTCGTTGACGAGCTTGTTGCCCTTGAGCGTCCAGCCGGCGTCCTTGAAGAGCGCCAGCGCCTTGCGAAGATTGGCACGCTGATCGTTGGCCGTGGCGTTGACCGGGTTCTTGTATTCCTCGGTGAAGACCTCCGGCGGGATCTGGTTGGCGAGCGGATCGAGGAGGGCCTTCTCGGCGCCTTCCGGCAGGCCCTTCGAGGCGAAATCGAGACCGTCGAAATAGCTCTTCAGCCGCGTATACGCGCCGTAGAAGATCGTCTTGTTGATCTCCTCATAGGGGAAGACATAGTTGAAGGCGTCGCGCACTCTCGGGTCTTTGAAGCGGTCGCGGTTCTGGTTGAAGATGAACCCGACCATCAGCCCCGAGCCGCGATAAGGCTCCTCGAACTCTTCCTTCTTGATGCGGCCGTCCTTGACCTGGGGCACGTCATAGGCGGTCGCCCAGACCCGCGCCGTCGTCTCGGTCCGCCAGTCGAGCTGGTCGGCCTTCAGCGCCTCGAGCTCGACCGTCTCGTCGCGGAAATACTCGTAGCGGATCTCGTCGAAATTGTTCTGTCCGACATTGACCGGCAGGTCCTTGCCCCAATAGTCCGGCACCCGCTCATAGGCGATCGAGCGCCCGGCATTGACCGATTTGATCTTGTAGGGGCCGGAGCCGAGCGGCGGCTCCAGCGTCGAAACCGCGATGTCGCGCTTCTTGCCGGCGGCGTCGGTGCCTTCCCAGTAATGCTTCGGCAGGATCAGGAGCTGGCCGACGATATGCGGCAGCTCGCGGTTGCCCTTTTCGTCGAAGGTGAAGATCACCTCGTTGTCGGCAGTCTTCTCGGCCTTGACGACATGCTGGTAGTAGAAGGCCTGCTGCGGATTGGTCTTCTTGAGGATGTCGAAGGACCAGACGACGTCGTCGGCCGTCACCGGCTGGCCGTCATGCCATTTGGCCTGGCTGCGGAGCTTGTAGGTCACCGAGGAAAAATCCTCGGGATATTTCATCGCCTCGGCGAGCAGGCCGTATTCGGTCGAAATCTCGTCGAAAGACGAGGTCATCAGCGTATCGTAGATATTGCCGACGCCGGTCGCGATGGTGCCGCGCGGCGGCACGAAATTCAGCGAGTCGTAGCTGCCGGTCTCCGAAAGCCGCACGACCCCGCCCTTCGGGGCGTCGGGGTTCACATAGTCGAAGCGCGTGAAGCCGGCAGGGTATTTCGGTTCGCCGATCAGGCTCGTGCCGTGGCGCCATTCGCCGTCCTGGGCGTGCGCCGCGGAAAGGCCGAGCGCGGCGAAAAGGGCAAGGGCGGCGAAAATCCTCTGCATCGTCTCAAGGTCTCCTGCGAACGCGATGAATCCGCTGATCGGAGGCCATATTAGGGGCGCGGCGGCCTGTGTGACACCACCGTTCTGCACCCTTGCCGAAATTTAATGCGGCTGGAATGGGAGGAAACCGCGGCATCGGCCGCGGTCTCGCAATCTATTGAACCGGGGCGGCCGGCTCTGCGGCCGGAGCCGGAACCTGCGGTGCGGCACCAGGGACAGCCGGCGGAACCGTTTCGGCGGCTGGCGGGGTCGCGGGCTCAGCCCCAACCGGCGGCGTCGCCGGGGCGGCGCCTTCCGGGGCAGCGGTCGGCACGGCGGCATCCGGGGCGGGCGGAGTTGCACCCTCAGGCGCGGCCGGGGCGGCGGCTTCGGGCGCCGGCGCTTCCGGCAGCGGCACCGGCGAATCGGCCAGGGTGCGCAGATAGGCGATCACATTGGCCCGCTCGTCCGGCTTCTTGAGGCCGGCAAAGGCCATCGCCGTGCCCGGCACCTCGGCCTTCGGATTGTCCAGGAAATGGTCGAGTTCGTCGAAGGTCCACTGCATGCCCTCGGCGTTCTTCTCGGTCAGCGCCGTGGAATATTTGAAGCCTTCCATATGGGCGGCATGATTCATGACGATGCCGAAGAGGTTCGGGCCGACCTTGGCCGCGCCGCCCTTATCGAAAGTATGGCAGGCCTGGCACTTCTTGGCCGAATTGGCGCCCGCCGTGGCGTCGGCGGTCTGGAGCCGCGCCGCGATCGGGGGAACCTCGGCTGCGCCGCCGCCGGGCTCGCCGGCTGTGCCACCGGCCGTTTCGGGGACCGCGATGACATAGGCCGCCTGCTCGGGCTCTTCCGAGTGATAGATGGCCTCGGACACGATCGAGACGGCCATCACGAAGAGCGCCGTCGCGAGAAGCGCACCGGCGATTTTATTGAGTTCGAAGGAATCCATAATCACTCCGCGGCGGCGGTCCGACGTCGTGCTGAAATTACAGGCTTTGCCCGACCGGTGGCAACCCGTATAAGCGCCTGCCGTGTGAGACTTTTCGCCACCCTGTGGGCGTTCTAAAATGTCGGCTTCCCCGGCCCTTGTCCTGATCCCGGCCCGAATGGCGGCAACCCGCCTGCCCGGCAAGCCGCTGGCCGATATCGGCGGCCTGCCGATGATCGTCCATGTCTGGCGCCGCGCCGTCGAGGCCGAGATCGGCCGGGTCGCGGTCGCGACCGACAGCCGCGAGATCGCCGAAGCGGTCCGCAATGCCGGCGGCGAGGCCGTCATGACCGCCGCGACCCATGAGAACGGCACCGCCCGCATCGATGAGGCTGCCCGCAAGCTCGACCCCGACGCCATCTTCGATTTCGTCGTCAATCTCCAGGGCGACATCCCGACGGTCGCCCCGGCAGCGATTCGCGCCGTGCTCGCCCCGCTCGACGATCCCGCCGTCGATATCGCCACCATCGCCGCCGTGATCGCCCGGGACGAAGAGAAGACCAACCCCAATGTCGTGAAGGTGGTGGGCTCCGAGATCGCCCCCGGACGGCTGCGCGCCCTCTATTTCACCCGCGCCACCGCCCCTTACGGGGAGGGGCCGCTCTTCCACCATATCGGCCTCTACGCCTATCGCCGGGCGGCGCTGCACCGCTATGTCGGGCTTCCACCGTCGCCGCTCGAGAAGCGCGAAAAGCTGGAACAGTTGCGGGCCCTTGAAGCCGGCATGCGCATCGACGTGGCGATCGTCGAAGACGTGCCGCTTGGCGTCGACACGCCGGAGGATCTAGATCGCGCCCGGAAAATCCTGCAACTTCGGTAGGGTGGGCGAAGGCCGAAGGCCGCGCCCACGGCTCGCCCTCAGGCGCGGCTGTCGACCACCAGGATCAGGCAGTCCGTCCCGTGATATTGCAGGTGTTTGACGTCGCGGGCCATGGCCCGAAGCAGCCGCAGCGAGACTTCCTTTTCGGGATCGATCACTGTCGCCGAATCCTGCAGCGCGGTCAGCGCCGCTTCGATATTGCCGCCGGCCGGAGTCACGACATACTCCAGTTCGGCCGCCTCGCCGTCAAGACGCAGACGAACACGGAACTGGCTCTGGCTGCCCTCCTCGCTGCGTCCGGCCAAGAGGAAGAGCAGGGCCTCTTCGGCTGCTAGCATCAGCCGGTCCTCGGCTTTCCGGTCCCAGCCGAGGCGCTCCGCGAAGCCGCTGACCAGTCGCTGGATCTCCGCAAGCGCACCGAGGCCGAGCGGCATCGTGAGCTTGTCGCGGCTGCGGCCGCGCAGCGACACCAACGCCATCAGCAGGATCGCGGTCAGGCCGCCCGAGGTCGTGCCGTTGGAGAGGAAGACGCTCGCCCAGTCGGGCAGCATGTCGTTGAAGAGCGTGCCCTGCTGGAAGCCGAAGCCGATCCAGAAGCCGAGGCAGACGACCACCCCGATCTCGAAGCTGAGATCGTTCTCCGTCACTAGCCGGATGCCGTTGCCGAACAGCATGACCAGCACCATCAGCAGGAAAGCGCCGGCGACCGGGCCGGGCATGGTCACGATCAGCGCCGAGAGTTTGGGGCAGAAGGCGATCAGGATCAGGAACAAGCCGCCCCACCAGCCGACCCGGCGGGCTGTGATGCCGGTCAGTTCCACGACCGCCACGCCGGAGGAGTAGACCGTGTTCGGCACGGTGCCGAGCACGCCGGCGATGAAGCTGCCGACGCCGTCGGCATTGATCGCCCCCTGCACCGACTTGAAGTCGATCGGCGCGGCCACGCGGTGCGACGAGCGCTGCACCGAGATGCTGTCGGCGTAGGTCTCGATGCAGCCGACCAGCGAGAGCATGACGAAGGCGGGCAGCAATACCCAGAAGGCCGGCGAGAAACTGAGGTCGAGGCCCGGCCAGCTACCCGTCGGCAGGCCGATCCAGGGGGCCGCGCCGACCGTTGCGATATCGACCATGCCGAGTGCGCCGGCCAGCAGCGAGCCGCCCGCGACGCCGATCAGCGGCGCCCAGAGCCGGAGCATTCCGCTGGTGAAAACCGAGAAGACGAAGACAAGGGTAGCTGTCACCGCGACGATCAGCGGAGCCTCGCCTTCGAAGCCTGCGGGCACCCGTTTCATCATGCTCCAGACCAGCGGCGCGACGGACATCGCCATCAGCATCAGCACCACGCCGCCGACCGCCGGCGTCAGGATGCGGCGCATCGCCGGCATCTGCCAGGTGAAGAGGAAAGTGGAGAAGGCCGAGACCGCGACGAGCGTCGCCATCAGCGCCGGGCCGCCCTGTTCGATCGCCGTCACCGAGACTGCGATGAAGGCGGCGTTGGAGCCGACGAACATCACATAGCCGGAGCCGATCTGGCCGAAACGCACGACCTGCAGCCATGTGGAGAGTCCGGCTGCAATCAGGGCCGCGAAGATGAGCCAGCTCGACATGGCGCCGTCGAGATTGGCCGAGCGGGCGACGACAAGCGGCGTCAGCATGACGCCCGTCAGGATCAGGGCGACGGTCTGCGCCCCCATGCCGGCGGCCAGCAGATGCGGCGGGCGCTCATGGGGCTCGTAGCGCAGATGCTGGTTGTCGCTCATGGATGCTCCGGTCGTGACGCAGGCTTGCGGTCGTGACCGTCGAGCGTCTGGCAGGCAGGAAGGGCGCGGAGATTGGCCTTTTCGACAGCGGAAGGCAACCGCCCGGTTCCGGCCGCGGCGCGCTGCCAACCACACAACGCCGTTGAGCCGAATGGCGCTCTTCCGGTTTTCCCGCCGCTCCTGTAAAGCTCGCCGCCAATTACGGAAACGGGCGAGTATCATGCCGAAACTTAAGCAGATCGTGTTCCAGGGCGAGCCGGGGGCGAATTCGCACCTCGCCATCCAGGAGGCCTATCCCAAGGCGGCGGCGGTTCCTTGCCCGACCTTCGAGGATTGCTTTGCCGCGGTCACCAACGGCGCGGCCGACCTCGCCATGATCCCGATCGAGAACTCGCTCGCCGGGCGCGTCGCCGATATCCACCATCTCCTGCCGACGTCTGGCCTGCACATCATCGGCGAGCATTTCCTGCCGATCCATTTCCAGCTCATGGCCCCGAAGGGCGCCAGCCTGAAGGGCATCCGGACGGTCCACAGCCACATCCACGCGCTTGGCCAGTGCCGCAAGGTGATCCGCAAGAATGGCTGGCGGCCGATGGTCGAGGGCGATACGGCCGGTGCCGCCCGCGAGATCGCCGAACTCGGCGACATGAGCCGCGCCGCGCTCGCCCCGGCGATCGCCGCCGACATCTACGGGCTCGATATCCTCAAAGCCAATGTCGAGGACGCCGCCCACAACACGACGCGCTTCATCATCCTGTCCAAGACCGATGCACGGGCGAAGGCCAATAACGGCCCCGTCGTCACCACCTTCGTCTTCCGCGTCCGCAACGTCCCGGCGGCGCTCTACAAGGCGCTGGGCGGCTTCGCCACCAACGGCGTCAACATGACCAAGCTCGAGAGCTACCAGCTCGACGGCCAGTTCACCGCCACGCAATTCTACGCCGATGTCGACGGCCACCCGAACGACCGCCCGCTCAAGCTGGCGCTGGAGGAACTTGCCTTCTTTTCTGCCGAACTCGACATCCTCGGCGTGTATTCCGCGAGCCGCTTCCGCGAGAAGGTTAAATAGCCCGGAAAAGCCGTTTCAGGCGCATAGCCGCCATTCTCAGCCGGGAAAGCCTGGCGGAAAGGGGCAGATATCGCCCCGATCCCGGATAGATTCCATCAAATTTTACAAAAACTTTATCATGCTGACGACACTTACGATTGCGGACGGAACGCATCCGCACCTCCGTCATTCTCCAACCATGAATGATATGAGCTTCCCCTCCCGGCCTGCGGTCCTCGTCGTCGAAGACGAGTTTTGGGTCATGACGGATGTCGCCGAGACGCTCCGCGAGCACGGCTTCGAGGATGTGTGCGCGGCGACCGGTGACGAGGCTCTACCGCTTCTGGAGCAGCGGCCGGATATCCGGCTCGTCTTCACCGACATCAACATGCCCGGCAAGATTGACGGCATCGCGCTTGCCAGGGTGGTGGAGGAGCGCTGGCCGGACAAGCGCGTGATCATCACATCCGGCCGCGTCCGGCCGTCGGAAATCCCTGAAAACTGGCCGTTTATCCCGAAGCCCTATGATCCGCACGCCGTTGCGAAGCGGATCGGCGCCCTGCTCGGATTGGCTTAGGCCCTAGCTCGCATTCGCCCAGGCGTTGGCGATTTGGTAGCCGATGGCGATCGGGTTGGTCAGCTTCAACCCGTCCGGATGCGTGCCGGCAATCATGCGCCTGACTTCCTCGCGCTCGAACCAGCGGCAATCCTCGAGTTCGGTCTCGTCGCGGGTAATCGTCTCGGAAAGCGCCTCGCAATGGCAGCCGATCATCAGCGTGGCCGGGAAAGGCCAGGGCTGGCTGGCAAAATACTTCACCCGCCCGACGGTGATGCCGGATTCCTCGCGGGTTTCGCGGCGCACCGCATCCTCGATGGTCTCGCCGGGCTCGATGAAGCCGGCGAGGCAGGCATATTGCCCCGGTGCGAACATCGCCTTGCGGCCGAGGACGCAACGCTCGTCCTTGATGGAAAGCATGATCGCGACCGGGTCGGTGCGCGGGAAATGCTGGGTGCTGCAGGCGGCACAATCGCGCCGATAGCCGCCATTGACCATCTGGGTCCGGGTTCCGCAAACGCCGCAGAAGCCGTTCTTCTGGTGCCAGTAGAAAAGGCTGCGGGCCTGCGCCATGGCGCCGAGATGATCGGTGCCCATCGCGCCCTGCATGGCGAGGCTGCGCAGGTCGAGAGAATTGATGAGTTCCGGCTCGCCCGAGGTGAAGGGTGTCAGCGTCGCGGCGAGCCGCGCGCCTTCCTCGGCCCAGCCGAGCAGGATGGTCTGCTCCGGGTCGACTCCGAAATCCCTGGCTTCGGCCGGCGTGAAGAGCGGGTCGGGCGGCGTGCCCGGCCGGAACAGGGCCTTGTCGCCGGCGAAGAGGTAGACCCGCGAATCCTTTTCGGCGAGTGCCGCGGCGACCGATTCGTTGGTCCGGTGCTCGCTCCGGCGGTCGATGACATTGCCGGCAAAACCGTTCAGCGTGCTTGCTTCCCGCGCGGGGAGGCCGTCGAAGAAACCAGCCATCGATGTCTCTTGATTCTTGTTCAGGTGGGAACTTCTGCCTTGATCCGGGCGAGCAATCTATGCCGATCCTCCGGACGATAAGCAACCGCCTCGCCGACGCCCCAGACCGGCCGCGGCCAGGCGGCGTCGTCCGTATTCCGGGCGATGACATGGACATGCAACTGGCGGACGGCATTGCCGAGCGCCCCGACATTGAGCTTGTGGCAACCGGTAACGGCCTTGAGGGCGGTCGCGGCGAGCGCGATTTCATCCATCAGCCGCGCCCGGTCTGCCCCCTCCAGATCGATGATCTCGGCCATGTTATGCCGTCGCGGCACCAGGATCAGCCAGGGGAAGCGGGCGTCGTTCATCAGGAGCACATCCGACAGTGCCAGCCTGAAGGCCGGCACCGTATCGGCGGAAAGTCGGGGGTCGAGGGCGAATCCGTCGGTCATGGCCGATGTCTACCACGACTCATTCCGCCCTCCGCCCTTGCATAGGGCGCCCTCACGGACGATATTCCGGCCGGGAGGTTGGCTGCGGACGGTCCGCTCGCCAACCGGGTCAGATCCGGAAGGAAGCAGCCCTAACGAGTTTCGGCACGGGTCGTGTGCCAGCCTCCCACTTTCTCCTTTGCAACAGGTCGGGCGGCGCTTCGACGGATGGACGGCACCGGTCACGACAGCACGGCAGCAGGGGCGGTTAACGCGCCCTACCGCGTCCTTGCCCGAAAATACCGGCCGAAGAGCTTCGCCGACCTGATCGGCCAGGAGCCGATGGTCCGGACGCTGACCAACGCCTTCAAGACCGGCCGCATCGCGCAGGCCTATATGCTGACCGGCGTCCGCGGCGTCGGCAAGACGACCACCGCCCGCATCCTCGCCCGCGCCCTCAATTATGCGATTCCCGGTGAAGTCGAGCGGCCCTCGATCGAGCTCGACCGGCTCGGCGAGCATTGCGCCGCGATCATGGAAGGCCGCCATGTCGATGTGATCGAGATGGACGCCGCCTCGCATACCGGCATCGACGACATCCGCGAGATCATCGAGGCCTCGCGCTACCGCCCGGCGATCGCCCGCTACAAGGTCTACATCATCGACGAAGTCCACATGCTCTCGAAGCAGGCCTTCAACGGCCTCCTGAAGACGCTCGAAGAGCCGCCCGAGCATGTGAAGTTCATCTTTGCCACCACCGAGATCCGCAAGGTCCCGGTCACCGTCCTGTCGCGCTGCCAGCGCTTCGACCTCCGCCGCATCGAGGCCAGCCGTCTCGTCGAACTGATGCGCGGCATCACGGCGTCCGAAAACATCGCCGTCGAGGACGACGCGCTCCGCATGATCGCCCGCGCCGCCGAAGGCTCGGCCCGCGACTCGCTCTCGCTCCTCGACCAGGCGATAGCCCATGCCGACGGCACCGTCGCGGCCGACATCGTCCGCACCATGCTCGGCCTCGCCGACCGTGCCGCTGTCATCGATCTCTTCGAGGACGTCATGCGCGGCGACGTGCCGGCCGGGCTCGCCCGGCTGAAGGCGCTGCATGAGGTCGGCGCCGAGCCCGCCGTCGTGCTGGAAGATCTCGCCGCCTTCACCCATCTGGTCACCCGTATCAAGGTCGCGCCCGGCGCCGACGAAGACGAGGCGCTGTCCGAGGAAGAGCGGCTGCGCGGCAAGGAAATCGCCGGCAAGATTTCGCTCCGCGCCCTGACCCGCGCCTGGCAGATGCTCCTGAAGGGCATCGACGAGGCCCGCGCCGCGCCGCGCCCGCTCGCCGCCGCCGATATGGTGCTGGTGCGGCTGGCGCACGCCGCCGACCTGCCGACCCCGGATGAGGCGCTGAAGGTGCTCCGCGACAGCCCGCCGCCACGCGGCGATGCGCCCGCCTACGATCCGCCCTCCGGCAGTGGCGGCGCCCGCATGTCGGCCGGCAATGGTGGACCGGCGCTTTCCATGGCGCGGCCCGCACCTTCGATGGCGCCGCGCGCCGCCGCCGAGCCGACCGCCCGCTTCGACTCCTTTGCCGCCCTGGTCGCACATGCCGGCGTGGCGCGTGAGCTGCGGCTCAAACATGCCCTCGAGACCTATGTGCGGCTCGTCCGCTTCGAGACCGGCAAGCTCGAAATCGCGCTGACGCCGCAGGCGCCGCCGACTTTGACCGGCGAGCTGTCGAAGAAGCTCGAGCAATGGACCGGCCAGCGCTGGATGATTGCGGTCAGCCGCGAGACCGGCGAAAAGACGATCGACGAGGTAAGGCAGAGCGCCCGCGACCAGATGGTCAGCGACGCCCGCGCCGATCCGGTGGTGGCGGCCGTGATGGCCCGCTTCCCCGGCGCCGAGATCGTCGATGTCCGCGTCCGCGCCGACGAGAACGAGACTGCGGCGCTGCCCGACATGGCGCCGCTCCCCGACCCCGAAGAAATGAACGAGGAAGACTAGGCGATGGCGATCGGCGACCTGATGGGCATGATGAAGCAGGCCAAGGAGCTGCAGTCGAAGATGGAATCGATGCAGCAGGAGGTCGCCGCCATGGAGGTCTTGGGCGCGTCCGGCGGCGGGCTCGTCAAGGTGACCATGAACGGCAAGGGCGATCTGAAGGCGATCTCGATCGACCCGTCGCTGATGAAGCCGGAAGAGGCCGAGATCGTCGAGGACCTGATCGTCACCGCCTGCAACGACGCCCGCGCCAAGGCGGAAGCTGCCCTCGCCGAGAAGATGCGCGCGATGACCGGCGGCCTGCAACTGCCGCCCGGCATGAAGCTGCCCTTCTAGGATCCGATGGCCCAATCCGTCACCGGCCCCGAGATCGAGCGCCTGATCCAGCTTCTTGCCAAGCTGCCGGGCCTCGGCCCGCGTTCGGCGCGGCGTGCCGCGCTGCATCTCATCAAGAAGAAGGACGAGCTTCTTATCCCGCTGGCGAGCGCCATGGATGTCGCCGTCGAGGCGATCCTCGTCTGCTCGACCTGCGGCAATATCGATACCCGCGACCCCTGCACGATCTGCAGCGACCCGCGCCGTGATTCGACGATCATCGTCGTCGTCGAGGATGTCGCCGACCTCTGGGCGCTGGAGCGCGCCGCCGTGGTCAGCGGCCGCTATCATGTGCTGGGTGGCGCGCTGTCGCCGCTCGATGGCGTCGGCCCGGAAGAACTCGGCATCGCGCGCCTCGTCGAGCGCGTCTCGGCCGGCGGCGTCGACGAGGTCATCCTCGCCGTCAACGCCACCGTCGAAGGCCAGACGACGGCGCATTTCATCATGGACCAGCTTGGCGGTCTCGGCGTGAAGGTCTCGCGCCTCGCCCATGGCGTCCCGGTCGGCGGCGAGCTCGACTATCTCGACGAAGGCACCCTGTCGGCGGCGATCAAGAGCCGCCGGCCTTTTTGAGGAGCGGATGATGGACCGGACGATTCTCGGCGACGTCTATCGCTACTGGTTCGGCACGCTGTCCGGGCCAGACGACTATCCGGCCGACAAGGCGGAGATCTGGTTCAAGCAATCCGACGCCACCGACGCGCATATCCGCACGACCTTCGGCGCGGCCATTCCCGCGGCGACTGCCGTCAAATGGGACGTCGCCGAGCTGTCGCGCGAGGAGCAGGTCGGGCTCGTCATTCTCCTCGACCAGTTCCCGCGCAACATCTTCCGCACCTCCGGCGAAGTCTTCTCCTACGACGCCAAGGCCCGCACCATCGCCCGGCTGCTGCTCGATCTCGGCCGCGAGCGTTTCTTCCGCGTCGAGCGCGGCTTCCTCTATCTGCCCTTCGAGCACAGCGAGGATATCGCCGACCAGGACTACAGCGTCTTCCTCTATGCCGAGGATGCCGTCTCCGCGCCGGAGGCCTGGAAGGTCACCGCCCGCCTCTATCTCGACTTCGCCACCAAGCACCGCGACCTCATCCGCAAATTCGGCCGCTTCCCCCACCGCAACGTGATGCTCGGACGTTCGGCGACGGCGGAGGAGGAGGCGTTCCTTAAGGTGAGCGGGCGGGGGTACTAGCGACGGCCGGTTTGCTGCCTACAGGCTGATCATTTGATCTGCAGTACAATTTCGCACCGGTCTCTTATTCCCTCGAGTATGGCATCTACAAATTCATTTACCGCGGCGGGACCAAGATGCTGATTGGCGACAACTTGCATGCCCAAAAATTTCCCAATGCCACCGTTGGTTATGTTCAATATCTCGTCGTCGAGCGCAACTTTTTCGGAATATACAGTCATCGAAAAAGCCTCGATACCATTTGTTACGAATTTCATTTGCTCCCGATCACGCTCGTCGACCAGAAATCCTGAGGCACCGCTAACCGACCTGACAACGGACTCAACACAGCCTATCTTTTCTGGCTCAAATGGAGCTCGATATTCCCGCTCGGGAATGACGACGAAACCTGCGAGCGCGGCAAATATGATCGGCGTTGCTGTCAGGTGGTAGGCCGTTGTCATAACTGGTTCGTCCCTTAAACCTCATCAAATGACTTGAACGGCAATTCCGCCATGCGCCGGTCGGGCTGCGGCTTCGGCGGCGGGGCAGGGGGCTCTTCGCTGAATTCGAGCGCTTCGACGCGACCGCCGGTGGCGACGATCTTGCGCGTCGAGGTCAGGATGCTGTCGATGTCAGTCGTCGCCTGGCTGAAATGCGCCTGCAGCTTGCGCACGCGCTCGTCGAGCCTTCCGACATCAGACATCAGCTTGATGACCTCGTCGCGGATGACATGCGCCTGCTCGCGCATCCGCTGGTCGCGGAGCAGCGACTGGACGACCTGGATCGACAGCATCAGCAGCGACGGCGAGACGATGACGATGCGGGCCCGGTGGGCGCGCTGGATGATGTCCTCGAAGCGCTCATGGATGTCGGCGAAGATCGATTCCGACGGCACGAAGAGGAAGGCCGTGTCCTGCGTCTCGCCGGGGATGAAATAGCGCTCGGCGATGTCCTGGATATGCTTGCCCATGTCGCGCTTGAACTGCGTCTCGGCGGCACGCGTAGCCTCCGGCACCTCGGCGACACGGATCGCGTTCCAGGCTTCGAGCGGGAATTTCGCGTCGATGACGAGGCCGGGCGCGTCGTTGGGCAGGATAATGACGCAGTCCGGCCGGTTGCCGTTCCGGAGCGTCTTCTGGAATTCGTAGGAGCCCGGCGCCAGCCCGTCCTGGACGATCGCCTCCATGCGCGCCTGGCCGAAGGCGCCGCGCGTCTGCTTATTGGCGAGGATCTTCTGCAACTCGACGACCTGGGTCGAGAGCGCCACGATATTGTTCTGCGCCGTATCGATGACGCCGAGCCGTTCGTTGAGTTTCAGGAGATTCTCATGCGTGCTCCGCGTCGTGTCGGTCATCGACTGGCCGATGCGATGGCCGAGACCGTCCATGCGGTCGGAGAGGCCGCGAAGCAGTTCTGACTGCCGCGAGCCGAAGACTTCGGCCATCGTCTGCATACGGCCGCTCATCTCGCTCTGGGCGCGCACCAGTTCGGCGACGCGGGCCTGCACCGCCTCGCCATGCGCGGCGCTGCTGGCGGCCCGCCGCCAGGCGCCGAAGGCGACGAGCAACAGCACAAGCAGCAGCGTGGCGCCGGCAAGCACCAGTTCCTCGACCGAAAAAGCCCGGCCGCCCAGTTCGAATGCGGTTCGATCCATGGCGGCTTTCTAGCGCGATTCGGTGTCAGGAACAAAAAAAGAACAGAGGTTCGGGTACCGCATAGCGTCAGTGAGCCCGACGCCGCACACCCGGACCGTCATCGGCGGGCTTGACCCGCCGACCCATGCCGTGACCAAGCGGCTCGGGAAAGGCTCGCATAGGAGCACCAGCATCTGGGCAGACGACGCCCGCTTAACTCCGGAACGCGAATCGGAATGGTTCGGCGGGTCAAGCCCGCCGATGACGCCGGAGGGAGGGGAGGACTCGCAGCCAAAAAGGCTTCAGCCTTATTTCTTCTTCCCGACCGCCTTTTTCGCCGCCTTGGCCTCCGCCCGTTCCGCCGCTTCCTTCGCCAGGAATTTGGTGAGCCGGCCGATCAGCCCGATCGGCACGGTCCTGTCGAGTGGGAAACGCAGCGTCCCCTTGTTGTTGACCTCATAGGGCGCGAGCTCGTCCTTGAACGCCTCGATGATCGGCCCGGCGATCGGGTAGAGCGAGTAATGTTCTTTCCAGCCCGAAAAGAAGACCACGGTCTGGCCGCCGATCCGGTAGGCGGGGATCTGGTAGGCGATCACTTCCGCGGCCTTTGGCACGGCCTTGCGGATGGCCGAACGCACTTGCTCGAGCGTGTCGCGAACAGCCTCGGGTTGTGCCGCGATATACGCGTCGACGGATTTGAAGTCGGTCCTGGCCATGCGCGCTCCTTAGGCTCCGCAAAAGCTACTCCGCCACACCGGTTAGCTGTCTAGCCCGTTGACCGGCCCGCGCCGCTCACTTATCTGAAATTCGTGAGCAAACTCGACATCATAACTCTTCCCGACCGGCTTCTGCGGACCGTCAGCACTCCCGTCGAGCGCATCGACGACGATCTCCGGCGTTTCCTCGACGACATGCTGGAGACGATGTATGGCGCGCCGGGCATCGGCCTTGCCGCCGTCCAGGTCGGCGTGTTGCGCCGCATCGTCACCGTCGACGTCGCCAAGCGCGAGGACGAGGACGCGCCGCCGAATCCGATGTTCTTCATCAATCCGGAGATTCTCTGGTCCTCGGACGAGCGCGACACCCATGAGGAAGGCTGCCTGTCGATCCCGGATTATTATTCCGAGGTCGAGCGCCCCGCCTCGATCCGCATCCGCTATCTCGACCGCGACGGCAAGCCCCAGGAGTTGTCTGCCGACAGCATCCTCGCCGTCTGCCTCCAGCACGAGATTGACCACCTCAACGGCACGCTCTTCATCGACCATCTCTCCAAGCTGAAGCGCGACATGGTCATCAAGCGCTTCACCAAGCAGGCCCGGATCGGCAAGCCGGATCTCTGACCGCTACCCTCTCCCAGGAGAATTATGCACGGCTGCGATTGTTTCCGGATCCTCCCCTGCGAAGCGGGGGAGGGGGACCACCGATAGGTGGTGGAGGGGGCGACCGCATATTCCGTTGTCGGATCTCGGAGAGGCTTGCCGCGTCGCCGCCCCCTCCGTCGTCGCTGCGCGCCGCCACCTCCCCCGCTTCGCAGGGGAGGACCCAGTCCGTCACGGATTCCCCGCTTCCCAGGCCGAGCCGACCAGGCTCTCGAAAGACGGCCGCATCTTGCGCTGCAAGCCCATGTCGTCGAAGCGCGTCTCGCGCGCGATGCGGACCTGGGCGATCTTCGTCGCCTGGCGAAGGTCGCCGAGCGCCTCGGCCGGATCGCCCATATCCTGCTTGGCGAGGCCGAGCCGGGCCAACCCGCGGCCGAGCCATATCTCCAGCATCTCGTCGCTGTCGTCGGGAAGGATCGCCTGTCCGGCGGCAAGCGCCCGGTCGAAGCCCGGCATGGCGGCGCCGGCATCGCCGCGGATAAGGGCAGCCACCGCCTGTACGAGCTCGTTCCGGGCCGCCAGCAGCCGGACGCCGGCGCTCTGGTCGGCGGCGATCAACGCGTTCGCCTTGATGGCGATCGTCGCGGCATCGTCATTGAGGTCGAGGCTGGCGAGTGCCGCGGCGCCCGTCGTCATCGCCGAGGCGATCGAGCCGGCGAGGATGACGTTCCGCTCCGGATTGGCGAGGAGCCGGTCGACGACCGGCACCGCCGCGTCGCGGAAGAGCGCTGCCGCGGCAATCGCTTCTTCGCGCCGGTCGAGCGCCACGAGATACATCATCCGGCTCTGGCGGACGTCGAGATAGAAGATCGTCGCCGCCGGGCTCGCATCCGCCGGCAACGTATCGGGCAGCGGAATGCGGTCGATCAGCGCCAGCGCATCGGCGGTCCGGCCGGCGCGGGTGAGGATGTCGGCGAATTCGTTCAGCGACGAGGCGAGGTCGTTGTCGAAGGTCTCGGGCATCGGAATGCCGGGGATCAGCGCCAACGCCTCGCCGAGCACCGCTTCCGCTTCCGGGTAGCGGACGGCGTTGACGAGGATGATCGAGCGGATGCGCAAGAGCGTCAGCCGCTCAAGGTCGCTGGCACCGCCGATCGCCTCGGCGCGGTCGACCAGCGTCAATCCTTCGTCGAAGCGCCGCGTCCACGCATCGGCGAGCGCCATGCCGCCGAGCAGCAGCCGGATCTCCCCCGGCGGGCGCTCGGCTTTCTCCGCCGACGCCAGCGCTTCCTGGAAGACGCTCGTGGCGCGCTCATATTGCGCCGTGTCGATCAGCGCCAGGCCGAGCGACGAAAGCGTGGCGTAGCGGAAGGTCTCCTCGACCTCGCTGCCGGCGGTGAGCGCCAGCGCGCAGTCGAGCGCCGGGGCGCGGCCCTGGTTGCGGCCGAGTTCGGCGAAGACCCGTTCGATCGTGTAGCCGAGATAGAGGATCTCGAAGCTGCTCTTGGTCCGCGCCGGCGTCGCGCAGGCTTCGTCGGCGCCGGGGGCGCGGAGTGCGGCCTGCATGATCGAGCGCGCGGCGCGCTGGCGCTCGCCGGTCTCCGTCCCGACCCAGCCTTTCATGGAATCGAGGTCGTCAAACCCCTTGAAGGCGCGCGGCAGGTCGCCATGCATCGCCCATTCGCGAGCCGCCAGATAGCGGAATTCGCCATTGCTGGCGGAAGGCTCGAGGCCGAAGAGGCGGTCCTGGATGGCGACCGCTTCCTCATAGATAGCCGCCTGCTGGTCGTGCTTTTCCGGATCGCCGGTCTCCGCGACATCCTTCAGGACCAGCATATAGAGGATGCTGTCCTGCGCCGTCTCGGCGAAGTCGGCGCGCGCCTTCTGGTAAAGCGCGTGCGCCTCCTCGTGCTTTTCTGACGCTCGCAGCCTCTCGCCGACCTCGATCGTCGCCAGCATCGCGCCCTCGACATCGGCGACCGCTTCGCCGCCGCGGATTCGCTCGGTTTCCTCGGCGCGGCCCTGCTGGTCAAGATTGCCCGCCAGCGCTTCCCGGTAATAGGCGACGTCCTCCGCCGACATGCCGGTGTCGAGCGCCACGCCGAGCCCTGTCCGCCAGTAATACTCCGCCGCCCGCCAGGACTCGGCCGTTTCAAAGGTGATCGCCATGAACTGCATGGTGCGGAGCCGGTCCGGATGCGTACGGCCCTTGGCCCTCGCCTGGATCTGCAGCACCGTGTCGAAGACATCGACGGCAGTGGAAAGCCGCTGCTGCCGGCCGGCGGCCTGGGCGAACAGCTCCATCGCGTCGATCTTGAGCTGGTCGTTCTGGTAAGCCTCGCCGAGCGAATCGATCATCCTGGCGGCCCGGGCCAGCGGCTCCTCGGCCTCCGCCCACTGCTCGGCCTGCATGTGGAAGCGGCCGAGATAGAAATAGCCCTCGGCCATCAGATAGGGCTCTTCGTCCTTCGTCTCCTCCGCCGCGGCGAGGCTTCGGGTAAGGAAATCCATCGCCTCTTCAGGGCTCTGCTTGTTGAGTTCGAAGGCATGGTCGATGGCAGCGTCGAGCCCCGCGGCCGAGGCCGGCAGCGGCAAAGCGAGAAGACCGGCGACGAGAAGAGGCGCAAACGCCCCGAAAAGACGGTGCATAGCTCAAAATTCCCCGTGTGGACTTGGGAAAGCAAGTGACATTTGCCTTCTTGCAACCGTTCGCTTGCCGGGCAGGGCCGGGGGCGCTATGCCGCCCAATCGCTGAAAGGACCTCCCGCGACCATGCCGCTACGTATCGTTTTCATGGGCACGCCCGATTTCGCCGTGCCGAGCTTGGTCGAGATCGCGGGGCAGGGGCATGAGATCGCCGCGGTCTACACCCAGCCGCCGCGCGCCGCCGGTCGCGGCATGAGCGAGCGGAAATCGCCGGTCCACCAGACCGCCGAGCAACTCGGCCTGTCCGTCCGGACACCGGCGAGCCTGAAGGGCGCGGAAGCGGCGGCGGCCTTCGCGGCGCTGGAGGCCGATGTCGGCGTGGTCGTCGCCTATGGCCAGATCCTGCCCGTCGCGATCCTCGACGCCCCGCAATATGGCTGCCTCAACCTCCATGCCTCGCTGTTGCCGCGCTGGCGCGGTGCCGCCCCGATTGCCCGCGCCATCATGGCCGGCGATGCCGAGACCGGCGTCATGGTGATGCAGATGTATAAGGGCCTCGATACCGGCCCCGTCGCCATGGGCGAGCGTGTCGCGATCGGCCCCGACATGACTTCGGCCGAACTGTCCGGGCGCCTGTCCCGCCTCGGCGCCGATCTTCTGGTGCGGGCGCTGGCGGCGCTGTCGCGCGGCGTCCTCCAGACGAAGCCGCAGGCGGACGAAGGCGTCACCTATGCCCACAAGCTCGACAAGGGCGAGACCCGCATCGACTGGTCTCAGCCCGCGGCGGTGGTTCACAACCATATCCGCGGCCTGTCGCCCGATCCCGGCGCCTGGTTCGAGGCCGATCTCGGCAAGGGCGCCGAGCGCGTCAAGGTGCTGCGCTCGACGCGCGCCGAAGGTACCGGCACGCCGGGCGCGGTGCTTGACGCCGATCTGGCGATCGCCTGCGGCGACGGTGCGGTCCGCCTCGTCGAGCTTCAGCGCGCCGGCGGCAGGCCGGTCAAGGCGGCGGAATTCTGGCGCGGCCTCCGCGCCCCGCTGACGACGGTCGCCTGACCGTGCCGCGCTACAAGCTGACCATCGAATATGACGGTGGCCCCTTCGTCGGCTGGCAGCGCCAGGCCAATGGCCGCTCGGTGCAGCAGGCCATCGAGGAAGCCGTCGCCGCCTTCAGCCAGGAGCAGATCGTCGTGAAGGGCGCCGGCCGCACCGATGCCGGCGTCCATGGGCTCGGCCAGGTCGCCCATATCGACCTTACCCGCGCCTGGGACACGGATACCGTCCGTGACGCGACCAACGCCCATCTGCGGCCCGACCCGATCTCGATCCTGTCGGCGGAGGAAGTCGCGGCGGATTTCGATGCCCGCTTCTCGGCCGTGAAGCGCCACTATCTTTACCGTATCTCGGACCGGCGGGCTCCGCCGGCGCTCGATCGCGGGCGGCTCTGGAACGTGCCGACGCCGCTCGACGCGGCGGCGATGCATCTCGCCGCGCAGGCGCTGACCGGCCGGCATGATTTCACGACCTTCCGCTCGAGCGAATGCCAGGCGAAGTCGCCGGTGCGCACGCTTGACCGCCTCGACGTGTCGCGCGAGGGCAACGAGATCGCCATCCGCGCCTCGGCGCGGTCCTTCCTGCACAACCAGGTCCGCTCGATGGTCGGCGCGCTGAAGAAGGTCGGCGAGGGCAAGTGGCCGGTGGCCGAAGTCGGCACGGCACTCGCCGCCTGCGACCGCACGCGCTCGGGGCCGGTGGCCCCACCGCACGGGCTCTATCTCGTCGCGGTCGACTACGAAACGGCGGACGTATAGGGCAGCAGGGCGCCGAACAGGCCCATGATCAGGATGCTGATGCTCAGATCGGAGAGCACGATGGCGATCGCCATGCCGATCTCCGCGCCGAGCGCGCGCCGTGCGATCAGGTAGCTGTAGCGGATCACGACGATCAGGATGACCATCGAGATCACGTTGAAGGCTTCGGCGCTGAGGATGCCGCCGAGGTACAGAAGCCCGATCGCGACGAATGGCAGGAGCGCCAGCACGGCGCCCCAGTTCCGCGCCACGATGAAGGCGGCGTAGGTCCGGCTGAGGCCGAGCGGCCCGACCACGAGGGCAAGCAGGAACGGGAAGGCGATCCAGTCCATCCCGACCGACAGCACCTTGTTGAGAAAGAAGGCGCCGCCGTCGAAGCTCTGCTCGACGGCGCTGGTGAGGATCTGCGTCCGCTCCGCCGCGGCGATCACGACATAGGACGGCGCCACCAGAAGGATCGCGGCGAAGGAACGCCAGAAGCCCTCGACGCTGATGTCGAAATAACGCAGCGCATCCGGCCGGTCGAGGAAGAGGTTCCACGCCCCGGTCAGGGAGCGCAGGATCTCGTCACGACTTGGCATGGGCGAAGAAGCCTTCGAGGAAGTGCCGGTAGATGACGGTCAGCCGCGCGAGGTCGACCACCGGCACGCGCTCGTCGACCTGGTGCAGCGTGTCGCCGACAAGGCCGAATTCGACCACCGGGCAGTGGTCCTTGAGGAAGCGCGCATCCGAGGTGCCGCCGCCGGTCGAGAAGTCCGGCGTCAGGCCGGTCGCATCCTTGATCGCCGCGACCAGCGGTCCGAGGATGATCGGCGCGCGCGACAGGAAGGCTTCGGCGGCAAGCCCTGCGACCGCTAACTCGTAAGGATGGCCGATCTCGTCGAGGGCGCTCCTGAGCATCGCCTCCATGGTCTTCAGCGACCAGCTGTCGTTGAAGCGGACGTTGAACCGCGCCGTGGCGGTACCGGGAATGATGTTGACCACCGGATTGCCGACATCGACGCTGGTGATTTCGAGGTTGGAGGCCTGGAAATTTTCGTTGGCGTCGTCGAAGCGGATCTGGACCAGCCGGTTGAGGAGCTTGACGAGGCCGGTGATCGGATTGTCGGCCTGGTGCGGGTAGGCGACATGGCCCTGCTTGCCCGAGACCTTCAGGCTTATGGACAGGCTGCCGCGCCGTCCGACCTTGATCATGTCGCCGAGCGTCTTGATCGACGTCGGCTCGCCGACCAGCCCGGCGTCGAAGCGATGGCCCTGCTTCACCGCCCAGTCGACGAGTTTCGCCGAGCCGTTGATGGCCGGCCCTTCCTCGTCGCCGGTGAACATCAGCGACAGCGTGCCCTTCGGCTTGCCGTTGGCGGCGAGGTAGTCGAGCACCGCCGCGACGAAGCAGGCATTGCCGCCCTTCATGTCGACCGCGCCGCGGCCATACATGATGCCGTTCACAACCTCGGCGCCAAAGGGCGGATGCGTCCAGCGCGCCTCGTCGCCCGGCGGCACGACGTCGGTATGGCCGTTGAAAACGAGATGCGGCGCGCCGCTGCCGATGGTGGCGAAGAGATTCTCGACATCCGCCGTGCCCGGCGCGCTGAAGGTCAGGCGCTCGACGGCGAAGCCGGCCTTCCGGAGCAGTCCTTCCAGAAGGGTGAGGGCGCCGCCTTCGGCCGGCGTCACCGAGGGGCACTTGATCAGGTCGGCAAGAAGGGCGGCCGCATCCGGGCCGGATCTGGATGGCGTTGTCATGGTTCCCGGTTCTGTCTGTGAAAGGCTTTATCGCGCGTCTTGGCTCGCGTCATTCTGGAGCGAATTGCGGCGGAGGACCATAGGCGTTCGGCCCCACTTTGCCCGGCAGGATGGCGAGCACAAAGAGCCAGAAAACGCCGAGGAACGGGACCAGCAGCAGGAGGACGAAAGTGCCCGGCAGGCTGATGTCGTGGCATCGCTTGGCCGCCACGACGAGCATGGCGACGGTGAGCGGCAGGCCGACCAGGGCGGCCAGAAGCATCGCCCCGGGCCGGACCTCGCCTGAGCGCAGCAGGAAGGAGAGAAAGGCGAGGTCGATGGACATGACGACGCCTGCGCCGAGGATGTACTCGAAGCGCGAGATCCGGCCCTGCGGCCGGAAGAAGAAGCTGAGGAGCTGGTCGGAAGTGGCGGCTGCCATGACGGGTCGCAGTCAGGATAATTGCCGATCCTGCGGCCCGTGGCGGCAGAGTCAACCGCTAGAGCAATGTCAGGAAAAGTGGAAACCGATTTTCCGTCCGACATTGCGCAAAACCAAAGAAACTAGAGCATGCCCCGATTCCGTTAAATCGGGTCATGCTCTAGGCGGCTTTGGCGGATTCCAGCGGATCCGGGCCATATTGATTGGCGCCGCGCGTGCCCCGGAAGAAGCCCAGCCAGACGAAATACCAGAGGCTGATGACGAAATTGAAGACATCGACGGCGAATTCGGCCGGCCTGATTCGGATTTCGGCTGTGATCTGCTTCTGCATTGCCTCGAAATAGGTCGGAATCTCGCCGCTGGAGATGTCGATCTCCATCTGCGCCAGGGTGAGTTCACCGCCGGTGAGGCCGAGCAGGTCCGTCGCGAACTTGGCGAGCGTCGGGATGAGAAGCAGCAGCACCCATTTGCCGCTTTTGCCGAGATCGTGGATGCGTTTCACCATAACCGCCGTCGCCGGATAGAGCACCAGCAGCAGCGCCGCCAGGCCCGTATAGGCCGCAACGGCAAAGGCGCCGTCGACGGGGCCGCCCGAGAGGAACGCCTGCTGCATCATCATCGAGCCCGTCACGGCTCCAGCCAGCCCGATCGCGATGACGATCACGAGAAGAATGATGCTGACGATCCAGTAAGGCTTGCGGTTCAGCCAGCCCTTGAGGCCGAACACCATCCAACCAAGTCCCATCGATGCCCCCGGAGGTTGCGCGCGTCTGCGATGCGCGCCGACCTATCCGACTTCGCCGTCGGTCACAATGGCAAAGCGGCGTGCTTTTGCCGGATGACGGTAAGTTTCATGGAAGGGATGCGGGTGGCGCCCCTCTCCCATGGGGAGAGGGCTTTGAGCCTTAGCGATCGAAGAGAGCTTGAGGCGAAAAGGGTGAGGGGCTGTTGCGTCGCTGGGTCCAATCAGCGTCGTACGCCCTCACCCTATTTCTCTAGGCTCACGATGTTCGCCAAGAGAAAGAGCCCTCTCCCCACGGGAGAGGGGACTCAATCCCGCAGCAGCTCGTTGACGCTGGTCTTCGACCGCGTCTTTTCGTCGACCTTCTTGACGATCACCGCGCAATAGAGCGACGGGCCCGGCTCGTTGTTGGGGAAGGGCCTGCCCGGCAGCGTGCCGGAGACGACGACGGAGTAAGGCGGCACGCGGCCCATATGGATTTCGCCGGTGGCGCGGTCGACGATCTTGGTCGAGGCGCCGAGATAGACGCCCATCGACAGCACCGAGCCCTCGCCGACGATGACGCCTTCGGCGACTTCGGCGCGGGCGCCGATGAAGCAGTTGTCCTCGATGATGGTCGGGTTGGCCTGCAGCGGTTCGAGCACGCCGCCGATGCCGGCGCCGCCCGAGATATGACAGTTCTTGCCGATCTGGGCGCAGGACCCGACCGTCGCCCAGGTGTCGATCATCGTGCCCTCGCCGACATAGGCGCCGAGATTGACGAAGGACGGCATCAGCACGACGCCGGGCGCGATATAGGCCGAGCGGCGGACGATGCAGTTGGGGACGGCGCGGAAGCCGGCGGCCTCGAATTCGAGGGCGCCCCAGCCTTCGAATTTGGACGCGACCTTGTCCCACCACGAAGAGTCACCCGGGCTGCCGGAGATCGCCGTCATCGGGTTGAGGCGGAAGGAGAGGAGCACCGCCTTCTTCAGCCATTGATGGACGACCCAGCCGTCGGGGCCCTTCTCGGCGACGCGCGCCTCGCCCCGGTCGAGGAGGTCGAGCGCCTTGCCGACCGCCCCCCGCACCGGATCGCCGGTCGAAAGGCCGACATTGGCGCGGTCGTCGAAAGCGGCCTCGATGGTCTTCTGAAGAGCGGCGATGTCGGTCATGTGCGGTCCCGGATTAATGGCGCGCGGCAAACTAGGCGAAGCTGCGTGAGCGCGCAATTCGGTGGCGACCGTGATCCTCCTCCGCGAAGCGGGGGAGGGGGACCACGCAAAGCGTGGTGGAGGGGGCGACCGCAAATTCGGAGGTTGTCGTCGCCCCCTCCACCGCCTTGCGGCGGTCCCCCTCCCCCGTAAAAACGGGGGAGGACCCGTGGCGCATCCTACCCCTCGTAGACCGGCTTGGTGCTGGTCACGAGGACCTTGTCGATGCGGCGGCCGTCCATGTCGACGATCTCGAAATGCGTGTCGCCATACTCGACGCGCTCGCCGGCCTTGGGCAGGTGGCCGAGCCGGTTGATGATGAAGCCCGCCACGGTCTCGAAGTCGCCGGCCTCGCGCAGGCCGGGCAGGCCGCAGACATCCTCGAATTCGTCGATCGGCATCAGGCCGTCGACCAGCCATGAGCCATCCGGGCGCTGCACGACCTGCGGATCGTCGCGGTCGCCGCGGTTGGGCAGCGAGCCGGCGATGCCTTCCAGAATGTCGGTCGCCGTCACGATACCCTCTGTCGCGCCATATTCGTCGACCACGACGGCGGCGCGTACACCCTGGCGGCGGAAGAGCTCGATGACCTTCAGGACCGGTGTCTGGTCGGCGACGAAAAGCGTGCGCCGGACGAGCTTGGCGAGATCGATCTCCTCGCCCTTGATGGCGACGCGGAGAAGGTCGCGAGTCGAGACCAGGCCGATAGCCTTGTCGATGGTCCCGTCGCAGACCAGGAAATGGCTGTGGGGATGGGTCTCGACGACCTGCGCAATATGCGCGCGCTCGGCGGCGCGATCGAACCAGATGACGTCCGGTCTCTGCGTCATGATCACGCGCACGGCGCGGTCGGCGAGGCGCAGCACGCCGTCGATCATGGCGCGCTCCTGCGGCGCGAAAATACCTGCCCGCGTGCCCTCGGCGATCAGCGAGCGGACTTCATCTTCCGTCACCGTCGTCTCGCGCGAGCCGGCGAAGCCGAACAGCCTCAGGATGGCGTCGGTCGAGACGCGGAGCAGCCAGACGAAGGGCGCCGCGACATAGGAGAGGATGCGCATCGGCCGGGCGACGAGCATGGCGGTCCGCTCAGGATTGGCAAGAGCGATCCGCTTCGGCACGAGTTCGCCGACGACCAGCGATAGATAGGTAACCAGCGCCACGACGATGACGATCGCAGCCTCCTCGCCGTGCGGCGCGATCCAGGCGAAACTGTCGAGATAGACGCCGAGCGGCTCAGCGATCGTCGCGCCGCTATAGGCGCCGGCGAAGATGCCGACCAGCGTGATGCCGATCTGCACGGTCGAGAGGAAGCGGCTCGGATCGGCGACGAGGTCGAGCGCCACCTTGGCGCCGGCGCTGGCCTACTTGGCGAGCGTTTCCAGCCTGGCCCGCCGCGAGGAGACGATCGCCATTTCCGACATGGCGAGGACGCCGTTGATCAGTGTCAGAAGGAGGACGATAGCAATCTCGGCAATGGGCATGTCTGGCTCCTGGAGTTCGCCGGCGCGCCGAACCGCCGGGCAGATGCCCGAGCGGACGGCTTCGTGGATCAGCCGGCCGTCTTGCCGGTCGCGGCAAGGAGATCTGCGAGAAACTTGCCGAGATTGGCGGTCACATAGTCGATGTGATCGTCGTCGCGGCCTTCGAATTCCCAATCTTCATGGAAGACGTCGCGCGTCCCCTCCGGCACGATCAACACCGTGCGCATGCCGAGCGCCTTGGGGACGACGAGGTTGCGGGACAGGTCCTCGAACATCGCGGCGTCGGCCGGCGCGACGCCGGTCGCCGCGATGAAGCGGTCATAGGCCGTCCGGTCCGGCTTCGGCATGAGTTCGGAATGGACGATGTCGAAGATGTCCTCGAACTCGTTCGTGAAGCCGAGCTTCTTGGCGACATTCTCGGCATGCCGCCGCGAGCCGTTGGTCAGGATGAACTTGCGGCCGGGCAGCCGGGCGATGACCCTCGCCAGAGCCGGGTCGGCAGCCAAAGAGCTGTGGTCGATGTCATGGACATATTCTAGGAAATCGTCCGGCGTGATGCCGTGCTCGACCATCAGGCCACGCAGCGTCGTGCCGTAGCGCTCGTAATAGCTCCGGCGCAGATCCTTGGCCGCCTCCGCGGTGAGCTTGAGGAGACGTTGGATGTAATCCTGGATGCGCTGGTCGACTTGCAGAAAGATGTTCGCTTCGCGCGGATAGAGCGTGTTGTCGAGGTCGAAGACCCAGGCGTTGACGCCGTCGAAAAGCGAGAAGTCGCGCGGGGCGTCGACGGCCCGGGCCGGCGACTTCACGCTGGTCATGGCCGTATCAGGGTTCCGGCGCCGTGGTCGGTGAAGAGCTCGAGCAGCACCGCATGCGGGGTCTTGCCGCTGAGGATGACGACGCCCTGGACGCCGCGGCCGATCGCCTCGACGCAGGTCTCGACCTTGGGGATCATGCCGCCGGAGATGGTGCCGTCGGCGATCAGCGCATGCACCTCGGCGACGGTGAGTTCCTTGATCAGGTTGCCCTGCTTGTCGAGGACGCCCGGCACGTCGGTGAGGAAGAGAAGGCGCGAGGCGTTGAGCGCCCCGGCGATGGCGCCGGCAAAGGTGTCGGCGTTGACGTTGTAGGTATGGCCGTCCCGTCCCGGCGCCACGGGTGCGATGACCGGGATCAGCTCGGCGCCGAGCACCATGTCGATCACGGCGCGGTTGACGGTCTTGGGCTCGCCGACGAAGCCGAGGTCGATGACCTTCTCGATGTTCGAATCCGGGTCCTTCATGGTCTTCGTCACCTTCTCGGCGAAGACCATGTTGCCGTCCTTGCCCGACAGGCCGACAGCCTTGCCGCCCTCGGCGTTGATCGCCATGACGATCTCTTTGTTGATCGAACCGGCGAGCACCATCTCGACCACCTCGACCGTGCGCTTGTCGGTGACGCGGAGACCGCCGCGGAACTCGGACTTGATGCCGAGCCGGTCGAGCATCTCGCCGATCTGCGGACCGCCGCCATGCACGACCACCGGCTTGACGCCCGATGTCTCGAGAAGCGTAATGTCGCGCGCGAAAGCCCTTGCCAGGTCGCCGTCGCCCATGGCATGGCCGCCATATTTCACCACGACGATCTTCTGGTCGTAGGCGAGCATGTAGGGCAGGGCGGCCGAGATCAGCCGCGCCTGCGAAATGGCGTCGATCGGGTCCTGGGGGGTGGCGGCGTTCATGCGCGGGGTCCGTGAAACAGGGCGGTTTCTATAGCGGCTTTCGCCAAAGCTCACAATTCTGGCGGCAAAACCGCGTCAGCGCGACGGCGAGCGCTCCAGCAGCACCATCGCGAGGGATTCGAGCCGATTTTCCGCGACGATCGTAAAGCCTTCACGAAGCCCCGCGGTGCGCTCGAAACGGCCGCGGCTGGTCACAATATAGCGAGGATCGCTTGAGGAAAGCACCGCTACGAGGCCCTCCGCGCCGTCGACATAGGTCAACGGATAGTCGAGGTGATAGGAAAGCGACCCCGGATAGATGCCATAGACCAGCACCGGGCTGCCCTTCGGAATCACCGGCTCGAAGCGCTCGGCGAGGTGCCGCGGGCTCATCACCCGGTCGATATCGGGCAGCAGGATCGCCTTGAAGGCGAACAGCATGACGGCGACCGAGGCGACCCCGGCGAGAAGCCTCGCGCTCCCCCGGAGACGCCCGCCGATCGCGAGCGGAATCGCGCAAAGTGCGAATGCCGCCGCCGCATGCCGGAGCGTCTGCGGATCGATGACCGCGAAAAGCTCGGCCCGGTCGCCTTCCGAGGCAAAGCCGAGCGCCCAGAGCGCGGCCGGCGGCCCGGCCAGCGCACCGATCGCCAGCAGGACATAAAACCAGTCGAGGAGTGCGGGCGCTTTTTCGTCGAGGCGGCGATAGGCGATCGCGACGAGCACCAGCAGCGCTGGCACGAGCGGCAGGAGGTAATGGATGTTCTTCTGCGCAACGGCGCCCAGCGTCAGCGCCGTGGCGAAGAGGCAGGCCAGCACGAGGCGGAGGCCCGGCTGCGGCGCCGTCCAATCGTTTCGTGCCTCGCCGGCGAAGACAAGGCTCCAGAATCGCTTCACTAGGAAAAGCGGCGCCAGCAGGAGCCAGGGCAGCAGCGTGAAGGCGATCCACAGCGGATAGAGATGGAAAGGCCGGCTCGAATCGCGGCCCTCGGCGACGCGATCGACGATCTGCTCGTTGAAGATGAGGTCGAAGGCGTCGGTGCCGAAGTTGGAATAGAGGATGGCGAACCAGGCGAGCACCGGCAGCAGCATCGGCAGCAGCGAAGCCAGCATGTCCCGGCGCAAGAGAACGCGGAGATCGCGTGTCGCCCCGGCGAAGGCGATCAGCGACAGGAGCGGGATCGCCACGCCGAACGGGCCCTTGACCATCACAGCGAGGCCGGCAAGCAGCCCGCCGAGGAGCGGCAGGAGGTTCGCGGCGTCGCGCCACATGCCGCGCGCATAGGCGGCGATCGCGAACAGGATCAGGCCGCTGAAGAGGAGGTCCATGCGGACGACCTGAATGTGAACCGCGATCCACGGCACTCCGAGGAGGATGAGGTTGGCGCTTCTGACGGTGCGGCGGTCGAAGCCGGCGGCACGCAGGAACGCATCGCTGCCCGCGACGAAGAAAAAGGCGGTGAGCGCCACGATGGCGAAGAAGACAGAGGGCGCGATGGTGCCGGAGATCTCGGTGGCGAGCCGGATCAGCGCGAAGAAGAGCGGCGGCTTGTCGGAATAGAAATCGCCGCCGAGCGTCAGCGTGAACCAGCTGTCGCTGGCGATCATCTCCTTGACGACGCCGCCATAGCGGCTTTCGTCGCGATAGAAGAGGTCGCGCTCGGCGATGAAGGGCAGGCAGTAGGCGGCGACGATCAGCGCGTAGAGGAGATGGTCGCGGATCGCCGGCCAGGAGCCGGCCGGTTGATCCGCCCGGCCCGCCGCGCCGGCCATTGCCGTCACGAGGCGGCGAGCGTCGCGATCGCGGCGCGGAGCTTGTCGATGCCGAGCCCGGTCTCGGAGGATGTCACGATGATGTCGGGAAAAGCGGCGGCGCGCTTGCGAAGCGCCGCCTGCGTCCGCTCGGTGACCTCGGCAAGCTCGGCCGGCTTCAGCTTGTCGGCCTTGGTCAGCACGACCTGGTAGGAGACGGCGGCCTTGTCGAGGAGCTTGAGCGTCTCCGCATCATTTTCCTTGATGCCGTGGCGGGCGTCGATCAGCAGATAGACGCGGCGCAGATTGGCTCGGCCGCGCAGATAGGCGAAGACCAGCCGCGTCCATTTCCGGACCGCGTCCTTGGAGGCCTTGGCATAGCCGTAGCCGGGCATGTCGACGATGACCGGTCCGCGGTCGGCGGCGAAGATGTTGAGTTCCTGCGTGCGCCCCGGCGTGTTCGAGGTGCGTGCCAGCGCCTTCTGCCCGACCAGCGCGTTGATCAGCGATGACTTGCCGACATTGGAGCGGCCGGCGAAGGATATCTCCATCGCGGCAGGCTCGGGCAGGCTGGCGAGATCGCCGGTGCCCATGACGAAATTCCAGGAGCGGGCGAAGAGCAGCCGGCCTGCTTCCAGGGCCTCTGCCTCGCTGTTGTCGGGGGCTGCGTCCGGCATGGTGTCTTCTATCCGATCCGCCCGCCCTGACGCGCCGCCATCAACTGGCCGTGTCCGCCTTGGGCTTTCGCTTGAACATGCCCGAGATGTTGTCCCAGAGCTCGACCTTCACGCCCTGCCGCCGCATGATGACATATTGCTGCAGGCAGGAGAGGGTGTTGTTCCACGCCCAGTAAATGACGAGCCCGGCCGGGAACGTCGCCAGCATGAAGGTGAACAGCAGCGGCATCCAGTTGAAGATCATCTGCTGCGTCGGATCGGTCGGCGCCGGGTTGAGCTTCATCTGGACGAACATCGTCATGCCCATGATGATCGGCCAGACGCCGATCAACAGGAAATGCGGCGGCACCCAGGGGATGAGCCCGAAAAGATTGAAGAGCGAGGTCGGGTCCGGCGCGGCAAGGTCCTGGATCCAGCCGAAGAAGGGCGCGTGACGCATTTCGATGGTCACGAACAGCACCTTGTAGAGCGCGAAGAAGACCGGCACCTGGATCAGCATCGGCCAGCAGCCGGCGACCGGATTGATCTTCTCGGTCTTGTAGAGCTCCATCAGCGCCTGCTGCTGCTTGACGCGGTCGTCCTTGTAGCGCTCGCGCAGCTCCACCATCTGGGGCTGCACCTTCTTCATCATGCTCATCGACTTGTAGGATTTGTTGGCGAGCGGGAAGAAGACCAGCTTGATCAATACCGTCACGAGCAGGATCGCGACGCCGAAATTGCCGAAGATGCGGAAGAGGAAGTCGATCACCAGGAAAAGCGGCTTGGTGAAGAAGTAAAAGAGGCCCCAGTCGATCAGGAGCTCGAACTTCTCGATGCCGAGGCTCTCCTGGTAGCCGTCGACGATGGCGACCTGCTTGGCGCCCGCGAACAGCCGGTTGGCGGTCTCGCTCGTCGCGCCGGCAGCGACCTTCAGCGGCTCGCCGCGGAAGTCGGCCTGGTAGAAGAGGCTCGGCTGCTCGAATTTGGCGAAGCGGGCGTCGAATTTCCGCCCCGACTGCGGGATCAGCGCCGTCGCCCAGTACTTGTCGGTGATGCCGAGCCAGCCGCGATCGGTGCCCGGATATTTCAGCTCGTTCGCCTCGTCGAAGCAGGTGCCGAAGAACCAGCTGCAGGTGTAATGGACCTCCTGTAGGCCCTCGTCGCCGAGCACGCCGAGCGGGCCCTCATGCAGGATGTAGTAGCCGGTCGTATGCGGCTGGCCGACGCGCGTGATCCGGCCGTAGGGGACGAGGCTCACCTCGCCGCTGGTCTGGTTGGCGACCGCGTCGGTGACCGTGAACATGAAGTTGCGGTCGACGGCGATGGTCCGGGTGAAGGTCAGGCCGGCGCCATTGTCATAATTGAGGATGAGTGGCGTTTCGGCGGTGAGCTTCGCCGCAGCGGGCGCCGTCCATACGGTGTCGGGACCGGGCAGGGCGGTGCCGTTGGTGGTGCCGATCCAGCCGAATTCGGCGAAATAGCCTTCGGGGCCACCGATCGGCGACAGGAGCACGATGGTCGGGCTGTTGTCGTCCACGGTTTCGTGAAAATCGGCGAGATGGAGGTCGTCGATGCGGCCGCCCTTGAGATTGACCGAACCCGAAAGCCGTTCGGTGGCGATCGGCACGCGCGGCGAGGTGGCCAAGGCCTGGTCCCGCGTCATCGCCGGGGCGGTGGCCGGAACCGGCGTGGCGGGCACTGCGGTGGCCGAGGGCACGCCGGCATCGGTCAGCGCGCCAGGCGCTGCCGGGGTGCCCGTCGCCGGCTGGACGGGCTGCGCCGCCTGCTGGGCCGCTTCCTGGCGGGAACGCTCCATCTTCGGGCCGGCGATGAAGAATTGCCAGCCGACCAGGACGGCGATCGAAAGCGCGATGGCGACGATAAAATTGCGGTTTTCGGTCATTGACGGGTCTTCACGGTTTCGGTTTCGACGCCTCGTCGCGCTTCGCGAGCGCCGTGAAGCCGGTCAATAGATCGGCAATCAGCCGGTCGAATTCCAGAGACAAAGCAGCGCGGCGGCCGACCAGCACATAGTCCATGTCCGGCTCGGCCTTGTTCCCGGCGAGACGGACGACCTCGCGGAGACGCCGGCGAATCCGGTTACGGACCACGGCATTGCCGATCTTTTTGGTGACGGTAAAGCCGAATCGCGCGCTACGCGCGTCGTCGGCAGCCCGCAGGCCCTGCAGGACGAAGCCTTCACGGGAAACCCGCTTGCCGCCGGCAACAGCCTTGAAAGAAGCGCGTTTCCTGAGCCGTTCCACGGCCGGTCCGGCGCCGCCGATCAGGCCGACAGGCGCTTGCGGCCGCGAGCCCGGCGGGCAGCGATGACCTTGCGGCCGCCTGTGGTCGCCATCCTGGCGCGGAAGCCATGCCGGCGCTTGCGCACGAGCTTGCTCGGTTGATAGGTCCGTTTCATGAATAGTCTCCGCGCACGGAAAGTGAGTAATCGGTCAGCCGCGACCGGCCGGCAGAGACTGCCATTCGGCGCTTCCGCGAGCTTTTCGCGGGTCCGCGAAGGAGCGGCCAGATTGGCTGCGGCTTATAAGGACTGGGCCGAATCAAGTCAACGCGGCGAGGATGTGCTTCCAAAGCGAACGAAGCCGGGCGACAGCTTTGGCTGTATATGCCTATCATCACGGCTCTCCTAAACAGATTCGGCGCGCTCCGAGGGCGACCCGGGACTTTCCATGGCAAAACTGCTGACACCCGATATCTGCATCATTGGCGGCGGCCCGGCCGGTTTTGCCGTGGCGAGCCGCGCCGCCCGCCTGAATGTGCCGGTCGTCCTCATCGAAAAGGCGCGGATGGGCGGCGTTAACCTCGCTTCCGGTGCGATTCCGTCCAAGGCGCTGATTGCCGCGGCCAATCAATATGAGCTTCTCCGCCGCGGCCCGACGCTCGGCGTCACCGGCGCGCCGCTCCAGGTCAATTTCGGCAAGGTCAGCGAGCATATCGCCGCAGTTGCCGAGGCCGTCGCCCCGCATGTCTCGGCCGAGAGGCTGGCCGCCCTCGGCGTCCGCGTCATCGGCGCCCCGGCCCGCTTCCTCGACCGGCGGACGATCATCGCCGGCGAATTCACGGTCATTGCGCGTCGTTTCGTCATCGCCGTCGGTGCGGTCCCGGCGATCCCCAACATCCCGGGCCTCGCCGGCGTCGACTACATGACGGTCGCGGACGCTTTCGACATCGCCCGCAAGCCCGCCCATCTCCTCGTCCTCGGCGCCAATGCCTACGCCCTCGAGATCGCCCAGGCCTATCATCGCCTCGGCGTCGACACGACGGTGCTCGACACCGCGGCGGCGCTTCCCGACGACGATCCCGAGCTCAGCGAGATCGTGCTCAACCGGCTCCGCGCCGAAGGTATCCGCATCCGCGACAAGGCGGCGATCACTTCGGTCGCCCGGCGGCGCGGCGGCATCCGCGTCACGGTCGACGGCCCCGACGGGCAGGCCAGCATCGACGGCTCGCATCTCCTCGTCGCCACCGGCCGGTCGCCCAACATCGCCGATCTCGGCCTCGAGGCGGCGAGCGTCGACCATGGCCCGGACGGCATCCTCGTCGACAGGCTGCTGCGCACCAGCAACAACCGCATCTATGCGATCGGCGATTCGATCGCCGGCCCGGCGCTCGCCGAGCGCGGCGATTATGAAGCCGGCAAGATCCTCCAGGACATCCTCTTCCGCCTGCAGCGGAAGCCGCGCGTCAGCGACGTTCCGATGGTCGCCCATACCGACCCGGCGATCGCGCGCGTCGGCATGAGCGAGGCCGAAGCGACGGCGGCCGGCGAGACGGTGCGCATCCTCCGCTTCCCCTTCGTCGAAAACGACCGCGTCCAGGCCGAGCGCATGCCGGCCGGCTTCGTCAAGGTCATCGTCAGCCCGCGCGGCCGCGTGCTCGGCGCCGCGATCGTCGGCCATGAGGCCGGCGAGCAGATCGCCATCTGGTCGCTCGCGGTCGCCAACAAGCTCGACATCAGGGCGCTGATCGATCTCGTGCCGCCCTATCCGGCCCGCGCCGAAATCGCCCGGCGCGTCGCCGAAACCTTCCTGGCGCCCGGTTTGACGCCGCCCTGGCAGCGCCGCATCATCGAGTTCCTGCGAAAATTCGGGTGACCGGTTGGCAAGTGACGGGTCGATAGGCGAGGCGCGGAGCGGCACCGGGAAGACGACACGGCGCGGCCTCGGCCTGTCGTGGAAGCTCCTGTTGCTGACGGTCCTCTACGTCATGGCGACCGCCTTCCTGATCTACCTGCCGTCGGTCGCCAATTTCCGCATGACCTGGCTGCATGACCGCATCGCGCTGGCCGATGCGGCGAGCACCCTGATCGCCGATTCGACCGATGCGATCGACGTGCCGCGCGACGTCCAGAACGAGATCCTCGGCGCGGTCGGCGCGGTGGCGATCGCCATCCGCAGCGGCCCGATCAGTCGCCTCATCGCCACCGTCGAAATGCCGCCCGACGTCGACCGCATGGTCGATCTGCGCGCCACCGAGCCGCTGACCGAATTCATCGACGCGCTCGACACGATGGTGGCGACCGAACCGCGCACCGTGCGGGTCGTCAGCACCACGCGCTCCGGCGCCGTGATCGAGCTCCTCATCGACGACCGCGAGCTTCGCCGCGCCATGGTCGAGTTCTCCGTCTATATCCTGTGGCTCGCGGTGCTGATCTCGGTGCTCGTCGGCGGGCTTCTCTATTTCAGCATCAATCGCCTGTTCGTCCGTCCGATGCGGCGGATGTCGGACAACATGGTGCGCTTCTCCGAGGCCCCCGAGGATAGCGGTCGCATCATCGAGCCGAGCGGCCGCACCGACGAGATGGGCGTCGCCGAGGATCACCTCGCCGCGATGCAGCGCGATCTCCGCTCGACATTGCAGCAGCAGCGCCACCTCGCCGATCTCGGCCTCGCCGTTTCCAAGATCAATCACGACCTCCGCAACATGCTCGCCGCGGCGCAGCTTTTCTCGGACCGCCTCGGCAGCCTGCCCGATCCGACCGTCCAGCGCTTCGCCCCGAAGCTGATCGCCGCGCTCGACCGCGCCATCGCCTATTGCCAGACGACGCTCGCCTACGGCCGCGCCGGCGAGGCCAAGCCCTCGCGCCGGCTGGTGTCGCTGTCGCGCCTCGTCGAGGACGTCGCCGACGGTCTCGGCCTCGTCGGCCACCCGACCATCGAATGGGTCAAGAAGATCCCCGAGGGGCTGGAAATCGACGCCGACCCCGACCAGCTCTTCCGCGTGCTGGTCAACCTCGGCCGGAATGCCGTGCAGGCGCTGGAGGGCGACCTTGGGCCGGCCGTCGTCCGCCGGCTCACCATCTCCGCCTCGCGAAAGGAAGACCAAGTCTCGATCCTGCTCGAGGACACCGGCCCCGGCGTGCCCGAAAAGGCCCGCGCTCATCTCTTCCAGGCTTTTCAGGGCGCTGCCCGCCCCGGCGGCACCGGCCTCGGCCTGGCGATTGCCGCGGAACTCGTCGGCGCCCATGGCGGCAACATCGCGCTTCTGGAGCGGGCCGGGCCGGGTTCCGCCTTCGAGATCACCATCCCGGACCGCCCGAGGCAGGGAAATCCGGACTGAGGCGAGACCAAACGCCGTCACCGGCTTGCAATCATCCGATCGTTTCTTTAGCTATGCCGCCGATGCGCTCGTAGCTCAGCTGGATAGAGCACCAGACTACGAATCTGGGGGCCGGGAGTTCGAATCTCTCCGAGCGCGCCAATGACTTCAATCACTTAACGTCTCCTTTTGAGGGCTTCGGGGTTCTGGTTTGCAGACGGTTTGCAAACTTTGTGCTCTTTGCGTTCTCGAATAGGGCCACGGCCTCGCCCGCGAGAACGCGGGTGCGGGCAAGATATTTGTCGAGGATCGTCGTCACGGTCTTGAGCGAGTGCCCTGTGATGGCGGCAATCTGCGGCGTGGTGCAGCCGGCCTCCGGGTGCCGTCGCTGGTCGTGTTGGAATTCGCGTGACGTGGCTCCGGCGTGGTGAAGGTATCGGTTCAGGCGGCCAGGTCAACCGGCTGATCGACGGGCTTGGTTGCGAGGGTCTGCCAACCGTCGATTTTGCGCATGACGATCTGT
>CAMCWB010000021.1 GCA_945882315.1 Bauldia litoralis | reverse complement strand
TGTCGAACCGTGTGTTCAAAACCTACGACGAGATCGTTGCCCTGTGCTGTGACGCCTGGAACAACCTTATCGATCGACCTTGGAAGATCATGTCCATCGGAATGCGTGACTGGGCACATCGGTTCTGATCAGTGCGGGCTGGTATAAGGACGCCCTGATCTATTTGGACAGGGTCCGCGGCGCTCTCGCCCTTGCGCCGGGCGGATAGCGGGCTCTATGGTTCGAAGCGAAGTTGTATGTCGTTCCATTGGTCGTATTTGTCCGCGGGCAGCTTAAACGGACCACATTCGGTGACGGCGCGCACTGCGTTGGTAGCAGCCTCCTTGCCGAGTTGGCTCGCAGGGAACGCGACCACGGACGGGGAACCCTTGAGCGAGCCGTCGGGATTGAGTTGAAAGCGGATTGTCACCGATATTTGCCGCGGCTCGGTCCAGCCCGAAGGAATTTTCCAACACCGCTTTGCCTGCGCCTTCACCGCGTCCAGTTCTTCTTTGGAAAGTGTTGTCGGACGGCTGTCCGCCGCGATTCCGAGCGAGGCGAGCATATCGGACAAATCGGCAGGGGCCGCTGACGGAGGCGGAGGCGAAGGCGAAGGCGGAGTTGGACGCGGGGGTAGAGGCTCGGCCGGTGGTTTTGAAGCGGCTGACGGATTGCTCGCGCGAGGGGGATTCTTCTGAGAGGAATTCTCCGGGGGTGACGGTGGATTCGGCTTGGGCGCCTCCTCCTCCGGGACAATCGTGACCGGGATCACCTCTTCCTCGACCGGTTTCTGAGGCGAAGCGAGCCAGCCGATTGCCCATAGCGCCAGGCACAGATGGACAAGGACGGAAGCGGCAAGACCGAAACGGCCCAATATCGCATTGCGCCAGCCATCCGGCGCCGGCGTGTCGGGGAGCTGTCGGATGGCCTTGAGGCTATCGAGCCGATGCGTCGGGTCGACCGGCTCAGTCGCTGGATCCGGCTCGGTCGTTCCGTCGTTGGACATTCTTGAGTCCGGTTCGTGTCGATCGAGCCATGATCCGGCCGCACAGGATGGAGCGTGGGGGCAATTTGCTCAGTCGTCATCAAGCATGATTGCCATTCGGGACAAAATCATAGGCCCCATACGGGTGGATATTTGCCTGCCACTTGGTCGCGCCGGACGGGGAGGAGAGGCGTGTCCGCTTTGCGCCAGGCGCGGTGGATAGCGATTGCGCATACTGCTGTCCGGTCTCGCCAAACCGAGACCTAGGCAATATCGTGTTGCTGTGTTTCGATCCCTCCTCGCTCTCCTCGCTGTTCTTGCGCTTCTCGCGGTCGCGTCCTGCGGCCGCCCGCTGACCCTCGCCGAACGCGAATTCATGGTCGGACTCCAGGGTGAAAGCTTCGATCCGGCGCCCGTTCGCATCGCCAGCAACCGGCTCGTCGGGATCTTCGAGAGAACCTATCCCGTCCGCCCGCGCAACACCTGCCGTGAGCGCATCCAGCCGCCGCCCGACGGGCCGACCTTCACCGGCAGAACCGCCGGCATCGTCCTGTTCCAGCACTTGCATACGAGCCCCGACAACTACCTCAAGGATTACGTGGCCCGGCCCGACGGCGCGCTGAACCATGTGGCGGCGATGTTCTTCGCCCACGAGATGACCCATGTCTGGCAGTGGCAGAACCGCAGCGTCACCCGCTACCATCCGTTTCTCGCCTTCAGCGAGCACGGAAGCACCAAGGACCCTTATCTGTTCGACGGCGACAGCCGGCAGCGATTCCTCGACTACGGCTACGAGCAGCAGGCGAGCCTGGTCGAAGAGTATGTCTGCTGCCGCGCCCTCGATCCGGGCGGAAATCGCACCGCGCGGCTGGCAAAGCTCCTGCGCCAGAACATGCCGCTCGCGTCGCGGCTCGATCGTCTCGACGGGCTCGTGACGCTCGTGCCGTGGGCGGGTGTGGAGCGGAACGGCATCTGCTCCTGAGCCGCCGCCGCGAAGCCGCGTGCATTCCAAGGCACAGCCGACAGCCGGCGCGGCAAGAGCCTGCCAGTGGTTCGATCGTCGATTTCAATGTACTGAAGTCGGCTCCTGCCGCAGGCAGACCTCAACACTCCCGGTCAAGGATCGACCCAATGGCACAAGAACTCAAAATCATCAGGGCGGACGATGTCCAGTCGCAGGACATGAGCGGCGGCAAGGAAGCCGGGCAGGTGAAGCGCATCCTCGCCACGGAGAAGTTCTTCTTCAACATCGATGACGTGAACCCCGGTCACAGCCCGCATCACTGGCACCGCCACGTCAAATACAGAACCGCAACCCATGAGGTCGACTACCCCGCGGACTTCGAAGAAGTCTATTTCATCATCAGCGGCCACGGCGTGATGCAGTGGAAGACCGACAGCGGCGAAACGCGGGAACAGAAGGTCGGCCCCGGCGACACCGTCTTCACGCCGGCCGATGTCGTCGAACATCAGCTGCTCAATAGCGGCAGCGAGATCATACGCATGGCCGTCGTGGGCGTGCCGCCTTCAACGCGCACGCCGCTCAAGTAATCCATGGCGCGCCACGCGCGCTAAGGTTCAAAGCCCTCTCCCCACGAAGACCTTTGCGGAACGGTTGATCCTCCCCTGCGAAGCGGGGGAGGGGACCGCCGATAGGCGGTGGAGGGGGCGACCACAGCCTCTGAAGCGACTGAAACCCTCAATAAGCCTTTTGGGTCGCCGCCCCCTCCGTCGACACTTCGTGTCGCCACCTCCCCCGTAAACGGGGGAGGACCCAACAACCGGCGTTGTGCAATGGTCTCCACAGGGAGAGGGTATCGCAGCCGCTTCGGGCAATCGTGAAACGCTCTAGGACGGCTGTACCGGCAGCCAGATGCGTCGCCCGGCATGGGGACCGTGCGGGGCGTGGGTGACGTATTCGAGGACGTGCCGCCCCGGCCAGTTTTCATGCCGGTCGGCTTCGATGAAGCGCGGCTCGAAAGAGAATTCGCCTTCCGGCAGATCCGTAAACTCCCAAAGCACGCCGTGCTTCGGCCAGCCCGCCATCGACAGAAGCTTGCGCCCGCGGATCATGCCGCGTGAAACCGAAACCCTGGGGAATCTTTCGGCCCTGTACCAGCGCGCCAGCTCGATCTCGTCCTCGGGTCTGTCGGCGTTGAAATTGCCGAGCTGCATGGCTGGCGGCGGGCCCATCCCATAGGGCAAGGCGCGCACTTCCGGCGCGTTGATCACCTGCTCCTCGATGAAGACGGCGGAACGATAATTCTCGAAAGCCGCCCGTTTGCCGGCATGCGTCTTGTGCAGCTTCTCCACGGGATTGCCCGGACCGAAGAAGACGTCGGGCGATATCGCTGCCGTCAAAACGACATTCTGCCAACCGGGTGCGACGGCAGGGTCGCTGGTCTGCTTCCTTCGCGGCGCGCCTTCGATATAGGGCCTGTCGGGCAGCGCGACGATCTCGTAGTGGCCCACCCACGCCACGCCCTGCGCGGACTGAAGTGCGGGCAGGTAGTCCTTGTGCATCCACGCCCAGACGCCATCGCGCGCGTCGTCGGCGATATCGAACCATTCGGCCATGAGAACTTCGCTCATCGTCATTCCTCCCGGAGGCTTTTTTGCGCGTTTTATGAAGGGAGCGTACTTCAAGCCTCCCCTGCACGCGAATAAATCCCGGCTTCGGACGTGCCAACATTCCCCTTGTACCGGTGGGCATGGGCCGGCCAATACCCCGTCCGGGGAAGACGCCAGCCCGTACTGCCAAGCCAACCAACAAATGCACGGCACGCTCAGCGCCGGCAGCAGCCGACTCAAGGGAGAGAACTTTGTCCAACGCACGCGACGCAGCGCCGGCCGGCCCCAACGCCGGCACCCGACCCTATGGCCGGGTCATCGACGCGCATATGCACTGGTATCCCCAGGCCTTCGTCGACCTGATGATCAAGAAGGGACCCGCCCACGGTGCGGTCATGAGCGAGGACGCCAAGGGTCCGCTCCTCCTGTCGGTGCCCGGCTCCACCCAGCATTCGTCGATGCGCAGGACGATGACAAATGTCGACGACATCATCGCGGCGATGGACAACCGCAAGGTCGACACCAACGCGCTGTCGATGACCAATCCGCTCGTCTACTGGGCGCCGCCCGGCTTCGGCCTTGAGCTCTCGGCTGCCGCCAACGACGCCTGCGTCGAGATGCATGAGAAATATCCGGACCGCTTCTACGGCACGATCACACTGCCGCTGCAGGACATCAAGCTGTCGCTGGAGGAACTCGACCGCATGGCCAAGCAGCCCTGCATGAAGGCGGTGTGGATGGCCGAGCACATCAACGGGAAGAACCCTCACGAGAAGGAGTTCTGGCCGATCTATGAGCGTGCCGAGGCGCTCGGCCTGCCGCTCTTCCTGACCAATCTCTACCCGACCGATCCGGAGCGCATGAAGGACCACTTCATGATCAACACGCTCGGCAATCCGCAGGAAGCCGGCTACGCCGCCGTCAGCCTGATGTGCGGCGGCGTGCTCGACGCGTTCCCGAAGCTCGAGGTGTTCCTGCCACATGCCGGCGGCACCTTCCCCTGGCTGATCGGGCGGCTCCAGGCCGGCATGGGGCTCAGCTCAGAGCTGAAGCATCTGAAGCGGCCGGCGCGGGAGTATCTGCGGCGCTTCCATTACGACCTGATCACGCATGACGCGCAGATCATGCGCTTCCTGATCGATCTCGTGGGCGTCGACCGCATCGTCACCGGTACCGATTTCCCGCAGGGCATGGCGGTCATGAAGCCGGTCGACTTCGTCGAATCGATTCCCGGCCTGACGCATGAGGAACGCCGGATGATCCTCAGCAAGAACCCGGCGCGCCTGCTGAAGATCTGAGGCGGGCGGGTTTGGCGGGTTACGCCTCCGGCTAACCCGCCCTACGGCCTTTGCCCGGCAGCACCACCGAGGTCAGCGGGTCGCCGGCGAAGTGGGCTTTGATGTTGGCGATGGCGATGGCGAACATCGCGTCGATGGACTCGAAGGAGAGACCGGCCATGTGCGGGGTGAGGACGACGTTGTCGAGCGTCCGCAGGCCTGGCGGCAGGTCGGGCTCGCCCTCGAAGACGTCGAGACCGGCGCCGGCGATGGTGCCGTCGCGAAGCGCGGCGACGAGGGCTTCGGTGTCGACGAGGCTGCCGCGGCTGGCATTGACGAGGAAGCCTTTCGGCCCGAGTGCCCGCAGCACGTCGGCGTTGACGATGTGCCGGCTGCCGGCGCCGCCGGGCGCCGTGACGACCAGGAAGTTGGCCCAGTCGGCTAGCGCCGCGAGGCTCGCGAAATAGCGATAGGGCGAATCCGCGACCGGGTTCCGGTTGTGATAGCCGGCTTCCATGCCGAAGCCCTTGGCGCCGCGGTCGGCGACGCGCGAGCCGATCTTGCCCATGCCGACGATGCCGATGCGCTTGCCCGCGAGGCCCGGCCGGACGCGGCGGATCGTGGTCATGTCCGCGCCCGCACGAAGCTGGCGGTCGAAATGGGCGACGTCGCGAACCGCCGTCAGCAGTAGGGCCATGGCGTGGTCGGCGACGGTATCGGCATTGAGTCCGGCGCCGTTGGTGACGGCGATGCCGCGCGCCTCCGCCGCCGCCATGTCAATGGTATCGGTGCCGGCGCCGAGCGTGCAGATGATTTCCACGTTTTTCAGCGCGGCGATTTCGGCGCCGGTCACGCCATAGACACCCGAGGTGACGGCGGCGCGCACGGTCGCGGCGGTATCTCGCATGATGGCGGCGCGGTCGTCATCGATGCCGATCGTGATCAGGTTGAGACCGGCGGCGGCAAAATCCTCGCGCTTTTCGGCAGCGATCGGCACGAGGCCGAGGACGTCGATCATCGCAGGTCTCTATTCTTCCTGCGGGATGTCGGCGGTGACGCCGGGTTTTTGGCGGAAGGCGGTGGCGAGGCCCCAGATGAGGATGATTGCGGTCAGGACGATCAGGGCGGCGCTGATCGGGCGGTCGATGAAGGTAGCAAAGCCGCCGCGCGACATCAGCATGGCGCGGCGGAAATTCTCTTCCATCATCGGGCCGAGGACGAAGCCGAGGATGAGCGGCGCCGGCGAGAAATCGAGGACGCGGAGGCCGTAGCCGAAGGCGCCGAGGAGGACGACCAGCCAGACATGGAAAGTGAGGTTCTCGACGCTGTAGACGCCGATACAGATGAACATCAGGATCGCCGGATAGAGGATCGTGTAAGGCACCGTCAGGAGCTTCACCCAGACGCCGATCAGCGGGATATTCAGGACAACGAGGATGGCGTTGCCGATCCAGAAGCTCATCACCAGCCCCCAGAACATGTACGGGCGTTCGGCGATGAAGGAGGGGCCGGGCGTGATGCCGTGGATATTGAGGACGCCGATCATCAGCGCCATCGTGGCGCTGCCGGGAATGCCGAGCGTCATCGCCGGGATAAAGGAGGTCTGGTCGGCGGCGTTGTTGGCCGATTCCGACGAGACGATGCCTTCGACGGCGCCCTTGCCGAATTCTTCCGGGTGCTTGCTGATCCGCTTCTCGACCGAATAGGCCATGAAGGAGGAGATCAGCGCGCCGGCGCCGGGCAGCGTGCCGAGGAAGGCGCCGATGCCGGTGCCGCGGAGGATCGGCATCCAGGAGCGGCGCCAGTCCTCGCGCTTCGGGATCATGGAGCGGAAGTCGAGGCCTTCGCGGGTGACGGTGCCGCCCTTGACCGAGTTGACGCTGGCGATCACCTCGACGACGCCGAAGATGCCCATCGACAGGGCAACGAGGCTGATGCCGTCGTAAAGCTCCTCGACGCCGAAGGTGTAGCGCGAGGCGCCGGTGTAGATGTCGCTGCCGACCAGGCCGAGCAGGATGCCGAGCACGACCATGGCGAGGCCCTTGATCGCCGAACCGGAGGCGATGGTCGATGCCGCGACGAGGCCCAGCACCATCAGCGAGAAATATTCGGCCGGGCCGAAATCGAGCGCCACGTCGGCGATGACCGGCGAGAACAGCATCATCAGCAGGATGCCGATGCTGCCGCCGATGAAGGAGCCGACCGTGGTCAGGAGGAGGGCGACGCCGGCGCGGCCCTCCTTGGCCATCGGGTAGCCGTCGAGGCAGGCGACTGCCGCCGAGGGACTGCCCGGCACGTTGAGCAGGATCGCCGTCGTCGAGCCGCCATAGGCGCTGCCGTAATAGATGCCGGCGAGCATGATTAGAGCGGCGGTCGGCTCGAGATGGAAGGTGATCGGGAAGAGCATGGAGATGGTGGCGAGCGGGCCGATGCCGGGCAGCACGCCGATCGCCATGCCGAGGAAGACGCCGAAGAAGCAGAAGACCAGGTTGGCCGGATCGACGGCCGTTTCGAGGCCGAGCAGGACATTCTGGAGAAGGGCGCCATCCATCAGAAGGGCCGGATGAAGGGGTAGATCGGCAGCTTCAGGCCGATGCTGAAGATGAGGGTCGCAAACACGGCGAGGGACATGCCGAGGACCAGCGGCCGGACGAAGCCGATGCGCTCGTCGGCGAGACGGGCGACGAGCGTCATGATGACGATGGCCGGCACGGCGCCGAGCGTCTCGATGGTGAGCGCGAACGACGCCGTCGAGGCGACGATGGCGAGGAAGGGCCGGAGCTCGAATTGCGGCAGCTCGAAGGTGCCGCGAATGATCAGGGCGCGGATCAGGATGAGGACGCCGAAGCCGGTGAGCAGAATGCCGAGCGCGATGGGGAAGAGGCCGGGGCCCATATGCGCCGGGTCGCCGACGTCGAGCGTCATCGCGGCGAAGACGGCCGCGAAGATGCCCAGCGCGATCAGGATCGCGCCGCCGATCAGGTCCTTGATGTCATAGCCAGACATGGCCGCGCCGAACCTCCCTGTCCGGTCCGCGTCGCCTTCTTGTCGTGCGACGCGGTGCTTCCATATGTTTGTTGTTGGCGTCAGTTCTTTCCCTTGAACCGGTCGGCGCGGGCCAGCAATCGCCTGGCGCGCTCATAGACCGGCTCGTCGATCATCTTTCCCTGGTAGGTCGCCGCTCCCTTGCCTTCCCGCCGCGCCGCCTCGGCCGCAGCGAGAAGCCCCGTCGCATGTTGGACCGCCGCCGCGCTCGGCGTAAAGCCCTCATTGAGGATCGGAACGATGCTCGGATGGACGCAGGTGGCGCCGTCGAAGCCGTGGCGGCGCGCCTCCGCAGCCAGCGCGCGGATCAGGTCGACATCGGCGAAATCGGCGACGGTGCCGAGCGTGCCATAAGAGGGAATGCCGGCCGCCTTGGCAGCCATGTGGATGAGGAGCTTCGAGAAGCGCAGCGTCTCGGCGGAGGCCTCGGCGTCGAGGGTCGTCGCCAGATCCTCGCCGCCGGCGAGCATGCCGGCGACGCGCGGATGGGCGGTGGCGATCTCGCGTGCCTTCAACACCGCCGCCGGCGACTCGATGACGGTGATGACGCTCAGCGGATTGCTCCGCCCGATGCGGCGCTCTTCGTCTTCGGCAACCTCGATGACGAGGCGGACATGCTCCGGGCCCTCGACCTTGGTGATGAGAATGCCGTCGGCGCCGCTCCTGACGGCGGCCTGGACATCGCCGAGGGCGAGCGTCAGCGGCCGGTTGATGCGGATCAGCGTCGCGGCGCCGGCGGATGAAACCTGGCGTACCGACGCGTCCAGCTTTTCGCGGGCGGGAAGCTTCTCGTCCGGCGCGACGCTGTCCTCGAGGTCGAGGATGATGGCGTCGGCGCCGCGGGTTGACGCCTTCTCGATGAAGCGCTGCGAGGACGCCGGCACATAGAGCATGGAGCGGTACATCAGGCGAGGTCCTTCCTGGTGACGATGGCGTCGATCGCGGCGGGCGCAAGCCCGGCCTCGGCGAGGATCTCGCGCGTATGGGCGCCGAGCGTCGGGGCAGGGCGGCGCCAGACGCCGGGGGTTTCCGACAGGCGCGGCGTGATGGCGTGGAGGGGGACCGAGCCGAGCTCGTCGTCCTCCATCTCGACCAGCACCTCGCGGTCGCGGAAATGCGGGTCGTCATTGACGTCGGCGCTGTCGAAGACCGGGCCGGCGGTGACTTCCGCGGCGTGGATCGCGGCCAGCGCTTCGTCGCGGTCGCGCGCCGCGAACCAGCCGCCGACCGCTTCGTCGACCAGGGCGCGGTGCTGGATGCGGGCGCCGTTGGTCGAGAAGCGCGGATCGGTCTTCATGTCGGGCCGGCCGACCATGTCGAAGATGCGGAAGGCCATCGACTGGATGGAGCCGGAGAGCGCGATGTATTTGCCGTCGCGGCAGCGATAGACGTTGCGCGGCGCGCTGGTGTTGGAGCCGCTGCCGACGCGTTCCAGCACCTTGCCGGTGGCTCGGAAGATCGCCGCCTCGGGGCCGAGGATCGAGACCAGCGGCTCGAGCAGCGACAGGTCGATGACCTGGCCGCGGCTCTTGCCGAGGTCACGCGAATGGAGGGCGATCATGACCGCCATGGCGCCGTGGATGCCGGCCACCATGTCGGCGAGCGCGGTCGGCGGCAGCACCGGTTCGCGGTCGGGGAAGCCGGTGCGCGCCGCAAGCCCGCTCAGCGCCTCGACCAGCGTGCCGAAGCCGGGAAGCTGCGCGTAAGGACCGGTCTGGCCGAAGCCGGAAATGCGGACGATGACGAGGCCCGGATTGCGCTTCAGGAGAAGCTCGGGCGCGAGGCCCATCTTCTCAAGCACGCCCGGCCGAAAATTCTCGATGAAGACATCGGCCCCATCGAGGATTTTGAGAAGAGCGTCGAGGGCCACGGGATCGCGGAGGTTGAGGACAGCCGAGCGTTTGTTGCGGCCGTAGGCCTTCCAGTAATAGGAGATGCCCTCGACCATCCAGGCGCGCAGCGGGTCGCCTTCGGGCGGCTCGACCTTGACGATGTCGGCGCCGAAATCGCCGAGCTGCTGCGTCAGCACATTGCCGTCGATCAGCCTTGTGAGGTCGACGATCCTGATCCCGGCAAGCGGGCCTTGGCGCGCGCTGTCGTAGTTCATGCCTATTCGCCTGCGGCGGCGCGCGCCTCTTCCTCGCTGAGGAGTGCGACAGCGCGGCGATCTCCGAGCGGCGCTTGATCTCGCGGGCGATAGGCCGCTTGATTTCCTCGCGGATATGGCCGACGAGGCCGATGGCGCGGGCCATGACGCCGATGCCGCGGACGATGTTCCAGGGAATGCCGAGCTCGCTGGCGATGGCGCCGATGGCGCCGGTGGCGTTGACCTGGAGCGGCTTTTTGAACTGCTTTTCCGATTCTGCGGCAATCGCCTACATGAGCGCGACATGGCGACCGGCGAATCCGTTGGCGGCGGCGATCTCGAAGAGGCGTGGGGCGCGCGGATCGACCGGCTTGTGGAAATGGTGACCGAGGCCGGGCACGACGCGGCGGCGCTGGCGGAAATCGGCGACGATGTCGGCGGCGATAGCGGCAGGGTCGCCGCTCTCCGGCGCCTCCTGAAGCATTCTGGCCGCGGTCTCCATGCTGCCGACGAAGACGGTGCCGAGGCCGGAAATGCCGGCGGCAATGGCGGCCTGCATCGCCTCCGGAGCGCCGGCATAGGTCATGCGGGCGACGATGGCGCTCGGCGTCAGGCCGTGTTCGACCAGCGTCACGGCGATGGCGTTGAAGACGGCCGACTCGCGCTCGTTGGGCAGGCGGTCGGTCAGTTCGAGGAAGGCCATGTCGCCGAGCGACATGACGCCGAGAATCTCGCTGCAAAGGTCGTATCCCTTGACGGTGATGCGATCCGGCTTGCTCCAGGCGATATCGGTCCGGAAGTCGACTTTTTTGGCCATGGTCTTCCTGCTTGGCAGTCCGAGAATGTTTTTCGTCTTGAGGAAATGACCGCGGCCGGCCCTTTCGGGTGTCCGGCCGCGGCCCTCGGGAGAGCCCGTTGTCGGGTCAGTTGAGCGTGGCGCCGGAGTCCTTGATGATCGGCGCCCATTTCGCGATCTCTTCCGTGATGTGCGTCGTCAGCTCTTCCGGCGTGCTGGCGACCGTCTCGACGGCGTCGGTGGCGAGGATCTTGGCGAGTTCCGGATCCTTCATCGCGGCGACGAAGGCGGCGTTGAGCTTGTCGATGATCGGCCGCGGCGTGCCCTTCGGGGCAAGGACGCCGTACCAGACGGTGACGTCGATGCCGGGCAGCGTCTCGGCGACTGTCGGCAGGTCGGGCAGCACGGCCGGGCGCTTGGCGGCGCCGGTGGCGATCAAATTGAGCTTGCCGTCCTTGATGTGGCCGGCCGAGCTCGACAGCGTCGCGAAATACATCGAGACGCGGCCGGCCAGCAGATCGGGATAGACCGCGCCGCCGCCCTGGTAGGGAATTTGCTGCATGTTGATACCGGCGAGCTTGTTGATCTGCGCGCCGGCGAGATGCGGCGGGCTGCCGATGCCCGGCGAGGCGAAGGAGAGCTTGCCGGGATTGGCCTTCTCGTAGTCGATCAGCTCCTACACGGTCTTGGCGGGGACGCTCGGATGGACGACGAGCACGTAAGGCGCCCAGGCGAGCCAGGTGATCGGCTCGAAATCCTCGATCGGGTCCCAGGTCATGTTGGGATACATGGTCGGGTTGAGGGCAAGCTGGGCGCTGAGCGCGAAGGCGATCGTATAGCCGTCGGGTGCGGCGGAGGCTGCCGCCTGCATGCCGATATTGCCGCCGGCGCCGCCGCGGTTCTCGACCACGATCTCGGTGCCGAGTTCCTTGGCGAGCGGCCTGGCGACGCGCCGCGCGAAGATGTCGCCGCCGCCCCCGGCAACATAAGGAACGACGATATGGACGGGCTTGTTGGGGTAGTCGCCGGCATCCTGGGCGACGGACGGACCAGCGCCGGCGCCGAGGAGCCCCATCAGCATCAAACCGAGAAGCTTTCGCATTTTATCCTCCCAATGGCCGCCGGTCGGTCGCTATGCCGATCGTTGCGGCCGGCGTGTGTTCTCTCCGAGATCGACGCTTCTTCCGATCAGGCCCTTGTCCTGGCGGAGAGCGTTCTTGTTGATTTTCATGGTCGGCGTCAGCGGCAGCGCATCGAGGAAGGCGACGTAGCGCGGCACCTTCATCGGGGCGAGGCGCTCGGCGCACCAGGCGGCGATGTCGGATGCTTCGAGCTTCGCGCCATCGCGCTTCACGACCGCAGCCAGGATGTCGTCTTCGCCGAGCGCCGCCGGCACGGCGATGACCGCCACCTGCAGCACGCCCGGATGCTCGCCGATGACGCGATCGAGCTCGACGCCGGAAATATTTTCGCCGCGCCGGCGGATGATGTCCTTCTTGCGCGACACGAAGGTGTAGAAGCCGTCCTTGTCGCGCTTGACGAGGTCGCCGGTCTTGAACCACGGCCCCTCGAAGGCGGCGGCGGTCTGCTCGGGATCGCGGAAATAGCCTTTCATGACGATCGGCGTGTCGACCCATAATTCGCCGATCTGGTCGTCGCCGAGATCGTTGCCGGCATCGTCGACGATCCGGCACTTCGCCCAGCGCCGCGACGGGTCGGGGTGGACGCAGAGCTGGCCCATGCTGCCCGGCGCGTTCGGCCGGTCGAGCGGCGTCGAGATGACACCGGGGATCTCGCTCATGCCGTAGCCGCCGACGCAGACCGGGACGTTGAACTCCTTGTTGAAGATCTCGACCAGCCAGGGGCGCACGCCATAGATGGTGCGGACCTTGTGCTCGGGGCGGAATTCGCTGCGCGGGCGCTCCTTGAGGATGGCGCCGACCGCCTCGATAAAATTGATCTCGGTCGAGTTCGATTCGACCGCGGTCTCCCAGAATTTCGAAGCCGAGAAGCGCGGCACGATCGCCATTGAGGCGCCGGCGGCGAGCGTGCCGGCGACCTGATAGAACATGGCGTTGATGTGATACATCGGCAGGACGATCATCAGCCGGTCGGTGTCCTGCAGCGCAATGCGGGCGACGAAGGCCTCGCCGGCGGTGATGAAGTTGCGCTGGCTGTGGAGGACCGCCTTCGGGAAGCCGGTGCTGCCCGAGGTGAAGATGATGATCACCGGATCGTCGGCCCCGCCGGCCTGCGGCGGCGTCTTGCCCTTGCCCGAGGCGAGGAGGTCGGCGAAGGTCGAGGCGTCGTCGGTCGCCTTGTCGAGCGCCACCAGCCAGGGCTTCGGCTTCATCTCGGCGCTTGCCGTGCGCACGGTCTCGATCGTGTCGGCGCTGACGATGGCGCCGCTGACGCCGGCATGATTGAGGACGAAGGTGGTCTCGGCGACGCCGAATTCCGGGTTGATCGGCACCATGATCGCGCCGACGCGGCCGAGCGCCAGCAGTGTGATGATATGGTCCGGCGAATTGCGCGCCATGACGGCGATGCGGTCGCGAGGCTTGACGCCCTTGGCGGCCAGCGCCGCGGCAGCATTCGCCGCCTGCTCCTGTATCTCGGCCCAGCTCGTCTCCACGCCGTCGAACCAGATCAGCGGCCGGTCCGGATCGCGTTCCGCCCGGCTGCCGATGACGTCGCGCAGCGTGTAGTCGTGGTCGCGATAGAGCTTCAGGACTTCGAGCGGCGTCTTCGACATTACGAAAGCCCGTAGATGACGCGGCCGGCGGTCGGCATCTTCGCCTTGAGGATACAGCCGTGCTCGGCCTCTGTGATGTAGAGGGTTTTGCGGTCCGGGCCGCCATAGGCGACGTTGGTGGTGCGCATGCCGGCGCAGGACTTGATGCGGTAGAGCGGTTCGCCGAGCGCGGTGAAGACCCAGACCGTGCCGAAGCCGGCATGGACCACGACGAGGTTTTCGTCCTCGTCCATCGCCATGCCGTCGGGGCCGGTCGGCGAGCCGGAAAGCTGCAGGAAGACGCGAGTCCGCGGGGCGCCGCCGCGATCGGGGCGGAGCGGCATGCTCTTGATCTGGTTGGTGCGCGTCTCGGAGACGTGCAGCACATTCTCGGCCTTGTTGAGGACGCAGCCATTGGGGGCGGCGAGGCCCTTGAAGATCAGGTCGAGCTGGTTGTTGTCGGCGCGCAGGCGATAGATGGCGCCGGTCAGGTCCTCGAAGCCACTCTGGCCCTGGTCGGTCATGTAGAGGTCGCCATTCGAGGCGAAGGACAGGTCGTTGAGGCCCTTGAAGGCCTCGCGCGGCCCGTGCTTGTGGACGGTGTGCTTGCCGGTCTTCGGGTCGAAGACGAGCAGGCCGTGATGATGGTCGGCGACGAAGATGCGGCCGTCCTTGTGGATCTTGAGGCCGTTCGGCTCGCCGTCATATTCGGCGAAGACGTTCCAGGTGCCGTCCGGCGTGATCTTGAAGATGCGCGAATGGGCGAGGTCGACGCAGAAGAAATTGCCTTCGCGATCGAAGGCCGGGCCCTCGAGAAACGAGTGCAGCGTACCGGCGCCGCGATGATCGACCCAGGCCGAAGGCTTGTCGGTCCGGTGGAGCTCGGTCGGCATCTTCGTCCAGACTTCGGTCTCGATGATCTTCGGCGCGGGATACATGGGATGTCCTGTTTTTCTGGCGTTGGATTTTTCGTTCGGCGAAGGCGGCCGTCGCGTCGCGCGGGCCGAGGCGTCCGGATTCTGGAGACGAGACTGGCGGGCGCCCGCAAGGGCGCAGCGTCGTTCCTCCCTGCCGGGCCGGTCGCGTCGAAAACGGATGACACGCCGCCCTGTTAGTTATACGTATGTCTAAATGGATAGAAGGCTTCTTGCCGGCCTGTCAAGACGCTATGCAGGTGGATGCCGGAGAATCGCCTGCACCGACGGCGCCCGGCCCGATCCGCAACCAGAAGCAACGAGGATATGAAAGCCACGACCCCCGCGAAGCCAGCCGCCGCAGCCGTGCGTTCTCCCAATCGCGACAAGATTCTCGATGCCGCCGAGATAGAGTTCGCGACGCACAGCTACGAGTCCTGCTCGCTGCGCATGATCGCCGAATCGAGCGGCGTCAATCTCGGGCTGCTGCACTATTATTTCGGCAGCAAGCAGGCGCTCTTCGCGGCCGTCTTCCTGCGCCGCTCGGCAACCCTGGTCGAGCGCCGCACGGCGCTTCTCGTCGAGGCGAAACGCGCTGCCGGCGGCGGGCCGGTGCCGCTCGAGGATCTGATCCGCAGCTTCATCACGCCGACGATCGAGATGATCAAGCAGGGGGAGGGGCCGAAGGCGTTCATCCGGCTGCACTCGCGGCTACGGACCGAGCCGCTCGATTTTGCCCGCGACCTCCGCCGCTCCGCCTTCAATTCGGTGAACTTCGCCTTCATCAAGGCCTTCGCCGAGACCTGCCCGCATCTGTCGCGGGCCTCGATCGTCTGGCGCTTCACGGCGATGGTCGGCGCCTATCTGTTTCTGATCTCGCAGAGCGGCCGCGTCGAGGATCTATCCGAAGGCGCCTGCGACCCGTCCGACGTCGACAGCGCCATCGACCAGGCGATCCCGTTCATTGCCGCCGGCTTCCTGGCGCCCGACGTCAGGAAGCGCGGCCAGCGCGGCGCCAAGAAGGCCGCGAACGGCAAGGCCGCGCTCGCCGGCTGAGAGCTCAGCTGAAACGTCAGGCAGGGAACGGGGCCGGGATCGCTCGTGCGGCGCCGACGAGCGACGGCACCATCAGGGCAAGGCCGCTCAAGAACAGAAGCCCGGCGACCAGCTTCCGCATGGCGTTCGGGCCGAGAGGCGGGGGCAGGCGCCTGGTGATATGGGTGGTCAACATCACGGCCGGGACGGTTAGCCCGGCGATGACGAACAGGCTTGTGTGGAAGCCGCCGGCGCTGCCGACGAGAGTCAGACGGACCAGTTGCGTTGCGCCGAAAATGCCGATCAGCGTTTCGGCGACCGCCATGCGGGCGAGCGGCTGCCGATAGAGATGGTAGACGAGCGGTGGGCCGCCGGCCGAAAAGAGGCCGGTCATCAATCCCGACAGCGCGGCGAAGACGAAGGTCGTGGTCAGCGGGGCGATGCGGGCCATGATCTCGATCGGCTTCGCCAGCGGCAGGCTGCAGATCATGATCGCAATGCCGAGCGCGATGGAGAGCCCCGCCGTGTGGTTGGTGCTCAGATGCCTCAGGAGAAAATACCCGACCGGCAGGAGAAGGAGCGTGCCGGCGAGGATGATCGCGAACAGGCGCCACATGACCGCGCCCTGTCCCCGCCAAAGCATCTGGACAGCGTTTATCAGCGTCAACAGTCCGACGACGACCGCGGCATGTTCGAGCGCATGAGGTCGAACAATGCGACGCCGCCCATTAGGACCAGCGCGAAGGCAAAGCCGGTAAGCGCCTGGAGATAGGCGGCAGCGACCGCCAGGCCGAGAAAACCAAAAAACTGAATGACGGACATCGGCGGGTTGGGCAGGTCTTGAGGTGGTTCGACACTCGGCGATTACCGCAGATTCGTCACCCACCAAGGTGTCGCATTCGGGTCTTAACCGACGCCCGGTCTGCTTCGATGCGCATTGGCGGCTTCCGGAGGACAAACGTTCGACCTAAAGGGCGGGAGCGCCCGCGCTGGCGCAAGCAGTCTTGACACTTCGCGGCGCGCCGACTATCAGTTAGACGACCGACTAAGATCGGAAACAGCCTTTCGGCCGGCGCGCCAACGCCGCTCGACTAAGGCTGCAAGAAAGACTGTGACGAACCACAACAAGAGTTCTCGGGAGGAACGCTATGAAAGTGCGAAATGATTTCGCTCGCCGTCTTATGGGGGCAGCGGTAGCCAGCGTCGCCTTGACGTTCGGTGTGGGGGCGCAAGCCCAGGAACTCGACAAGGTCCATCTTCTGACGCCGAACGTCGCCGCGACGTCGCCGCGACGTCGACCTATGCGGCCTTCGTCGCCGAGGAACTCGGCTTCTACAAGGACCAGGGCCTCGAGGTCACCTACGACAATGGCGGCGACACGACGGTTCCGTTCGTCGCCTTCCTGGTCAACAAGCAAGTCGACCTGATCATGCTCGACTCGACCCAGGTGCTGCAGGCGGTCAATGCCGGCCAGCCGATCTCGGTGATCTACGAGGTCATGCAGTATGCCCCGGATCGCGTCAGCGTCCGGGCGGACAGCCCGATCCAGAGCCTGTCCGAGCTGAAGGGCAAGACGATCGGTCTTGCCGGCGACCGCGACCAGGGTACGCTGCAGATCATCCTCGATTTCGTCGGCCTGACGATCGACGACGTGAAGACGGCCGTCGTCGGCGATTCCGGCCCGGTGCTCGCCAAGTCGCTCCAGGACGGCACGATCGACGCCTTTGCCGGCGGCGGCAACGACATCAACGGCATCGAGTCCGCCGGCATGAAGCTGCGCAACATCACGCCGTCGGCGGCGTCGGAAAACCCCGGCAACGTCTTCGTCATCCTGAACGAGCGCAAGGAAGAGCTGCGCGACAAGGTCACGCGCTTCCTGAAGGCCTATTCGATGGCCAACAATGCCGGCCTGCTCGGCTACAAGACGGTCGCCTCGATCGCTAAGAAGGTGCGCCCCGACCAGTGGGAAAACCTACCTGCGGGCTACAAGCTCCTCGACACGGCGGCCTACCAGACGACGCTGGTCCGCACCCGCCTGCGCGGTGAGCCGCAACCCGACGTCTGGGCCGGCATCCAGCCGCCCTACGTCAAGCTCAGCGAGCTCAAGGCCGAGGTCGACCCCAAGACATTCATCGACGACTCCTTCATCGCCGGCGCCAACGACTATACGACCGAAGAAGTGAAGGCCGGTCTCAAAAAGTGGCAGAAAGAGAACGCGGAGATCATGCTCCCGTAACCTCTCATCTTCATCCACGAAACCTGCCGGGCGAAGCCATTCGCCCGGCATTTTTTATGGGGCAAGTCGTGTAGGGCGGATTAGCCGAAGGCGTAATCCGCCGTCTGCATCGCTGGCTCTCCCGCGGCGGATTACGCTTCGCTAATCCGCCCTACCATCCGAGAAAATCCCTCGCTCAACCGCCGTCGATCGATTACCAAACATCTGCAGTTCGGGCCTCGCTGCAGAGGCCCCGAGCGCTTGTTCGGTTTCGGGAGGAATCATTGGCTCGTCTTCAAGGAAAAGTTGCGATCGTGACCGGTGCCGGCGGCGGCATCGGCGGTGCCACCAGCCGGCTCTTCGCCGCGGAAGGCGCCGCGGTCATCTGCGTCGATATCAATGCGGAGGCGCTGGAGGAGACCGTCCAGGCGGTCACGGCGGCCGGCGGCAAGGCCGTCGCGTTTGCCGCCGACGTCGCGCTGGAGGAGACGGCGATCAAGGCCGTCGAGATGGCGAAGAGCCGCTTCGGCCGGCTCGACATCCTGTTCAGCAACGCCGTCTACGACTTGCCGTTGGCGCCGCTCACCGAGATCTCGCACAAGGACTGGCGGCGGACGATGGAGGTCAATCTGGACAGCGCCTTCCTGCTGTCCAAACATGCGATTCCGGTGATGGATGCCGGCGGCGGCGGCTCGATCATCCTGGTCGCCTCGCAGCTTGCCCGCGTCGCCCGGCCGGGACGGCCCTGGTACTGCGCCGCCAAGGGCGCGCTGGTCAATCTCGCCAAGGCGATGGCGCTCGATCACGCGGCGCAGAACATCCGCGTCAACACGCTGTCGCCGGGCCCGGTCGAGACCGGCCGCTACCTCAAGAACTTCGACACGGTCGAAGCGGCGCGGGCCTCGCACCATACGCTCACCGGGCGGCTCGGCGCGCCCAACGAGATCGCCACCGGCGCGGTGTTCCTCGCCAGCGACGAATCCTCCTTCATGACCGGCGCCGATCTCCTGATCGACGGTGGCTATACGGCGGTGTGATTGCGCGTAGCACGAGTGACGTGGCGTCCGGCCTGACCGCCCACCTCGGCGTCATCGGCGGGTCAAGCCCGCCGATGACGGCAGAGTGTTGGACCGCAGCTCCGGGACTACTCGGCCGCTTCCATCGAGGAGAGCGCGGCCATCGCTTCGTTGACCATGCCGATCTTGTGGCGGAGATGCTCGCGCAGCAGTTCGCCGAGCAGGTGGCCGTCGCGGGCTTCCAGCGCCGCCATCATCTTCTCGTGGTCCTCGACCGCCTCGCGCCAGCGCTCCAGCGACTTGCGCGCCACGAAGCGGATGGCATGGGTGCGGACGATGAGGTTGCCGAAATAATTCGACAGGACGGGGCTGCGCGCCGCCGTGAAGAAGGCCTCGTGGATGGCGCGGTTGAGCTTGGCATAGGCGGCATATTCGTTGCGCCGGTAGCAGCCGACCATTTCGTCGTGCATCGCGCGGATCGCGGCGACCTCGGCTTCGGTCGCCTGCTTGCAGGCAAGCTCGCCGGCGAGGCCTTCGAGAGCGCCCATGATCGGGAAGAGCTCCTCGATCTCGGCATTGGTGATCCGCGCCACCATGGCGCCACGGCTCGGCAGGAGCTGCACCAGCCCTTCCGACGCCAGGACCTTCGTCGCCTCGCGGAGCGGCGTGCGGGAGACGCCGAAGCGGGCGCACAGCGCCTGCTCGGGGATTTTGTCGCCGGGCTTCAACTCGCCGTCGAGGATCATGTCGCGGAGTAGCGACACGAGCTCTCCGTGGAGGCTCTTCCGGGCGATCACGGCTACTTCAACCATTACGACCATCCTCTCGGGGAGACCGTCGACAATCGGGCAGGCGAGGCAAGTTACGCGAATCGAAAGATATCCCTGCCGGGCGGGAAGGAAAACCCGCCGGCAGCGGCATCCGGTCGCGTTCGGCGGCCGGTCCGGTCAGACCCGCGCACCGGTTTCCGCGTCGAAGAGATGCACGAGCTTCGGATTGGCGATGATCGGAATCATCTCGCCCGGCCGGGCGCTGATGCGCTCGCGGAACAGGCAGGTGATCTCCTGGTCGCCGTGACGCGCCACGACCTGCGTCTCCGAACCGGTCGGCTCGATGACGATGATCTCGGCCGCGATGCCGCTCGGGTCGATGATGAGATGCTCCGGACGGACGCCGCAGACCAGCGGCCGGCCTTCGGCGTTGGCCGGCGCGTTGGCGACCGGCAGCACGAAGCCGCCGTCGGATTCGAACGAGGTGGTGCCGTTCACCTTGAGCTTGCCCTTGACGAAATTCATCGAGGGCGAGCCGATGAAGCCGGCGACGAAGATGTTCTGCGGCTTGTCGTAGAGGTCGAGCGGCGTGCCGACCTGCTCGACGATGCCGTCGCGCATGACGACGATCTTGTCGGCCATGGTCATCGCCTCGATCTGGTCGTGCGTGACGTAGACCGTCGTCGTCTGCAGGCGCTGGTGCAGTTCCTTGATCTCGGTGCGCATCGCGACGCGGAGCTTGGCGTCGAGGTTCGACAGTGGCTCGTCGAAGAGGAAGACTTCCGGGTCGCGGACGATGGCGCGGCCCATCGCGACGCGCTGGCGCTGGCCGCCGGAGAGCTGCTTCGGATAGCGATCCATGAGGTCGGTGAGGCCGAGGATCTCGGCGGCGCGCTTGACGCGGCTGTCGGTCTCGGATTTCGGGGCGCGGCGCAGGCGCAGCGAGAAGCCCATGTTCTGGGCGACCGTCATATGCGGATAGAGCGCGTAGTTCTGGAAGACCATCGCGATGTTGCGATCCTTCGCCGGCACCTCGTTGACGACGCGGTCGGCGATGCGGATCTCACCGCCGGTGACGTCTTCCAGCCCGGCGATCATGCGCAGCAGGGTCGACTTTCCGCAGCCGGACGGGCCGACGAGGATCACGAATTCGCCGTCGGCGATCGGGATGTCGACGCCGTGGATGACTTCGACGGCTCCGAATTTTTTGTAAACTCCGCGGATCTCAACGGTTGCCACGTTCGTCCCTCCCTGCGGCGCAACTCCCAACCGGCCGTGCGTGATTATTTTTCGTTCGTGTCCACGCACGTTTGCCGGCTGACGAAGTGAATTCATAATTTAGTATCATGCATTCGTCGAGGGCAAATAGCCGTCATCAAGAAACGGCTACAGAGGCGCCAATGGGTGGAGTTCGGAGCGTCCGGCTGGAAGACGTGCGTTGCGCGCGCGACGGAATGAATCTCCACCACGACATTTTTTCCGGACGCGTCGAGGGAGACATCTGCAGCGGCTCGCGCTGACGCATCCGACATTGCGCCCGATCCAGGACGAAAACGATAAGAACGAAAAATCGGTGGGAGGATCAGATGACGCAGACCGAATTCACGCGGGAGAAGGCCGAGGGCGGATCAGGCGCGAAGCCCAAATCGCCGGTGCTGCGCTACGAAGTCGACCCGACCTGGCCGAAGCCGTTGCCGGAGACGTGGACCTTCGGTCAGTGCGGCGGCGTCGCCGTCACCAAGGACGACAAGATCGTCGTCTGCCAGCGCCAGGATCTCACGGAAGAAGAAGCGGAGATCTCGGTTGCGGCGCCGATGGTCGTGGTCTTCGACATCGACGGTAATGTCGTCAAATCATGGGGCGACAAGAAGGACCTGCCGATCAAGCCGGAACGGCTGAACATCGACTACAAGGGGAATATCTGGATCCCTGGGCAGCTCGACGGACAAATCCACAAATACGACAAGGACGGCAACTTCCTGTTCAAGATCGGCGACCGCGGCGTCTACGATTCGCATGACGGTTCGATCAAGGGATACGCGCTGAATTCGGCCAAGGACCGCTTCTTCAAGCCCTGTGCCGTCGCTGTCGACCCGACCAACGATCATTTCTATGTCGCCGACGGCTATGGCAACCGCCGCCTCGTCGAGTTCGACGAGAATGCCAAATATGTTCGCCAGTGGGGCCGCCAGGGCACGGTCGAGGAGATCGAGGCGGGCGCGCCCTGGTGCTTCGCCAACGTCGTCCACGACGTCGTCATCAGCAAGGAAGGCCTGCTCTACATCTGCGACCGCTGGGGCAACCGCATCCATGTCTACAAGAAGGACGGCACCTTCGTGCGCAACATCTGGACGCGCGTCGGGCGCCCGAAGCTGCCGGACGGACGCGGCACCGCCTGGACCATGGTCTTCTCGAACGATCCCGAGCAGCGCTACATCTACATGCAGGATGGTCGCAACGAGCAGTTCCACATCATCGACCATGCCAGCGGCGAGATCGTCTACACCTACGGCCGTACCGGCCACCAGCTCGGGGCGTTCACCCACGGGCACACGATCGCCATCGATTCCAAGGACAATCTTTATGTCGGCGAGACCCTGACCGGCCGCCGCGTCCAGAGGTTCAAGCCGGTCTACGCCTGATCGAAAAGAACTGCCGACTCGTGTCCCGTTCGTGGGGCACGAGCGTCCGTACTGCGACCAAAAAATTTTCCGAGTCAGAAACGAACTGGGAGGATCGTGCATGAAACGGCTTATCAGACTGACGCTGGCATCCGCGCTGTCATTCGGCGTCGCGGCGGCTCACGCGCAGGAGAGTGTGACCATCTGGTGGACCAAGCCCGACTACGCCTCGGAGGAGGAATTCCTCGTCGAGCTGGGCAAGAAGTTCACCGCGGAGACGGGGATCGCCGTCGAGGCGAGCTACTTCTCGTCGGGCGACATGATCACCAAGACGACGGCGGCGATCGGCGCCGGCGACACGCCTGACATCGCCTTCGGCGCGACCTTCGATTCCACGAGCTCGCCGAAATGGGCCTATGACGACCAGCTCGTCGATCTCTCCGAAATCATCGCCGGCCGCGAGGCGGAATTCAATGCTCCGGCGCTGAACGGCGCCACCTTCCTGAACGGCGTCACCGGCAAGAAGGCGCTCTACGGCTTCCCGCTCGGCCAGGTGCTGCGGATCTTCAACTACTGGAAGCCCATGCTCGAGGAAGCCGGCTACACCGAAGCCGATATTCCGAAGGAATGGGACGCTTTCTGGGACTTCTGGTGCGGCGACGTCCAGACCAAGCTCCAGGACGCCGGCCAGCGTGTCAACGCGGTCGGGCAGGCCATGTCGGGCCATGCCGGCGGCAGCGATACCTACCATCCTTTCTATGTCGAGCTGGCCGCCTATGGCGTCAAATGGATCGACGAGGATACGGGCAAATTAAAGCTCGACGACCCGGCGGTGCGCGACGGCTTCATCAAGGCCTATGAGCACTTCACCGGGCTCTACACGCGCGGCTGCGTGCCGGACAGCGTGACGACCTGGACGAACGAGGACAACAACACCTACTTCCACAACAAGTCGATCGTGCTCACCTCGGTGGCCAGCCTGTCGATCGTCAACCGCTATCTCGATGACGGCGACGACGAGGTCTATTTCAACGAGACGCGGACGATGGGCTATCCGAACGCGCCGGACGGCAAGCCGGTCGGCAACGTCTCGCAGACCCACTCGGTGATCGTTCCCAAGGCTGCGAAGAATGTCGAGGGCGCCAAGAAGTTCATCGGCTTCTTCAGTAGCAAGGAAAATATGGAGAAGTACAACGAGGTCTCCAACGGCCAAGTGTTTCCGTCGCTCGCGGCGGTCGGCGAGACCCCGTTCTGGACGGATTCCAAGGACCCGCACAAATACGCCACCTACCAGAACTACAAGACGGCGCTGGCGTCGGACCGCATCATCCGTTTCCCCAACCACTTTGCGCCCGGCCTTTCGGCGGCCAACGCCGAGAATGTCTGGGGACAGACGATGGGCAAGATCATCGTCGACAAGATGCCCGTCGGCGATGCGGTCGATCTGCTCTTCGCCCGTCTCACGGAACTGACGAAGTAGAAAACGCAGTCAACGCACTGCGGCCGGAGGGGCGAAAAGCCCCTTCGGCACTTTCAAAAAACAAAAATGAAACGCCAGGAAACGTACCCAGGGAGAGGAAACCAACATGAGAAGACTATTCTTAAGTCTGTCAGCGGCGACGCTGGCGCTCGGGGTCGGTGGGACCGTCGCCGTCGCGCAGGAGTCGATCGATGTCTGGTGGACGAAGCCCGACTACCAGCAGGATGAGGACAAGGTCCTCGAGATCGCCAAGCGCTTCACCGACGAGACCGGCGTCGCCGTCACCGTCAGCTTCTTCAGCTCGGGCGACCTCAACACCAAGACGCCGGCGGCGGTCGAGGCGGGCGATCCGCCCGATGCGGCCTTCGGCACGTCCTATGACGCGGTCGCCTCGCCGAAATGGGCCTATGAGGACAAGCTCGTCGAACTGACCGATATCGTCGCCGGCCGCGAGGCCGAGTTCTACGAGCCGGCGCTGACCGGCGCGACCTTCTACAACAACACGACCGGCAAGCGCGCGCTCTACGCCTTCCCGCTCGGGCAGAATCTTCGCAACTTCAACTACTGGAAGACCATGCTTGAGCAGGCCGGCAAGACCGAGGCCGACATTCCGAAGGATTGGGACGGCTTCTGGAATTTCTGGTGCGACGATGTCCAGACCAAGCTCCAGGATGCCGGCCTGCGCGTCAACGCGGTCGGCCAGGCGATGTCGGGCAACTCGAACTCGGCGGACGTCTATTTCCCGTTCTTCGTCGAGCTCTCCGCCTACAACGTCCAATGGATCACGCCGGAAGGCGAGCTCCTGATCGACGATCCGAAGGTGCGCGAGGGCTTCATCAAAGCCGTCGAGCATTGGGCAAGCCTCTATAACCGCGGCTGCACGCCCGACAGCGTGACGACGTGGACGAACGAGGACAACAACACCTACTTCCACAACAAGTCGATTGCCATCACCTCGGTGGCGAGCTCCTCGATCATCAATCGCTATCTCGATGATGGCGAGCCGGACGTCTATTTCAAGGAGACCGGCACGCTCGGCTACCCGCACGGCGCCGACGGCAATCCGGTCGCCAACCCGTCGCAGACGCGGTCGATGGTCGTGTTCAAGGACGCCGACAATGCCGAGGCGGGCAAAAAGTTTGTCGCCTTCTTCTCGAAGGTCGAGAACATGCAGGAATATAACGACGCCTCGCTCGGCCAGGTGTTCCCGTCACTGAAGGCGGTCGGCGAGTCGGCGTTCTGGACGAGCAAGGACGACCCGCATCGCCACGCCTCCTATCTCGACTATCAGGAGAAGTACAAGTCGGGCAAAATCGAGCGCTTCCCGAACCACTACAATTACAAGCTCTCGGCGGCCAACGCCGAAAACGTCTGGGGCCGTGCCATGGGCCGCGTCCTGGTCGACAAGTGGGAAGCCGGTGCGGCGGTCGACGAATTGTTCGTCCGCCTCAAGGAACTGACGAAGTAAGCGACGAAAAAATAAGTTCGAGGAAACGCCAATGGCCGATCTCGCCGCCGATGCAATCAGACCCAGGGTGGGGTCGGTCCCTTCCTCGTTCATTTCCGCTATCGCATGGGGATATATTTTCCTCATCCCCTATTTCGTCGTCTTCAGCCTCTTCGTGTTCTTCCCGATCGCCTATGGCTTCTGGCTCGGGTCGGACCCGGAGAGCTACGTCAAGCTCTGGAACGATCCAATCTATCTCCGCACGGTCAAGAATACGCTCGTCTTCGTCGGCGCCTCGGTGAACATCCAGATGGCGATGGCTCTCCTCCTGTCGGGCTTCTTCGTCCACGAGCGACGCTGGATTCGCTTCCTGAGCGTCATCTTCATCCTGCCCTATGTGATTCCGGCGACGGCCAGCATCCTTTCGGTGCGGTGGATGCTCAATCCCGATTGGGGCATGGTCAATTCGGTGCTGTGGTACTGGTTCCGCATCGAGCCGCCGTGGCTCACCGATCCGAATTTCGCGATGGGCTAGGTCGTCTATGTGTCCGTCTGGCGCCACATGCCGTTCTGGGGATTCGTGCTCCTCGCCGGTCGGCTCGCGATCTCCAAGGATCTCTACGAGGCGGCCGAGATCGACGGCGCCAACGGCTGGCAGCGCTTCCGTTTCATCACCTGGCCGGGCGTCAAGAAGCTCTACATCGCCGCGACGGTTCTCGGCTCGATCTGGGCGCTCGGCGAGTTCAACTCGATCTACCTGATGACCGGCGGTGGGCCGTATGACGCCACCCATACGCTGGGCACGGTCGGCCTCCGCTACGCCTTCCATGCGCACGACCTCAATACCGGCGTCGCTGTGGTGTTGACGGCGATACCGATCATGATCCCGATCGTGTTCTACATGCTGCAGCAGCTCAAAAAGGGTCACGACGCATGAGAAAGGCGCGGCACGAAGCGCAATTGCTGCTGATCGGCTTCTTCGTCCTGATCTGGACGCGCTTGCCGATCTACAACATGGTCCTCCTCGCCTTCACGCCGCGGCGCGAGGCGATGGGCGTCGTCATGCCGAAGAATCCGACCTTCGACAATTTCATCGCGGTGCTGACGCAGGACCATTATTTCCTGAAATATTTCTGGCAGCAGCTTCTCAACAGCGTGATCTGCGCGCGGGTCGGTTGCGCGCTGGTGCTCCTGATCGCGACCTGCGGCAGCTATGCGGTGAGCCGGCTCAGGACCCCGGCAGGTCCGACCGTGATCAACTCGGCGCTGCTCTCCTACCTGATCCCGAACGCCTTCCTGGCGATCCCGATCTACATGACGATGAGCAAATACGGGATGCTCGATACGCGTACCGCGCTGATCCTGGCGACCGTCGCCTTCACGGCGCCCTACGCGATCTGGATTCTGATGCAGCAATCGAACAGCCTGCCGATCGAGCTCGACGAGGCGGCCAGGGTCGACGGCGCCTCGCCCTGGCAGACTTTCTACATGATCTACCTGCCGCTCATGGTGCCGGCGCTGATTGCTGTCGGCACGCAGGCGATCGTCATGTCGTGGAACGAATATCTGTTCGCGCTCCTGATCCTGTCCTCGCCGGAGCGGGCCACGATCCCGCTGGCGCTCGGGCTCTTCCTCGGCATCGACGATCCGCCCTGGACGATCCTGATGGCCATGGCGATCCTCTATTCGATCCCGCCGATCGCGCTTTACTACGGTGTCCGGCGCTACATGGTTTCCGGCGTCACGGCCGGCGCAGTCAAGACTTGAGGCGCGCGCGAGGCATCGCGCGCCCATTGGGTTCAGTAGGATTTCTCGTTCGCTTGCGGCGGCGGCGGCGATGCGGGACGAGCGGCGCTTTCCTCCCTTGGCACCGTTCAAGTGAACGCTCGCTGCCGCCGCTCTTCACTCCGGGGACAAGAAAATGGAAATAAGGAATCTCGGACGGTCCGGCCTGCGGGTGTCGCTGATCGGGCTCGGCTGCAACAATTTCGGCGAGCGCGTCGAACAGGAGCAGGCCCGCCAGATCGTGCACAAGGCGCTCGATCTTGGCGTCACCCTCTTCGACACGGCCGATCGCTACGGCGGCGTCGGCGGCTCGGAGAAGGCGCTCGGCGAGATTTTCGGCCCGGCCCGCAAGGATATCGTGCTGGCCTCGAAATTCGGCATCGATCCCGGCAACCGCACGCAACTCTCGGGCGCCTCGCGGCGCTACATCATGGCGGCCGTCGAGGCGAGCCTCAAGCGGCTCAAGACCGACTGGATCGACCTCTACCAGATCCACCGCGCCGATCCGCTGACGCCGATCGAAGAGACGATGCGGACCTTCGAGGACCTCATCCGGCAGGGCAAGATCCGCTATGCGGGCGTCTCGAACTTCGCCGGCTGGCAGGTGACCGAGGCGGCGTGGACCGCCAAGCATCTCGGCCTCAGCCCGCCGATCTCGGTGCAGGACGAATACAGCCTCGCCTATCGCGGCCATGAGAAGGAGCTCATCCCGGCGCTCGAAGCCGCGGGGATGGGCCTGTTGCCTTACAGGCCGCTGGCGAGCGGCATCCTGACCGGCAAATACAAGCGTAACCAGCCGCTGCCGGAAGGCTCGCGTCTGCAAAAGATGAAGCATCACGCCGTCAAATACGCTCAGGACGCCAATTTCGACGTCGCCGAGAAGCTCGGCGTCTTTGCCGAATCGCGCGGTCATACGCTGGTGGAACTGGCCTTTTCCTGGCTCGCGACCAAGCCCTTCATCTCGAGCATCATCCCCGGCGCGACGTCGGCGGCACAAGTCGAGGAAAATGTCGCAGCCGTCGGCTGGCGGCTTACAGCCGACGACCTCGCGGAGGTCGACAAAATCCTGGCCGGATGAGTTTGCAGGCCGGCGGGACTCGGAGTAGTCACAACACGCAAAGCCTCTAGGTCAGAGGTTTCCCCGCCCTTCCGTCCAGGAAGAACCGCCCCGCAAGTCCGAAGCAGGCCGATGCTTGAACGATTCCTGACGTTGGTCGTGGGCCTTGCGATAGGGGCGGCCGGGGGAGCCGTATTCTACCTGATTCATGCGCCGCTGCCGTGGACACTGGGCGCGATCCTCGCCACGGCCGTCGCCGCAGTGATGAATTCGCGGTTTCTCCTCAAGACGCCGACCCGCAATTTCGTGCGCCCGGTGGTCGGGGTTCTCGCCGGCAGCACCTTCACCCCGGCGCTGGCCGGCTCGATCGCCAGCTGGTGGCCGGCGATCGCCCTCCTGATCGCCTATTCGCTGGTGATGCTGACCGTCGGCTATGCCTATTTCCGGACCTTCGGCGGCTACGACAAGGTGACGGCCTTCTTCGCCTCGGCGCCCGGCGGGCTCGGCGAGCTGACGCTGCTAGGCAGTTCGCTCGGCGGCGACATCAGGCGGCTGGTGATGATCCACCTGATCCGCATGCTTGGGGTGATCTTCATCGTGCCCTTCGCATTGCAGATCTATATCGGCCATCCGATCGGGCGGACGTCTCTCGGCGCCTCGCATGCGGCCCTGCTCACCATTCCCGACTGGATCCTGCTGACGCTCTGCGCCCTGATCGGCTTCTTCCTGTCCAAGCGGATCAAGTTCCCGGGCGCGCCGATGATCATCCCGATGCTCCTCAGCATGGGCGTCCACGTCACCGAGATGACGGCTGCGGCGCCGCCGTCCTGGCTGATCGCGATCGTGCAGGTGGTGCTGGGCTCGGTGATCGGGGCGCGCTTTGCCGGCGTCAGATGGTCCGAGGTCAGGAAAGTGCTCGTCATCGGCACCGGCTGGGCGCTCGTGCTGATCACCAGCGCCGCGGCCACCGCCTATGTCGGGACCCTGTTCCTGGCGCAGCCGATCGAGGGCCTGCTGCTCGCGCTTGCCCCGGCCGGCATGGTCGAGATGACGCTGATCACCTTCGCGCTCGGCATGGAAACGGCTTTCGTCGTCACCTGCCAGCTTTGCCGGGTGCTTTTCGTGCTCCTGATAACCCCGCTGGTCTTCAAGGTCATCAAGGCGCCGCCGCCACCGCCGGACGCCGATTGAACGATTGCGCCTCGCTGCCGCGCAAAGAGGCTTGAGCGGTTCCCCCGGATAACTTAAATAGAGCGTCTCCAGGCCGGGCCCCTCTGGCAGCTCATGTGAGCTGTGATGTCGGACTGGATTTCCGGCAGGGTGGCCTGCAGATGGTGCCGAAACTCCAGGCCGACAGGCGTTAGCGGATAATTCGCGGGCGCCTTCGTCGGAGGAGATGACGTGTCGGGTGGGCCTTTAAGCCCGGACGTCAGGGGACCGAAGCCGAGCCATTTTGTTGGTTTTCAACAAAGGGACTCGCATGTTTGATCTTATCACGCCTGAAGTTATGACCGCATTCTTCCAGGTCATCGCCATCGACCTAGTGCTTGCGGGCGATAACGCCATCGTCATCGGCCTAGCCGCCGCCGGCCTGCCGACCGAGCAGCGCAACAAGGCGGTGATCATCGGCATCCTTGCCGCGACGCTGCTCCGCATCGGCTTTGCCGCGGTCACCGTCCAGCTTCTCCAGATGGTCGGCCTGCTGCTCGCCGGCGGTATCCTGCTGCTCTGGGTGTGCTGGAAGATGTGGCGCGAACTCCGCGAGTCACACCATGAGGCCAATGCCCAGGAAGCCCTGGCGAATGCCGATCTCAACGCCGACGGCACGGTTTCGGGCCAGAAGAAGAAGACCCTCCGCCAGGCGACGATCCAGATCATCATCGCCGACGTTTCGATGTCGCTCGACAACGTGCTGGCCGTGGCGGGCGCCGCGCGCGAGCATCCTTATGTGCTGGTCTTCGGCCTGGTCCTGTCGATCGCGCTCATGGGCCTCGCCGCGTCGTTCATCGCACGGCTTCTCGGCAAGCATCGCTGGATCGCCTATGTCGGCCTGATCATCATCCTCTATGTCGCGCTGAAGATGATCTTCGACGGCGGCCACGAGGTCTGGCCCTATGTCGAAAAGGCCGGGATCCTCGGCTAGCGACTGCAATCCTGCCGGTCCGCGCGCTTGCGCGGGCCGGCCTCTTGCCTCCGGGCCGCTCTCCCGTCATCGTCCGGGTAAGGCGGACTCGGAATGCATCGATTTTCTCTCCTGACACTCGCACTTGGCGCCTTGACCGGCCACCGGACGTGGGCGGAGCAATGGCGCTCGCCGGAGCCCAAGGCCGAATATGACGCCGTCATCATCGGCGCCGGCGGCCATGGCCTGGCGACGGCCTATTACCTCGCCAAGGAACACGGCATCACCAATGTGGCGGTGCTCGAGAAGGGCTGGCTGGGCGGCGGCAATACCGGCCGCAACACCACGATCATCCGCTCCAACTATCTCTGGGACGAAAGCGCGGCGCTCTACGAACATGCCGTGAAGCTCTGGGAATCGCTCTCCTCCGAGCTCAACTACAACGTCATGTATTCACCGCGCGGCGTCATGATGCTGGCGCACAACACCCACGACATCCAGGTGCTGAAGCGCCACGTCCATTCCAACCGGCTGAACGGCATCGACAATGAATGGCTGACGCCCGAGGAGGCGCGGGAATTCTGCCCGGTGCTGAATATCGGCAAGGACATCCGCTACCCGGTGGTCGGCGCCTCGCTGCAGCGGCGCGGCGGCACAGCCCGCCATGACGCCGTCGCCTGGGGCTATGCCCGCGGCGCCAGCCGGCGCGGCGTCGACATCATCGAGAATTGCGCGGTGCAGGGCATCATCCGCGACGTCAGCGGCGCCGTCACCGGCGTCGAGACGACGCGTGGCACGATCCGCACGAAGAAGGTCGGCGTCGTCGCGGCGGGCCACACCTCGGTCGTGATGGCGATGGCCGGCGTGCGCATGCCGATCGAATCCTATCCGCTGCAGGCGCTGGTCTCCGAGCCGGTGAAGCCGGTCTTTCCCTGCGTGGTCATGTCGAACACGATCCACGCCTATATTTCGCAGTCGGACAAGGGCGAACTGGTCATCGGCGCCGGTACCGACGCCTATGTTTCCTACAGCCAGACCGGCGGCTTCCACATCGCCGCGCACACGCTCGACGCGATCACTGAGCTCTTCCCGATGTTCCGGCGCATGAAGATGCTGCGGAACTGGGGCGGTATCGTCGACGTGACGCCCGACCGCTCGCCGATCATCGGCAAGACGCCGGTGCCGGGGCTGTTCGTCAATTGCGGCTGGGGCACCGGCGGCTTCAAGGCGACGCCGGGCTCCGGCCATGTCTTCGCGGCGACGATGGCGGAGGGCGAGCCGCATCCGCTGGCCGCCCCCTTCACGCTCGACCGCTTCCGCGGCGGCAGGCTGATCGACGAGGCGGCGGCTGCCGCGGTGGCGCACTAGTATGGGCGGTATCGTCCTCAGCGTTGCGGCTAACTCGGCGCTACTCCCTCTCCCGAAAGGAGAGGGCTTCGAGCCTTATGAGCGGAGCGAATTAGGCGAGAAGGGTGAGGGGTTGGGACCGTCGTTTTCCGTCGGCTATGCGAGCCATCGGCGTTGTACGCCCTCACCCTCTTTCTCTAAGGCTCGGCGTTGCCTCGCCAAGAGAAAGAGCCCTCTCCCCACGGGAGAGGGGAATTCGCTGCGGCCTCCAGTATGCCGGGCTCGCCGATGCTGCTGATCCCTTGCCCTCATTGCGGCGTGCGGCCTGAGAACGAATTCCGCTATGGCGGCGAGGCGCATATCGCGCGGCCGTCGCGGCCGGATGATCTCGGCGACCAGCAATGGGCCGACTATCTCTACATGCGGACCAACACCAAGGGCGTGCATTTCGAGCGCTGGCGGCACATCCATGGCTGCGCCCGCTTCTTCAACTGCGTCCGCGACACGGTGAGCGACCGCATCCTCGAAACCTATCCGATCGGCGCCAGTGCGCCCGGCGCCGCCTCATGAATGATTCCCGGACAGAGACGGGCGGCAGGATCGACCGGTCGCGGCCGGTCGAGTTTACCTTCGACGGCGAGCGGCTGAAGGGCTTCGCCGGCGACACGCTGGCCTCGGCGCTGATCGCCAACGGCGTCCACCTGGTCGGGCGCTCGTTCAAATACCATCGGCCGCGCGGCTTCCTCTCGGCCGGCGCCGAGGAGCCGAACGCCCTCGTCCATGTCGACCGCGGCGGCGGCCGCGAGACGCCCAATCTTCGCGCCACGACGATAGAGCTTTACGAGGGTCTCGCGACGACGAGCCAGAACCGCTGGCCGTCGCTCGCCTTCGATCTCGGCGAGGCGGCAAACTATCTCTCGCCGCTCATCCCGGCCGGCTTCTACTATAAATCCTTCATGTGGCCACGCAGCTTCTGGCGGCATGTCTATGAGCCGGCGATCCGGCGGCGCGCCGGCCTCGGCGTGGCGCCCAAATCCGCCGATCCCGACCGCTATTTGCACCGCTACGTCCATTGCGACGTGCTGGTGGTGGGCGGCGGACCGGCCGGGCTCGCCGCGGCGATCGCGGCATCGGAAGCCGGGGCGCGCGTCATCCTCTGCGACGAGCAGGCGGAGTTCGGCGGCGCGCTGCTGCATGAGACGCGCGGCACGATCGCCGGGCAGACCGTCGCGGATCTTGTCATCGAGGCGGTCGCGACGCTGGCAGGGCGCGACCGCGTCCGCCTGCTGCCGCGCACCACCGCCTTCGGCTATTACGCCGACAATCTCGTCTGCCTCGCCGAGCGGATCACCGACCATCTCGCCGATCCCGATCCCGAATTGCCGCGCGAGCGGATATGGCAGGTCCGGGCGAGGGAAGTGATCCTCGCTACCGGCGCGATCGAGCGGCCGCTCGTCTTCCCGGAAAACGACCGGCCGGGCATCATGCTCGCCGATGCGGCGCGAACCTATCTCAACCGCTACGGCGTCAGGGCCGGCAAGCGTACCGTCATCCTGACCGCCGGTGATTCGGCCTATCGCGCGGCGCTCGACCTGCATGAGGCGGGCGTCGAGGTCGTGGCGATCGCCGATCTCCGTGCTTCACCGGACGGCACCGATGTCGCGGCGGCGCGGGCGGCCGGGATTACCGTGATGCCATCGACCACCATCAACGGCACGCTCGGACGGATGCGCGTCAAGGCCGTCGATCTCGGGATGATCGAGGCGGACGGCAAGGTCGGCGGCGGCGAGCGTGTTCCCTGCGACCTCGTGTTGATGTCGGGCGGCTTCACACCCAGCGTCCATCTCTTCTCGCAGTCGCGCGGCAGGCTCGCCTTCGACGCGGGGCTGAATGCCTTCGTGCCGGGAAAACCAGTGCAGCGCCAGCATTCGGCCGGCGCCTCCGCCGGAGCTTTCGAGACCGAAGCCTGCCTCGCCGACGGCTATGCGGCGGGGGAGGCGGCGGCACGGGCGGCGCGCGGCGAGCCGGTCTCGCGCCTGCGCGCGCCCGCAAGCCGCGACGCGCGTCACGCCGGATATGCCGGCATGGCGCCCTCGCAGCGCAGCGAACGCGGCGTCAAGGCCTTCGTCGATTTCCAGCATGACGTCACGGCGAAGGACATCAAGCTCGCCGCCCGCGAGGGCTTCCGCTCGATCGAGCATGTCAAGCGCTACACGACCACCGGCATGGCGACCGACCAGGGCAAGACCTCGAATATCAACGCGCTCGCCATCGTCGCCGAGGCGGTCGGCAAGCCGGTCCCGGCGGTCGGGCTGACCAGCTTCCGCCCGCCCTACACGCCGGTCACCTTCGGGGCGATTGCCGGCGCCTCGCGCGGCGACCTCTTCGATCCGGTGCGCAGGACGCCGATCCATGACTGGGCCGCGGAGCAGGGCGCCGCCTTCGAGGATGTCGGCCTGTGGAAACGCGCCTGGTACTTCCCGAAAGCCGGCGAGGACATCCACAAGGCGGTGGCGCGCGAATGCCAGGCGGTGCGCGACGCGGTCGGTATCTTCGATGCCTCGACGCTGGGCAAGATCGAGATCGTCGGGCCGGATGCGGCCGAGTTCATGAACCGGCTCTACATCAATGCCTGGACGAAACTCGAGCCGGGCCGCTGCCGCTACGGCGTCATGCTGACCGAGGCCGGCTTCATCATGGATGACGGCGTCATCGGCCGCATCGCGCCGGACCGCTTCCATGTCACGACGACCACCGGCGGCGCGCCGCGCGTCCTCCATCACATGGAGGATTATCTGCAGACCGAGTTCCCCGAGCTGAAGGTCTGGCTGACCTCGACGACCGAGCAATGGGCGGTGATCGCGGTGCAGGGCAGGCATGCGCGGGAAGTCATCGCGCCGCTGGTCGAAGACATCGACATCTCGGCGGAAGCGATGCCGCATATGAGCGTGCGGTCGGGCAAGATCGCCGGCGTGCCGACGCGGCTTTTCCGGGTCAGCTTCTCGGGCGAGCTCGGCTTCGAGATCAACGTGCCGGCGAGCGCGGGGCGGGCGGTCTGGGAGAAGGTCTTCGCTTCCGGCGAGCGCTTCGGCATCACGCCCTACGGCACCGAGACGATGCATGTGCTGCGCGCCGAGAAGGGCTACATCATCGTCGGCCAGGAGACCGACGGGACGATGACGCCCGACGATGTCGGGCTCGCCGGCATGGTCGGCAAGGCCAAGCCGGATTTCGTCGGCAAGCGCTCGCTGGTCCGGCCCGACATGCTGAAGGCGAACCGCAAGCAGCTCGTCGGCCTCAAGGCGCTCGACGCCTCGATCGTGCTGGAAGAGGGGGCGCAGATCGTCGCCGATCCGCATGTGCCGGTCCCGGTGCCGATGATCGGGCATGTCACCTCGTCCTATTGGAGCCCGTCGCTGCAGCATGGCATTGCGCTGGCGCTGGTCGCGGGCGGGCGGGCCAGGATGGGGCAGAGGCTGTTCGTGCCGATGCCGACGCGGATGATCGAGGTGGAGGTCGTCGATCCGGTCTTCCTCGACAAGGAAGGGACGCGGCTGAATGGTTAGCGTCACGCTCCTGCCCGCGGCGACACGGTTTTTGGTGCGGGGCGACAGTGCTGCGGCGGCGACGATCGGCCAGGCTTTCGGTGTGCCGCTGCCGCGACAGGCGTGCCGGTCGACCGAGGGCGGCCGGCGGGCCGCGCTATGGCTTGGGCCGGATGAGTGGTTGCTGCTTGCGGCTGAAGGCGAGGACGCGTTGATGGGGGATATCGAAGGCGCCCTCGACGGTGTTCCGGCGAGCCTCGTCGATATTTCCGAGCGTCAGGTTGCGATAGACGTGGACGGGCCGGAAGCGGCGGAGGCGATCAACGCCTTCAACGCGCTCGATCTCGAGGTTGATGCGTTTCCGGTCGGCATGTGCACGCGGACACTTTTCGGCAAGGCGGAAATCGTGTTGTGGCGGACGGCGCCCGATCGCTTCCGGATCGAGGTGTGGCGCTCCTTCGCCCCCTATGTGCTGGGCTGCCTCGCAGAGGCAACCCGCGAATATCGGGTCTCCTCTCCCATAGGAGACCTTTGCATAACCTAACAGAGCGAGGCGGATGTTCTTGGGTTGATTCCGATCCGTTCTCTCTTCGAATCCGGTCTGTCCCGCGCCTTGCGAGGTTGTGCAAAGGTCTCCATAGGGAGAGGGCTTTGAGCCTTATGACCCCGGACTTGATCCGGGGGAATTAGGCGAAAAGGGTGAGGGGTTGCGAAGGCCGGATGGGCCCCTTTTCCATCAGCGTCGTACGCCCTCACCCTCTTCTCTAGGCTCACTCTGTTCGCCAAGAGAAAGAGCCCTCTCCCCACGGGAGAGGGGGGCATCGACTATTTCTTCTTCTTGACCGGCACGGTCGCGGCGGAGCGGAGCGCGCGCTTGACGCGTTTGACCGGATTGGCTTCGGCGATGGTGTCGTTGGTGACCTCGAAGACGGCCTGATACCAATGCTCCTGGTCGCGGCCGGCCGGGCAGCCGCTCTGCAGCCAGATCGCATAGGCGCGTTCGCGGATCATCGCTTCCTTGTCGAGCATCGTGACGTCTCCTCTGCGATTCGCTCGCCACGGAAATTATCACGAACGCGCGTGCGTTGCAGCATTCCACGCCGCAGTGCGGTGCGGAAATAGGCGGCGTGCGATGCCGCGCGTTTAGGCGACGCTTTTCAGTTTGCCGGCGCCGCCCGACAGCCGGTCGGTCATCGTGGTCGTGTACCAGTCGATGAATTGCAGGACGCCGTCCTCATACTCGGCCGAATAGGGGCCGGGTTCGTAGGCCGGGCTGTCGATGCCGCGCTGGTTGCGCTCGACCAGCGTCCGGTCCTGGTCGTTGGTCGCGACCCAGACTTCGGTCAGTGTCTTCAGGTCATAGTCGACGCCCTCGACGGCGTCCTTGTTGACCAGCCACTTCGTGGTGACTTCCGTCCGCTTCGGCCCGATCGGCAGGACGCGGAAGGAGATCACCATGTCGCCGAGGAAATGGTTCCAGCTCGACGGAAAGTGGAAGAACATCAGCGTGCCGAGATTGTCGTGCGGCACGCGGCCCATGAGCTTTCCGACCGCCGGCTTGCCGGTCATCGTGTAGGAGCGGGCGTCGTCCATGAGCGGAATGCGCGAGATGCGGTACTGGCCGCTGTCGGCAATCTGGAAACGGCTCGGCAGGCCCTCCGCCTCGCGCGCCTTCCAGAACTGCTCGATGACGCCTTCGCCCGGGTTGTTGGTCGTGCGCATGAAGGACGGCGCTTCGGGGAAGGTGCGGCAGAGCTCTGGATGCGAGCCGGCGCAGTGGTAGCACTCGCGGTTGTTCTCGAGCACGAGCTTCCAGTTGCCCTCCTCGATGATCGTCGATTCGTGCGCCAGCTTCGCGTTGGCTAGGTCGAAGGGCGCGAAATAGGGGCCGACCATCTCGCGGATGGCGGCGAAGTCCGGCGGGGTCTCGGCGACCGAGACGAAGATGTAGCCGCCGACACTTTCGGCATGCGCCGGCTTCAGGCCGAAGCGGCTCGCGTCGAAATCCGGCTGATCCATGGCGCGGGCGCGGATCAGACGGCTGTCCGGGTCGTAGGTCCATTGATGATAGGGACAGACGAAGCGCCGAGCCGAGCCGCGGGGCGCGTCGCAGACCTTGAAGCCGCGATGCCGGCAGGTGTTGTGGTGGGCGCGTATGGCGCCCGACGCGTCGCGCGTCACGATCAGCGGATAGGCGCCGATCTGCATGGTGAAATAGTCGCCGGCCTTCTGCAATTCGCAGTCATGACCGGCGAGAATCCATTCGCGATAGAAGATGTGTTCGAGGTCAAGCTCATGGAAGGCGGCGTCGCGATAGAAGTCACCGGGGAGGGCGAAGCCCTGGGGCCGGTGGGCAAGCTGGTACCGCATGCGGTCGGCGGAATTCTCGGGTGATGCGATCATGTCGATCAACTCCGCAGAGCGTGATTGTCAGGATCATAGGGCGACTCGGCGATAACGGTAGCCCTGTGGGTCGTGCCGAGGATCGGGACGTCGATTTCGGTGCCGAGTTCGGCGAATTCGGGGCGGATCATGGCGAGCGCCAGCGATTTGTCGGTCCGCCAGCCATAGGCGCCCTGCGTGCAGCGGCCGATCAGGTTGCCGTTCTTCAGGACCGGCTCGGAGCCGCGCGCATCGGCATCGTCGATGTCGTGGATATCGAGCGTGACGAAGGCGTTCGACGCGCCGCGCTCGCGCCATGCGACCAGCGCGTCGCGGCCGAGGAAGGCGCCCTTGTTGGGATGGACGAAGCGGTCGAGGCCGGATTCGTAAGCCGAATATTCGATCGACAATTCGCGGCCGACCAGCCGGTAGGATTTCTCCACCGCCAGCGCCAGCATGGCGCGGATGCCGAAGGGCTTTATGCCGAATTCTTTTCCGGCATCCCAGAGGCAATCGAACATGGCGTTCTGCATCTCGATCGGATGGTGCAGCTCGTAGCCGAGCTCGCCAACGAAATTGACGCGGAGCGCGTAGCTGTCGGCGGTGCCGACGGAAAGCTTCTTGCCCGAGAGCCAGGGAAAGGCCTCGTTGGAGAGGTCGGTGTCGGTGACCTTTTGCAGGAGCTTGCGCGCATTCGGGCCGGCGAGGACGAGGACGCCGAACTGGGTCGTGACGGGGGCGAAGCGGACGCTGCCGTCGGCGGGGAGGAGTTTGCGCAGCACGTCATGGTCGTGGCGCTCGAGCGCGCCGGCCGAGACAAGGTAGAAACTGTCGGGGCCGGTGCGGAAGACGGTGAATTCGGAGCGGACGCCGCCGCGCGTCGTCAGCAGATGGCAGAGGCCGACGCGGCCGATCTTCTTCGGGATGCGGTTGGCGAGGATCGAATCCAGCCAGGCCTCGGCGCCGGGGCCGGAGACGATCGCCTTGGCGAAGGCGGACATGTCCTGCAGGCCGACATTCTCGTGGACGTTGCGGCATTCCTCGCCAACGAAGCGGAAATAATTCGAGCGGCGGAAGCTCCATATTTCGCGGATCGGCTCGCCCTCTTCGGGCCTGGCGAAATTCTCGTTGAGGAGAACGTCGGGCCGGTCGAGGTCGGCCTCGGTCAGCGCGTAGCCGGGCGGGGCGAACCAGTTCGGCCGCTCCCAGCCATAGACGCTGCCGAAGACGGCGCCGAGATCCTTCATGCGGCCGTAGCAGGGCGTGCGCTTCAGCGGGCGGGCGGCGCCGCGCTCCTCGTCGGGATAGTGGATGGTGAAGACCAGCGAATAGGCTTCCTCGTTCTTGGTCTTTAGATAGCCGCGCGAGGCGTAGGGGCCGAAGCGGCGCGGATCGACGCCCAGCATGTCGATGGTCGGCTCGCCCTCGACGATCCATTCGGCAAGCTGCCAGCCGGCGCCGCCGGCGGCGGTGACGCCGAAGGAATGGCCCTCGTTCAGCCAGAAATTGGGCACGTCCCAGGCCGGGCCGACGATCGGCGAGCCGTCCGGCGTATAGGCGATGGCGCCGTTATAGACCTTCTTGACGCCGACCTCGCCGAAGGCGGGCACGCGGGCAATCGCCGTCTCGATATGCGGGGCGAGACGGTCGAGGTCTTCCTGGAAGAGCTCATATTCGGATTCAGCGCTTGGTCCGTCGACATAGCAGGCGGGCGCGCCCTTCTCGTAGGGGCCGAGCAGCAGGCCGCCATTCTCCTCGCGCATGTACCAGGAGGAATCGCTCTCGCGGAGCACGCCCATCTCGGGCAGGCCGGCTTTGTGGCGGGCGACGATCGCCGGATGCGGCTCGGTAACGATATACTGGTGCTCGACGGGGATGACCGGGATGTCGAGCCCGACCATCGCGCCGGTGCGGCGGGCGAAATTGCCGGTCGCCGAGACGATGTGCTCGCAGGCGATGTCGCCCTTGTCGGTGCGGACCAGGAATTCGCCTGACGCGGTGCGCTCGATCGCCGTCACGGCCGTGCCGCGATTGATCTCGGCGCCGCGGGCGCGGGCGCCGGTGGCGAAGGCCTGGGTGAGATCGGCCGGCTGGATATAGCCGTCCTCGGTATGCTGGATGGCGCCGATCAGGCCATCGGTCTCGCAGAGCGGCCAGATCTCCTTGAGTTCGGCCGGCGACAGCATGCGCACGTCGATGCCGATCGTGCGGGCGACGCCGGCGTAATACATATACTCGTCCCAGCGATCCTTGGTCCGGGCGAGGCGGATGTTGGAGACCTGGCGGAAGCCGACATTCTGCCCGGTCTCGGCTTCGAGCGTCTTGTAGAGCGCCACCGAATATTTGTGGATCTGGCCGACCGAGTAGCTGAGGTTGAAGAGCGGCAGCAATCCCGCCGCATGCCAGGTCGAGCCCGAGGTCAGCTCCTTCCGCTCGACCAGCACGACATCCGACCAGCCCTTTTTGGCGAGATGGTAGAGCGTCGAAACGCCGACCACACCGCCCCCGATGACGACGACGCGGGCATGGGTTCTCATTGGGAGTCATCCAAGGACGTAGGGCGGATTAGCGCAGCGTAATCCGCCACCTCCGTTAACAAAGGCGGCGGGTTACGCCCCCGATCAAGTCGAGGGCTAACCCGCCCTACGGGAGACGAGACCGCGACCATCATCACTGCCGCCTCAAGAGGCCGCGGTAGATTTCCTCGTCGCCGCAGAGGCCGGCGAGGCGGCCGAGCTGGTCGACGAGGAGGATCGGGTGGTCGGTCTGCTGCTTGAGGGCGATTGCGGCGCGGAGCGTCAGGTCGACCGGGGCGACGATCATGTCGCAATCCTGCCTGACGAGACCGGTCTGGCTGTCGGCGGTGGCGAGGCTGCCTTCGCGGCCGCCGACCATGACCGAGACGGGCCGCTCGTCGGCGTCGACGCGGACGCGGATCTGGCCGGATTCGAGCAGCACTTCGCTGGCGATGCGTTCGAGCTTCGACGCCGGGGTCATCACCGAGGTGCCGCGCAGCACGTTCAACGGGTTCATGTGCTTGACGAATTCGGCGACATAGTCGTTGGCCGGGCGGAGCAGGATATCCTCGGCGGCGCCGATCTGGACGATGCGGCCGCCTTCGAGGATGGCGATGCGGTTGCCGATCTTCAGCGCCTCGTCGAGATCGTGGCTGACGAAGACGATGGTCTTCTTCAACTCGCGCTGGAGGTCGAGAAGCTCGTCCTGGAGCTTGTCGCGGATCAGCGGGTCGAGCGCCGAGAAGGGCTCGTCCATGAGCAGGATGTCGGCGTCGGTGGCGAAGGCGCGGGCAAGGCCGACGCGCTGCTGCATGCCGCCGGAAAGCTCATGCGAATATTTGTCGGCCCAGTTGCCGAGGCCGACCAGCGCCAGCTTCTCGTCGACGATGCGCTTGCGCTCGGCCGGCGAGGCGCCGCGGATCTCGAGGCCGAAGCCGACATTCTCGCGCACCGTCCGCCAGGGCAGGAGGGCGAATTGTTGGAAGACCATGGCGACGGTGCGGGTGCGGATCTCGCGCAGCGTTTTGGCATCGCATTTCGTCACGTCGACGGCGCGCCCGTCATGCTCGACTTGGACAGCGCCGCGGGCCACCTCGTTAAGGCGGTTGATAGCCCGCAGGATCGTCGACTTGCCGGAGCCGGAAAGACCCATCAGCACGCAGATCTCGCCGCGCTCGACGGCGAGGTCGATGCTCATGGCGCCCGGAATCGCGTGGGTCTCGGCGATGATGCGGTCGCGCGTGGCGCCCGCGTCGATCATGGCAAGCGCCCGCTTGCGGTCGCTGCCGAAGACGATGTCGACCTTGGAGAATTCGACCGCCGCCATCACGATCTCCGAATGCGGCGCTCGGGCCGCTTGCAGACGCGGTCGAGAAGGATCGCCAGGATGACGATGGCGAGCCCGGCCTCGAAGCCCATGCCGACATTGACCGTGTTGAGGGCGCGCACCACCGGCTTGCCGAGTCCGTCGGCGCCGACCAGGGCGGCGATCACCACCATCGACAGCGACAGCATGATGCATTGGGTGATGCCGGCCATGATGGTCGGCAGCGCATAGGGCAGCTCGACCTTGAAGAGGAGCTGGCGCTTGGTGGCGCCGAAGGCCTCGCCGGCCTCGTGCAACTGCTTCGGCACGGAGGAGATGCCGAGATGGGTCAGGCGGATCGGCGCGGGGATGGCGAAGATGACGGTCGAGATGAGGCCCGGGACCATGCCAAGGCCGAAAAGGACCAGCGTCGGGATCAGGTAGACGAAGGTCGGGATGGTCTGCATCAAATCGAGGATCGGGCGGATCGCGGTGTAGAGCCAGGGCCGGTGCGCCGCGGCGATGCCGACCGGCACGCCGATCGCGACGCAGACCAGCGTCGCGCAGACGACGAGCGCCAGAGTTTCGACGGTCGCCACCCAGTAGCCGAGGTTGATGACCAGCAGCAGGCCGGCGACGACGAAGATGGTGAGGCCGATCGAGCGATGCAGGAACCAGGCGCCCGCCGCGAAGATCGCCACGAGAGCGAGCGGCGGAAACCAGAGCATGACCTGCAGGATGGCTTCGATGACCGTATCGAGGACGAGGGCGATCGTGTCGAAGAAGCCCTGCGCATACTGATTGAGGAACGCGACGAAATTCTTCAGCCAGACGCCGAGAGGAATCTTGTTCGACGTGATCCATTCAACCATGCGCGGTGCCCCGGAAAGCGCGTCGGCAAAGGAATGGGCGGCGCACCCTCATGGAACGCCGCCCGCAGATATCAGAGGCCGAGGCTCGCCTTGGCGGCATCGAGGCCGGGCTTGCCGTCCAGCGTGGTGACGCCGGCGAGCCAGCCTTCCCACGCGGCAGGATTGGCCTTCAGCCATTCCTCGGCGGCGGCGCCGGCTTCCTTGCTGTCGTTAAGGATGGCGCCCATCACCTCATTCTCCATCGGCAGGGTGAAGCGGAGATTCTTCACGAAGGCGCCGACATTCGGGCATTCGGTGGTGTAGCCGGCGCGGACATTGGTGAAGACGGTGGCGCCGCCATAGTTTGCACCGAAGACATCGTCGCCGCCCGAGAGATATTTCATCGGGAAGTTGGCGTTCATCGGGTGTGGTTCCCAGCCGAGGAAGACGATCGGCTCGTTGCGGCTGGTGGCGCGCTGGACCTGCGAGAGCATGCCCTGCTCGCTCGATTCGACGACTTCGAAATCCTTGAGGTCGAACTGGTCGGCTTCGATCATGCCGAGGATCAGGCGGTTGCCGTCATTGCCCGGCTCGATGCCGTAGATCTTGCCCTCGAGCTGATCCTTGAACTTGGCGATGTCGGCGAAGGACTGGAGGCCGGCGTCGAAGGTGTAGGCGGGAACGGCGAGCGTGTATTTGGCGCCTTCGAGATTGGCCGGCTCGATGACCTCGACGCTCTTGTCGTCGACATAGGGCTTGAGGTCGGCTTCCATGGTCGGCATCCAGTTGCCGAGGAAGACGTCGATGTCCTTGTTCTTCAACGAGGCATAGGTGACCGGAACGGCGAGAACCTGGTTGGTGGGTTCGTAGCCGAGGCCGGTCAGGAGCCGCGAGGCCAGCGCCGTCGTCGCCGTGATGTCGGTCCAGCCGACATCGGCGAAGCGGACGGTCTTGCAGGATTCGGGGTCTGCGGCGTTGGCCGTCAGCGTCCCCAGCAGCAAGGCGGCGATGGCGGCAGCCGCCGCAGATCTCAAGCGAAGCATTCCAAATCCTCCTGAACGAAACGGTCCCGATCTTTTCGCACCGGATGCGGCGCCCGATGCGCCGTTCAAGCCGGGTCGATCAATCTTCGTAAGAGTTTGAGCAAATCGCTTTCATTGCACCGAAGCAAGTCCGTCACTTCGCCCTCACCAAGGAGGGTGTTGATTGATCATTCAATTCCACTTTTTGCTACTTGTCACTCCCGCAAGCTGGCTTTTCATATGGCAAATGGCGCCTATTTGTGAGGCGGGGCAGATGCGGCCCAACGGCATTTTTTTGCTTTCACCGCTGCCTTCTGGAATAATGATTGAATGATCGTTCAATTTAGATTTCGCGCGCCATGACTGTCCGGCCCCAGAATGAACGTCCCTCCGCCCGCCTCGACGGCGAGGAGGCGCGCCGCCGGCAGCTCATCGAGGCGACGATCGACACCATGGCCGAGGTCGGCTTTGCGGCGACGACGCTCGCCCTGATCGGCCAGCGGGCCGGTGTCTCGCCGGGGCTGATCGCGCATTACTTCGTCGACAAGGACGGCCTCCTCGAAGCGACGCTGCGGCGCCTGGCGACCCGGCTGTCGCTTGCCTTTTCCGAGCGGCTGAAGCGCGCCGCCAATCCGCGCGAGCGGGTCCAGGCGATCGTCGATGCGACGCTGGCGCCGGAGGAGTTCGACCAGCGCACCTGCAGCGTCTGGCTGGCCTTCTGGGGCCAGGTCATCCATTCGGCGCGGCTGAAGCGCATCCAGAACGTCTACCAGCAGCGCATGCTGTCCAATCTTCGCTACGGGCTGCGCCGGCTCGTCGCGGACCCCGATGCCGAGCGCATGGCGATCACCATCGCCGCGCTGATCGACGGGCTGTGGCTCCGCGCCACGCTCTCCTCGCCGCATGAGACGGAGAGCAGGACGGCGCGCCTGACGGTCAGCACCTTCATCGACGGCGAAATCGCCCGGCTGGCGCCGGCGCGGCGCATCGATGCGGATGCGGGCGCGCATGGCCTACGGCATGTCCGCAATCATATCGGCGGCTCCTACGTCACGGCGGCCAACGCCAAGACTTTCACCAGCATCAATCCGGCGACCGGCGAGGTGCTGGCCGAGATCGAGATCGCCGGCGTCGAGGAAGTCGAGCGCGCCGTCGCGGCCGCCAAGGTCGGGCAGGCACGCTGGGCGGCGATGACCGGCGCGGAACGCGGCCGCGTCATGAAGCGCGTCGCCGACATTCTCAGATCGCGGAATGCCGAGCTGGCGCGGCTGGAGACGCTCGACACCGGCAAGCCGATCCAGGAGACCTCGGTCGTCGACGTCGCCTCCGGCGCCGATTGCATCGAGTATTTCGCCGGCCTCGCGGCGGGGCTTTCCGGCGAGCATATCGATCTCGGTCCCTCGGCCTTCGGCTATACGCGGCGCGAACCGCTCGGCATCGTTGCCGGCATCGGCGCCTGGAACTATCCGCTGCAGATCGCCTGCTGGAAATCGGCGCCGGCGCTTGCCTGCGGCAATGCGATGATCTTCAAGCCGGCCGAGCTGACGCCGCTCACCGCCGCGAAGCTCGCCGAGATCATGAGCGAGGCCGGCATCCCCGATGGCGTCTTCAACGTCGTGCAGGGCTTCGCCGATACCGGCCGGCTCCTGACCCGGCACCCGGCGATCGCCAAGGTCTCGCTGACCGGCGAGGTCGGCACCGGCAAGGCGGTGATGGCCGACGCCGCCGCGACGCTGAAGCATGTGACGCTGGAGCTCGGCGGCAAGTCGCCGCTGATCGTCTTCGAGGATGCCAATCTCGACGATGCGGTGGCGGGCGCGCTGCTCGCCAATTTCTATTCGGCGGGCGAGGTCTGCTCGAACGGAACGCGCGTCTTCGTGCATGAGACGGTGCGCGCGGCCTTCATCGAGAAGCTCCTGGCGCGCGTCGCGAAGATGAAGATCGGCGATCCGCTCGACCCGGTGACGCAGGTCGGCGCGCTGATCTCGGCCGAGCACATGGCGAAGGTACTCTCCTTCATCGACAAGGGCCGCGCCGAAGGCGCCCGCCTGATCGCCGGCGGCGCCCGCGTCACGGAAGGGCCGCTTGCGAAAGGCTTCTTCGTCCAGCCGACGATCTTCGACGGCGCCAGCGACGACATGGCGATCGTGCGCGAGGAGATCTTCGGGCCGGTCATGACGATCCTCTCCTTCCGCGACGAGGAGGAGGTCATCCGGCGCGCCAACGCCACGGAATACGGGCTCTCGGCCGGCGTCTTCACGCGCGACCTGCCGCGCGGCCACCGCGTCATCGCGCGGCTGGAGGCCGGTACCTGCTGGATCAACCATTACAACGTCACGCCGGTCGAGTTGCCCTTCGGCGGCGCCAAGCGCTCGGGCCTTGGCCGCGAAAACGGCAAGGCGGCGATCGAGCATTATTCGCAGTTGAAGAGCGTCTATGTGGCGCTGGCGCCGGTCGAGGCGCCTTACTGAGATGCCGGAGGCGCGCACCCCATCCTCCGCTCATTTCCGCGAAATCCCCGGGTCCAGCCCGAGGAGGACCCCAGGGTCACGCGGCAAGGCCACCGATCTTGGCCCCTGGATCCCCGCTCGCAGCGGGGATGAGCGGACGGGGTTGGTGCCCAGGGCCTGACAATGTCGTCGGAAGACTCCGAAACCTTTGACTTCGTCATCGTCGGTGCCGGCTCGGCGGGGTGCGTGCTGGCCAACCGCCTCAGCGAGGACGGCAAGAAAAGCGTGCTCCTTCTCGAATATGGCGGCAGCGACAGGTCGATCTTTATCCAGATGCCGGCGGCGCTGTCGATCCCGATGAACAATCCCCGCTACGAGTGGGGATTCCGGACGGAGCCGGAACCGTATCTGAACAACCGCGTGCTGCGGACGCCGCGCGGCAAGGTGCTGGGCGGCTCGTCGTCGATCAACGGTCTCGTCTATGTGCGTGGCAACCCGCTCGACTTCGACCGCTGGCAGGAGGAGGGCGCTGCCGGCTGGGCCTATCGCGACGTGCTGCCCTATTTCAAGCGCGCCGAAACGCGGGCCGAGGGCGGCGATCTCTATCGCGGCGACAGCGGTCCCCTGAAGACGCGGAGCGGGCGCCTCGCCAATCCGCTCTACCAGGCCTTCGTCAAGGCCGGCAATGAGGCCGGCTACCCGATCTCGTCCGACCTAAACGGATATCAGCAAGAAGGCTTCGGTCGCCTCGACATGACGGTCGACAAGGGCCGCCGGTCGAGCGCGGCGCGCGCTTATCTGCGGCCGGCACTGAGGCGGCCCAATCTTTCGGTGAAGACTGGCGCGCTCGCGACCCGCATCGTCTTCGACGGGCGGAGGGCGGTTGGCGTCGCCTACCGTCAGGGCGGCGCCGAGACGATCGTCCATGCGCGGCGCGAGGTCATTCTCTGCGGCGGGCCGATCAACTCGCCGCAACTGCTGAAATTGTCGGGCGTCGGGCCAGCGGAGGAACTCCGAGCTTTCGGCATTCCGGTTGTCGCCGACCGGGCGGGCGTCGGCGAGAATCTCCAGGACCATCTGGAATTCTATTTCCAGGTCGAGTCGCGCCAGCCGATCACGCTCTATTCCTATACCGGCCTCCTGGCACGGAGCCGGATCGGGGCGATCTGGTATTTCCTCTCGACCGGGCTCGGCGCCAGCAATCATTTCGAGACCGGCGGCTTCATCCGCAGCCGGGCCGGCGTGCAGTATCCCGACCTCCAGTATCATTTCCTGCCGCTTGCCGTGTCCTATGACGGCAAGGCACTCGCCACGCTGCACGGCTTCCAGGCGCATGTCGGGCCGATGCGCTCGAAGAGTCGCGGCCGGGTGAAATTGCGCTCGACCGATCTCGCCGACATGCCGCGCATCCTCTTCAACTATATGAGCCATGACGACGACTGGACGGAGATGCGGGCCGCGCTGCGGCTGACGCGGGAGATCTTCGCGCAGCCGGCTTTCGATGCCTATCGCGGGCGCGAAATGCAGCCCGGTCCCGACGTGACGATCGACGCCGCGATCGACGCCTTCATTCGCGACCGGGTCGAGAGCGCCTACCATCCGTCCTGCTCGTGCAGGATGGGGCCCGGCGACGATCCGCTCGCCGTCGTCGACAGCGCGGCGCGCGTCATCGGCGTCGAGGGATTGCGGGTCGTCGACTCCTCGATCATGCCGTCGATCACCACCGGCAACCTCAATGCGCCGACGATCATGATCGCCGAGAAGGCGGCCGACCATATTCTCGGCCGGCCGCTCCTGCCGCCCGTCGACGCGCCAGTTTATGTCGCGCCGTCATGGCAAACGGCGCAGCGATAGATCGACGTAACGCCGGCCTTTGCGCGGCTTTTCCGGCCGGTCCGCGGCCGACTTTTTTACCTTTCCATGCTTCAATCCACCCTCATCAGCGCATCCGGAACGGCGCCGACAGGGACAGATTTCACATGCAGAATCAGGCTCTTGCGGAACTCGGCCATGTGATCTCGGTGAGCGGCTCGCGGGCCAAGGTGACGCTTCAGGGCGGCAGTGCTTCCGCAGGTCATGATGAATCCCGCGTTACGATCGGCAAGCTGATCGCCGTCGCGACGCCCGCCTCCCTGGTCGTCGGTGTCGTCTCCCTGGTGTCGGCGCAGCAGGCCGACGGCCGCGCAGGCGAGCTTGCCGCCGATATCGATTTCCTCGGCGAGATCATGCATCACGGCTCGCCCGAGGCCTATTTCCAGCGCGGCGTCACCGAGTATCCGGCGATCGGCGACAGACTGGTCGCCTTGCATACCGGCGATATCGGCCTCATCCATCATGTCGGCTCGGGCGAGACGATCAATGTCGGGCGGCTGCAGCTCGACGCCTCGGTGCCGGCCTACATCAATTTCGACGAGCTCCTGCAGAAGCATTTCGCGATCCTCGGCACGACCGGCGTCGGCAAGTCGTCGTCGGTGGCGCTGATCCTGCGCGAGATCCTGCAGAAGAAATCGAACCTGCGCATCTTCCTCATGGACCCGCATAACGAATATGGGCATTGCTTCGGACCATTGGCGCGGGTGGTCAGCCCGAAGAACCTGAAGCTGCCCTTCTGGCTCTTCAACTTCGAGGAGATCGTCGACGTCTTCTTCCGGGCCCGACCGGGCGTCGAGGAGGAGAGCGAGATCCTGTCCGAGCTGATCCCGCTCGCCAAGGCGCGCTACGCGGCTGCGGCGCGGGGCGAGAGGGTGATGCTGCGCAAGGCGGCGGGCGCCGGCTATACCGCCGACACGCCGGTGCCCTACCGCATCTCCGACCTCGTCGAGCTGATGAACGACCGCATGGGCAAGCTCGAGAACCGCTCGTCCTGGATGAAATACCATCGCCTGATCACGCGCATCGAAACGCTCGGCTAGGATTCGCGCTACGCCTTCATGTTCGACAGCCTGTTCGTCGAAGACATGATGGGCAGGGTGCTCGCCGACCTCTTCCGCCTGCCGATGAACGGCCAGCCGATCACCGTCATGCAGCTCGCCAGCTTCCCGGCCGAGGTCGTCGACTCGGTCGTCTCCGTGCTGTGCCGGCTTGCCTTCGAATTCGGTGTGTGGAGCGACGGCGCCGTGCCGGTGCTGGTCGCCTGCGAGGAGGCGCATCGCTACGCGCCGGCCGACCGCAAGCTCGGCTTCGGCCGGACGCGGAAGGCCGTCTCGCGCATCGCCAAGGAGGGCCGCAAATACAGCGTCTTCCTCGGCGTGGTGACCCAGCGTCCGGCCGACCTCGATCCGACCATCCTGTCGCAATGCTCGACCGTCTTCGCCATGCGCATGGCCAACGAGCGCGACCAGGCGATCGTCAAATCGGCGGTGCCCGACGCGGGGTCGAGCCTGATCGGCTTCCTTGCCTCGCTGGGCATCCGGGAAGCGATCGCCTTCGGCGAGGGCGTCGCCCTGCCGACGCGGCTTCGCTTCGCCGATCTTGCCAAGGAGTTCCTGCCGCGCAGCCAGACCGAAGGCCGGACGCGTTTCCAGGAGAAGGATACGGTCGACGGCGATTTCGTCGAGGCCGTGGTCGACCGCTGGCGCGAATCGAGCACGACGATCGCACGCGGCCGCAACGGCGCCCAGGCTGGCGGCAGCGACCCGCTCGACCTCGACCAGAGCTTCGGTTCGCTCGAGGCTTTTGCGACGCCGAAATTGCGGTAGCCGTCATCGGCGCAGAGATGACGTGGCGCCCGACCACACTCCGCTCATTCCCGCTGCAAGCGGGAATCCAGGGTTTTATATCCAGGCCTGAGTTTGTGGCCCCTGGGTCCCCGCTTTCGCGGGGATGAGCGGATTGGGTTGGCTCTAGGGCCGAACGCCAGGCCGATTTCCTAATGCGCGGCTACCCCGAAATCCGGCTGCTTCAGCGGGTGGGTTGCCGAGAAGGCGTCGAGCTTCAGGCAGTTCTCATAGATGCGATACGCCGTCGGCCAGCGGGTGACGTCGTTCTTGTAGATCATGATCGTGCTGACGAAATGCGCGACGAAGCAGATGTCGGCGACGGTCGGCTTGTCGCCGAGGCAGAATGTGCCGGTGCGGTCGTCGGCAACGAGCATGGCTTCGAGCGAATCGCTCGCCATGTTCATCCAGTGGCTGATCCATTTGACCCGGGTCGGCTCGTCGAGGCCGAGTTCCTTGTCGAGATAGTTGCGGACGCGCGGCACGATCAGCGTATGCGCTTCCATCGCGACGAGGTGCCCAAGGGCGCGCGAATGGGCCCGGTCGAACGCATTCGACGGCAGGATCGGTGGGTTGGGATGGGTCTCCTCGAGATATTCGAGGATCGCCAGCGACTGGACCAGCCGCCTGTCGCCGTCGATCAGCGTCGGTATGACCGACGCCGGATTGATCTTCTTGTAGTCGGGCTTGTACTGGTCGCCCTTCAGCAGATCGATGACATGCGGCTCGAAGTCGAGGCCCTTGAGATGAAGCGCGATGCGCACGCGATAGGCCGCCTGCGACCGCCAGAATGTGTAGAGCTGAAGCTTTGCCATTATCCGTCCCTCCCGTGACGTTGGTTGCCCGGCGCCTGTCGCGCCTTTTTAGGGGCAGGGTCCCTTTCGCCTCTTCGCGAGCGTGATCCTGCCGAGCGGCGGTGAAGCCTGCGCTTCGCCGGTGAGGCCGGACAGGAAATCGTCGATCATCATGGCGACCAGCGCGCCGGTGTCCGTCGTCGTCGCCGTCTGGAAGATGTGCTTGCGGACGAGGTAGTAGATGACGGTCGAATGCAGGTGCCAGACCAGTTCCATGTCCGCCTGGCTGGGCTCCGCCGCCGCCTTCCGGCCGTCGAGCCCGCGGCATTCGCGGGCGATCAGGCGCAGGAGCCCTTCGACATGGGTGCGGATGTAGCGGCGCGTCAGATCGTTGCCGTCGAGGCCGGAATACATCACCAGCCGGATCCATTCGGGATCGTCGATCGCCGTCAGATAGCGCGTGTAGAATTCGGTCAGCCTCCGGCGGAGCGGCAGGCTGCGGTCGGCGAGCAGCTTCTCCCAGGAGGAATCCCAGCGGCGCAGGAAATTATGCTCGTAGACGCGGTCGAGCAGCGCCTGCTTCGATTTGAAATAGCGGTAGATCAGGCCCTGCGAGACCTTCATCTCGCGGGCGAGTTCGCGAAGTTGCGCCGAGAAGCCGTGCCTGGCGAAGAAATGGATGGCGGCGTCGAGGATCATCCGCTCGCGTTCGTCGGGCGCCATGCGGACGCGCCGGCGGCCTGGTGCGACGGCGCCCGGTTCGACAATTTCATCCGCTGCGGAAAAAGCGGCCATCTTCATTCGACTCCGCGGACGCGTCGGATTTGTCGCGCGTCCGCCTTGACAGAAGCTAGCCGCTAATGAACCTTTGCTCAATAACCCGGTCGCTCGAACCGGGATGTTACAGGAATGCGAGGGGAGGACATGGCTAAATCCCGCAAGATCATCATTTCGTGCGCCGTCACGGGCTCGATCCACACGCCGTCGATGTCGCCGTATCTGCCGATCACCCCGGAAGAGATCGCCGACGCGGCGGTCGGCGCCGCTGAAGCGGGTGCCGCGATCGTCCATCTCCATGCGCGCGATCCGAAGGACGGCCGGCCCGATCAGACACCGGAGGCCTTCGGCCGCTTCCTCAAGGTGATCAAGCAGCGCTCGGGCGCGGTGGTGAACATCACGACCGGCGGCTCGCCGATCATGTCGATCGAGGAGCGGGTGAAGCCGGCGGCCTTCTTCAAGCCGGAAGTCGCCTCGCTCAACATGGGTACGATGAATTTCGGGCTCTTCCCGATGCTCGCCCGCTACAAGGACTTCAAATACGACTGGGAGAAGCCGTATCTCGAAGGCTCGCATAAGGGCATCTTCAAGAACACCTTCGCCGATATCGAATACATCCTGAAGACCTGCGCCGAGAACAACACGCGCTTCGAGATCGAGTGCTACGACATCGGCCATCTCTACACGCTGGCGCATTTCCTCGATCGCGGCATCCTCAAGCCGCCGATGCTGGTCCAGTCGGTGTTCGGCATTCTCGGCGGCATCGGCGGACATCCGGAAGACGTCATGCATATGCGCCGCACCGCCGACCGGCTGCTCGGCCGCGACAATTACGAGTGGTCGGTGCTGGGCGCCGGCCGCAACCAGATGCAGGTCGCGGCGATCGCGCTCGCCAATGGCGGCAATGTCCGCGTCGGCCTCGAGGATTCGCTCTGGGCGGGGCCGGGCAAGCTGGCGCAGTCGAACGCGGAGCAGGTTCGCCAGGTTCGCCAGATGATCGAAAGCCTCGGCCTCGAGATCGCAACGCCCGACGACGCCCGCGAAATCCTGTCGCTGAAGGGCGCCGACCGGGTCAATTTCTAGAATAACGCTGCAAAAGATTGTTCTGGGAGGAACGATGAAGATCAAAGTCGGCAAGAAAACCATCGAGAAGGCCAGCAAGGAGCTTTCCAACTGGGGACGCTGGGGCAAGGACGACCAGATCGGCACGCTCAATTTCGTGACGCCGAAGGATATCGTCGAGGCCGCCAAGCTGGTGAAGAAGGGCAAGACCTTCGCGCTCGGCATCCCGCTCGATTCCAACGGGCCGCAGACCGGCCTGTTCGGCGGACGCTTCAATCCGATCCACCAGATGCTGGCGACCGGCACCGACGCGATTGCCGGCCGGCAGGACTGGAACAAGATCCGCTACGCCGACGACACGCTCAATCTCTGCGTCCAGGGCGCCACGCACTGGGATGCGCTCGGCCACATCTTCTACGAGGACAAGGCCTATAACGGCTTCGATGCCAAACTGATTGACGCCAAGGGGCTGAACGTCCTCGGCATCGAGAATTCGCGCGACAAGATGAACGGCCGTGGCGTGCTTCTCGACATCGCGCGCTTCCGCAAAGTGCCGTGGCTGCAGGATGGCGAAGCGATCTCCAATGACGAACTCGATGCCTGCGCCAAGGCGCAGGGCGTGAAGATCGGCCGCGCCGATTTCGTCATCATCCGCACCGGCCAGATGGAGCGCTGCCTCAAGGAAAAGGAATGGGGCGGCTTTGCCGGCGGCGACGCGCCGGGCGTCATGTTCGAGAATTGCTACTGGTCGCACAAGAAGGAGATCGCGGCGATCTGCAGCGACACCTGGGGCGTCGAGGTGCGGCCGAACGAGACCAAGGAAGCCAACCAGCCCTGGCACTGGGTCGTGATCCCGGCGATGGGCCTCACCATGGGCGAGATGTTCTTTTTGAAGGACCTCGCCGAGGATTGCGCCAAGGACAAGGTCTACGAGTTCTTCTTCTGCGGCCCGCCGCTGGTGATCACCGCCGCCACGGGCTCACCGATCAACCCGCAGGCGTTCAAGTAGGGGCTGCCAAAAACGGGATGAGTTGTAGCGACTCCCGCCTCGCCAAATTCCGCTCATTCCCGCGAAAGCGGGAATCCAGGGTTTGGGAATGCTGCCTGAGTTTGTCGCCCCTGGGTCCCCGCTTTCGCGGGGACGAGCGGAATAGGGCAACGTCGGCGTTCCACCTTAAACTCGTCACTACGTCAGCGGCACCATGACCCCGTCGCGGTAGGCGGGGCGCTCGGTCAGGCGGTCGTAGTAGCGTGCGAGGTTCGGCAGGGCCTCGCGCGGATTGCCGAGGCCGAACCAGCGATAGGCGATGACGCCGATCGGGATATCGCCCATCGTCAAGCGGCCGGCCTCGACGAAATCTCGTGAGGCGAGGTGGGCGTCGAGGATTTTCATCGCTGTCTCCGAATCCCTCTTGGCCGCGGCGATGGCGCCGTGGTCGCGCTTCTCCGGCGGCGTCCGGATAAGGCCGCGATAGAGGATGCCGAGCGGCACCGAGGCCGTGAGCTGCCAGTCCATCCAGCGCTCGGCCAGAAAGCGGGTCTGCGGATCGGCCGGACATAAGGTGCCGGTCGCGTGGCGCGAGGCGAGATAGCGGACGATGCTGTTCGACTCCCAGAGGACGTAGCCGTCGTCATCGATGGTCGGCACCAGCCCATTCGGGTTCTGGGCGAGATAGTCCGGCGTGTTGTTGACCCCGAAACTGAGACCGGCGTCGATGCGCTTGTAGGGCAGGCCGAGCTCACCACAGCACCACAGCACTTTCTGGACGTTGATCGAGTTGGTCCGGCCCCAGATCGTCAGCATGGTTCCTCCCGTGGCGCTTCGGCGCACCGCTTCTTTCCGACAGTAAGACCGGTGAAAAACCGAAGTGCAACAGGCGTTTCCTTCCCTGCACCGGCTTGACGCACCGAAAGCGCAGGACCTAATGTCCACAAGTTGGACATCGATAAGAACAAGAAGCCGACGGGACATGAGCGCCCTGCCAGAGACCGCGACCCCCATTCGCCGCAGCGCCGAAAACGATGCGTCGGCCGTCAAGACGCTGCGCAAGGCGTTGGCGATCCTCGACGCCTTTGCCGCCGCCGAGATTCCGCTGACCGTCGCCGAGGTGGCGATCCGGGCCGGCGTGACGCGGCCGACCGCGCATCGCCTCGTCCAGACCCTGATCGCCGACGGCTATCTCACGCAGAACCCGCGCGACGGGCGGATTTCGCCCGGCTATTCGGTGCTGCAGCTTGCCGGCAGCCTGCTCGACACCAACCAGATGCGCATCGAATCGCTGCCGCACCTGGAAACGCTGGCCCATGACATCGGCGAGCGCGCCAATCTCGGCATCCTGCATCGCAACCAGCTTCTCTATCTCGCCGGCGTCGAGAAGCCGTCGCTGCCGACCATCTACAGCCGTTTCGGCAAGACGGCGCCAGCCTATTGCGCCTCGCTCGGCAAGGCGATCCTCGCCTACCTGCCGGCGGAGGAGCTGAAAGCCTATTTCCGCCAGGTGCCGCTGGTGCGGCGGACGGAGCACACCGTCACCGACGAGGCCGAGCTTCGCAAGGAACTCGCCGAGGTGCGCAAGAAAGGCTACGCGCTCGACCGCGAGGAGCATATTCCCGGCCTCTACTGCATCGCCTCGACGATCATGCTCGACGGCGCGCCGATCGGGGCGATCGGCGTCACCGCCCGGGCGCTGGCGCCGCTGCGCGAGCATGTCGGCCGCATCCAGCACACGGCCGAGGTCATCTCGCATGTGCTGAGCCGCGGGGTTTAGCAGCCCGGTGATGAAGTCGGTCTTTGATCAATTCATCTCGGGGGCGACGGTAATGACGAGCATCGCCGTTTCGCCATCAATCTCCGCCACGACGGCGAGCGCCAGGGCATCATCGGACTGAATGACAAACAAAAGGGCATTCTTG
>CAMCWB010000020.1 GCA_945882315.1 Bauldia litoralis | reverse complement strand
TCGCCGCCTCACGCGTCGGCGCATGGGTGACGAGCTTGGCGATCATCGGGTCGTAATAGATCGAGATCTCGCCACCCTCGAAGACGCCGGTGTCGTTGCGCACGACCGCGTCGCCGTCGGGCCCCTCGACCGGCGGGCGATAGGTCACGAGTCGCCCCGTCGAGGGCAGGAAATTGCGCGTCGGGTCCTCGGCATAGACGCGGCTCTCGACTGCCCAGCCGTTCAGCTTCACCTCGGCCTGGCTGAGCCGCAGCTTTTCGCCATAGGCGACGCGGATCATCTCCTCGACGAGGTCGATGCCGGTGATCATCTCCGTTACCGGATGCTCGACCTGGAGGCGGGTGTTCATCTCGAGGAAATAAAAGCGGCGCTCGGCGCCGCCGAAGACGAATTCCACCGTGCCGGCGGAGTCGTAGCCGACTGCCTTCGCCAGCGCGACGGCCTCGGCCCCCATCTCGGCGCGGAGCGCCGCGTCGAGGGCGGGCGACGGCGCTTCCTCGACGATCTTCTGGTGGCGGCGCTGGATCGAGCAATCGCGCTCGCCGAGATGAATGACATTGCCGTGGCGGTCGCCGAGCACCTGGATCTCGATATGCCGCGGCCGCTCGATGAAGCGCTCGATGAAGACGCGGTCGTCACCGAAGGAGGCGGCGGCCTCCGAACGGGCGCGGACGAAACCCTCGCGGACCTCGTCCAGCGTATGGGCAACGCGCATCCCCTTGCCGCCACCACCGGCCGAGGCCTTGATCATCACCGGCAGGCCGACATCGCGGGCGACGGCGACCGCCTCATCCTCGCTGCCGATCGTGCCGAGATGGCCCGGCACCGTCGCGACCTTGGCCGCGGCGGCGAGCTTCTTGGATTCGATCTTGTCACCCATGAGCGCGATGGCGCGCGGGTTGGGACCGATGAACTCTATCCCGGCAGCCGCCAGCGCCGTGGCGAACTGGGTGCGCTCGGACAGGAAGCCATAGCCGGGGTGGACCGCCTCGGCGCTGGTCTTGCGGCAGGCCTCGAGGATGTTGTCGATCACCAGATAGGAAGTCGCGGCCGGCGGCGGGCCGATATTGACCGCCTCGTCGGCCATCTCGACATGCAGCGCATCGCGGTCGCTGTCGCAATAGACGGCGACCGTGGCAATGCCCATGCGCCGCGCCGTCCGGATGATGCGGACGGCGATCTCGCCACGATTGGCAATGAGGATCTTCTGGAACATGCGTGTCCGGCTCTTTTAGGCGGCGAAGCCTGTGGCGGCAATCTCTACGGCCAGGGCACGGCCGCCGCGATCACCCCGCCCGCAGCAATCGCGGCGAGGCTGACGCAGAGATAGGGAATGCCGAAATCCCGGCCGCCGACGACAATCGCCAGGAAGGATTTGGACAGTGAGTTGGTGGCGACGGCAATCAGCACCGACAGGGCCGCGATCCCCGGCGCGATCGAGCGGCAGGCGACTTCGGTCATGGACAGCGTGATCGCGTCGACATCGGCGACGCCGGCAATCGCCGCGAGCGCCAGCCCGCCCTGATCGCCGAGAACGGCGGTGAGCCCCTTCGACAGCAAAAGAACCAGCGCCAGCAGCAGCACGAAGGCGAACACCGCCTTGAGGTCGAAAGGGTTCTCGTAAGCGGCGCTCGCAGGCCCTTCGCCTGCTCCGGACAGAGTCCGGCCGATGAGCAGCGCCGCGGCGATCGTCACCGCCGCCGCGGCCGCGAGTGGTCCCGAGGCGGATGCCAGCAGCGCCGGGCCAAACAGCGCGAGGATGACCGCGACACGGACGAACATCACGGCCGAGGCGGCGAGCGCACCGACGAGCAGCATGCGCGAACCGGCCGGCGCCTCGCGTGCCCGGCGGGCGAAGTCGAGCGTCGTCGCCGTCGAGGAGACGATGCCGCCGGCAATGCCGGTGATCAGCGGGCCGTATCTGGTGCCGGCGACGCGAACCGCGACATAGCCGGCAAAGGAGACGCTGGCGAGGACGATGGTCATCAGCCATAGCCGCCGCGGATTGAAGGCCTCGTAGGGCCCGAAGCCCTGGTCGGGCAGGACCGGCAGGACGACGAAGGTCATCGCGAGGAGGATGACCGCCGAACGGATCTCCGGCCAGGTCATGACCTTCAAGCCGGAATGCAGCCATTCCTTCGCGGCGAGGAGTGCCATCGTCGCGACGCCGGCGGCGGCGGCCACCGTCGTGTCGCCGAGCACCGCATAGGCGCCGAGTGCGAAGGTGAGGAAGCCGGCGATCAGGGTGGTCGCGCCGAAGGTCCCCTCATGCTGGGTCTCGCGCCAGCGGAAGAGCGTCAGGGCGCCAGCGATAGCCAGGAATGCGAAGCCCAGAACGACCGGCCCCACCTCCTGCGCCAGCAGCCCCCAGACACCGCCGGACAGGCCGATCAGGGCGAAGGTGCGAAGGCCGGCGGCACGTTCGCCCTCCGCCTCGCTGCGGCTTCGCCAGCCGCGCTCGATGCCGACCAGAAGGCCTATCGCCAGCGCCAGTCCGACCCGGATCAGCTTCTCGTCGAGGATAAACAAGGCCAGCTCCCTGAAGACATTGGCGACACTAGCAAATCCGGCTCAGGCAAAGGATGTGTCCAGGCGCGTCAAATCGCGAAATCCGCGCTTTTCAGAGCAGGCGAAAGCTGCCAGCCTGCCGACGCTTTCGATTTGCAGGGAGAGTTCGACATGGATGTCCGCGCCGCCGTGGCCTTCGAGGCCGGTAAACCGCTTCAGATCGAAACCGTCCAGCTCGAAGGGCCAAAGGCCTTCGAGGTGCTGCTCGAGATCAAGGCGACGGGCATCTGCCACACCGACGAGTTCACGCTTTCCGGTGCCGATCCGGAAGGGCTCTTCCCGGCGATCCTCGGCCATGAGGGCGCCGGCATCGTCGTCGATATCGGGCCGGGCGTCACCTCGGTAAAGAAGGGCGACCATGTCATTCCGCTCTACACGCCGGAATGCCGGCAGTGCCCCTCCTGCCTTTCGCGGAAGACCAATCTTTGCACGGCGATCCGCGGCACGCAGGGCAAGGGCCTGATGCCCGACAGCACCTCGCGCTTCTCCTTCGGCGGCAAACCGGTATTCCATTATATGGGCTGCTCGACCTTCGCGAACTTCACCGTGCTGCCGGAAATCGCCGTGGCGAAGATTCGCGAGGACGCGCCCTTCGAGAAGGCCTGCTACATCGGCTGCGGGGTGACGACAGGCGTCGGCGCGGTGGTCAACACGGCCAAGGTCGAGATCGGCGCGACATCGATCGTCTTCGGCCTCGGCGGCATCGGGCTGAACGTCATCCAGGGACTTCGCCTCGCCGGCGCCGACATGATCATCGGCGTCGACATCAACCCGTCGCGCAAGGAATGGGGCGAGCGTTTCGGGATGACGCATTTCGTCAATCCGAAGGAGGTCGAGGGCGACCTCGTCGCCTATCTCGTCAATCTGACCAAGCGCGGCGCCGACCAGATCGGCGGCGCCGACTACACCTTCGACTGCACGGGCAACACCACTGTCATGCGGCAGGCGCTGGAAGCCAGCCATCGCGGCTGGGGTCAGTCGATCATCATCGGCGTCGCCGGCGCCGGCAAGGAAATCTCGACACGGCCGTTCCAGCTCGTCACCGGCCGCGTCTGGAAAGGCACCGCCTTCGGCGGCGCCCGCGGCCGCACCGACGTGCCCAAGATCGTCGACTGGTACATGGAGGGCAAGATCGAGATCGACCCGATGATCACCCATCTCCTGCCGCTCGAAGACATCAACAGGGGCTTCGACCTGATGCATAGCGGCGAGAGCATCCGGAGCGTGGTGGTTTATTGAATCCAGTTCGCCTGTTCGTCGATGGCGACGCCTGCCCGGTGAAGGCCGAGGCGCTGCGCGTCGGCGAGCGGCACCGGCTGCCGGTGGTGATCGTCTCGAATGGCGGGCTCAGGCCATCGCGCGATCCGATGGTGACGCATATCGTCGTGCCGAAAGGCGCTGACGCCGCCGACGACCGGATCGTCGAGGAGGCGGTTGCCGGCGACGTCGCCGTGACCGCCGACATCCGGCTCGCGGCGCGGCTCATCGAGAAAGGCGCGCATGTCGTCGGCCCCGACGGCCGCACCTTCACCGAGGATTCTATCGGCATGGCGGTCGCCATGCGCGACCTCTCCCAGCATCTCCGCGAGACCGGCGAGAGCAAGGGCTTCAACGCCAGCTTCACGCCCCGCGACCGGTCGCGGTTCCTCGAAGAGTTCGATCGCGTGGTACGAAGAGCGGTCAAGGAACGGCCCCAAGACCAATAAGAGCCCGCCGAAGACGCGGGCCGGAGGAAAACGGAAATGCCCGCTCCCCAATATGAAATCTTTGCGCTCCGCTATGCCCGCAGTGGCGCCCGGACGCAGCGCGACGTCCTTATCTGGCCGGAAGACCACGATGCGCCGATGCCGCTCGACTTCTATCTCTGGGCGATTAAAGGCGAAGGCCGAACCATCGTGCTCGATACCGGCTTCGACGCGGCGAGCGCCAAGCGGCGCGGCCGGGACTGGATCCGCTCGCCGATCGATGCGCTCCGGAGCATCGGCATCGAGCCGGCGGAGGTCAAGGACGTGATCCTCAGCCACATGCATTGGGACCATGCCGGGCACTGGCTTGAATTTCCGAAGGCGCGCTTTCACCTCCAGGAAACGGAGATGGCCTTCTGCACCGGGCGCTGCATGTGCCACGAGCCGCTGCGCCGCTTCTTCGAGGTCGAGCATGTGCAGACGGCGGTCGCCCATGTGTTCGCCGAGCGCGTGAAATTCCACGACGGCGAGGCGGAGATCGCGCCCGGCATCACGCTGCATCTGGTCGGCGGGCATTCCGGCGGCCTGCAGATCGTGCGCGTACCCACGGCCCGCGGCATGGTGGTGCTCGCCAGCGATGCGGCACATTTCTGGTTCAACATCCGTAAGCGCAGCCCCTTCGTGCTGGTGCACAATCTCGAGAAGATGATCGAAGGCTGGATCCGCTGTGAGGAGCTTTCCGACGGACCGGACCACATCATTCCGGGCCATGACCCCGAAGTGCTGGCGCGCTTCCCCAAAGTGCCCGGCCAGCCGGACACCGTGCAGGTCCATCTCCCGCCAACGATCTAGAAAAATGAAAAAGCCCGCCGGGGGCACGGCGGGCTTTTCAGCAGGGTCAGGCAGGAAACTTTCTAAAAGCAGGCCTTCTGCTTCTCGACCTTGCGGACCGTCAGGATGTTCTGAGACTCGTAGGTGTTCAGCGGCATCGCAGACATCGTTTTGTAGGCGCAGCCTTCGTTCGAGAACACCGACTGGCCCTTGGTTGTCTGGAAGCAATAGCCGTTCTCGTCGAAGATCATGTTGCGCACCGACCAGAGCGAGTCACAGGACAATTCCTGCAGCGCCGAGACCGGAATGGCGGCGCTGTCGGTACAGCCGACATTGCCTTCGAAGCAGGCGGCGTTGGCGGCCGGCGTCGTGAAGAAAGCGGCGAAACCGATCGTGGCGGCGGCTAACAGCGCCGGCTTGGTGAAGTTCTTGTTCATGGCGAACCTCCGAGTTGTGCGTGGCGTTGGTCTACGCTCGGAAGCCGGTTCCCATTGTGAAGAATGTCACAAGATGAAAAGGTGTCGGTCCTTCGCCTGTCGCACGACCCCGGCCGGGATATGGCGATCAAAAGTCACGAGGCATCCTCCTCTCTGCACCGCCAGCGCAAGCAGATACACATCGGTCAGTTGCTTCGGACCAAACAACCTATCAAAGTTGAACAGGTCGGAGTTCGCGACGGAGAGGTCGTCAGGCCAAAATTCGTGATCGGTATCGGCGATCTGTTGAACGAGCGTCTGGCGGGAATGCGACGGTGTCGCCAAGCGTAGCTGAGATGAAATCCGGACAAAGCCGTTTTCCGTCAGCGGGCAGGACGCCCAAACCCCCGCTCCAGTTTCACTCCACCACCTATGTGCGCGCTCGTGGTGGACGTGATCCGAGTAAGTAAGGGCAATAAGGACGTTGACATCGAGAAGCGCGCGCAAGCTGTCAGCCGTCCTCTTCGACAAGCTTTTGCACCATTTCGGAGGTTATCACCTTGCCGGTGGGCGGCATCACGCGAAAGCCGCCGCGATAGGTCACTTGGCGCTCCTCCAGCCCGGATGAGGTTAAGGCTCTCCGCGCCAGATCGGAGATCACTTGCCCAGCCGTCTTGTTTTCGGCTTTGGCGATCTCTTTTGCTGCCGTCAGAACGTCTTGGTCGAGGTCAAGGGTGGTACGCATGCATCTGATGCTACTACATCAGATGCATAGCTTCAACTACAGCGGAATGTTGTCGTGCTTCTTCCACGGATTTTCGAGCTGCTTGTCGCGGAGCAGCCGTAGGCCGTTGGCGATGCGGCGGCGGGTCGAGTGCGGGCGGATGACTTCGTCGATATAGCCGCGTTCGGCGGCGACGAAGGGGGACATGAAGCGCTCTTCGTATTCCCTGGTGCGGGCGGCGATCTTCTCCGGGTCGCCGGTCTCCTTCCGATAGATGATCTCGACGGCGCCCTTGGCGCCCATCACGGCGATCTCGGCGGTCGGCCAGGCGTAGTTGAGGTCGCCGCGGATATGCTTCGACGACATGACGTCGTAAGCGCCGCCATAGGCCTTGCGGGTGATAACCGTGACCTTCGGCACCGTCGCCTCGGCGAAGGCGAAGAGAAGCTTGGCGCCGTGCTTGATGAGGCCGCCATACTCCTGCGCCGTCCCCGGCAGGAAGCCCGGCACGTCGACGAAGGTGACGAGCGGGATCTCGAAGCAGTCGCAGAAGCGAACGAAGCGCGCCGCCTTGCGCGAGGCATCGGAATCGAGAACCCCGGCGAGCACCATCGGCTGGTTGGCGACAAAGCCCACCGTCCTCCCCTCGATGCGGCCGAAGCCGGTCAGGATGTTCTTCGCGAAAGCCGCGCCGATCTCGAAGAAATCGGATGCATCGACGACCTTCAGGATCAGGTCCCTCATGTCGTAGGGCTTATTGGCGCTGTCGGGAATGAGGCGATCGAGCGAGGCATCTTCGCGATCGTGCGGATCGGCGCTCTCGATCTCGGGAATCTCGGCGCGGTTCGAGAGCGGCAGGAAATCGATCAGCCGGCGCATTTCGGTCAGCGCCTCGACGTCGTTGTCGTAAGCGCCGTCGGCGATGGCGGAGCGCGTCGTGTGGACCGTGGCGCCGCCGAGCTCTTCCGCCGTCACGGTCTCGTTGGTGACGGTCTTCACGACATCCGGCCCGGTGACGAACATGTAGCTGGTGTCGCGAACCATGAAGATGAAATCGGTCATCGCCGGCGAGTAGACATCGCCGCCGGCGCAGGGGCCCATGATCACCGAGATCTGCGGGATGACGCCGGAGGCGAGCACGTTCCGCTGGAACACTTCGGCGTAGCCACCGAGCGCCGCGACGCCCTCCTGGATGCGGGCACCGCCGGCATCGTAGAGGCCGATGATCGGGGCGCCGGCCTTCAGCGCCATGTCCTGGATCTTGACGATCTTCTCGGCATGGGCCTCCGACAGCGAGCCGCCGAAGACGGTGAAGTCCTTGGCGAAGACGAAGACCGGCCGGCCGTTGACCATGCCCCAGCCGGTGACGACGCCGTCGCCCGCGACCTTATTCGCCGCCATGCCGAAATCGCTGGCGCGATGCTCGACGAACATGCCGAACTCCTCGAAGGAGCCGGGATCGAGGAACACGTCGATGCGCTCGCGCGCCGTCAGCTTGCCGCGGGCATGCTGGGCCTCGATGCGGGCTTCGCCGCCGCCGAGGCGGGCCCTGGCGCGGCGGGCTTCAAGCTCTGCGAGGATGTCTTTCATGCTGCCTCCCGATTGCCCCTGAATAGCATGAAGGCGGCAAGAGGAAGAGCCGGCTAAGCGCGGGTCGCTTCGAGGATCAGCGCCGCCGCCTGCATCTCGCGCCAGCGATAGGCGCGGCGCTTGAGCGCCATCTCTTCCGTACCCCACTGCTCCATCTGCCAGTCCTCGTCGACATGGGCCGTGGCCCAGGCCTCCTCTGCCGAGAGCCGGCCGCGGGCGACGGCGAGCGCCAGCACGGTCGAGCCGGTCAGCGTCATGACCGTATGGAGCGCCGCCAGCCGGACCGGATCGTAGTCGAGGATCGCCCGGCCAATGGCATCGAGCGCGGCCTTGTCCTGGGCGACACGGACGACGCCCTCGGCGAGCATCAGGCGGGCGCCCAGTTCCTCGCGCGCGAAGGCGACGAGCGGCGCCCAGGCCGTCTCCTGCCGTTCGACGAGCGAGGCGGGCTCGCCGGCGCGGTAGCAGATGAGGTCGCTGCCGGCATAGCGGACGATCTCTTCGCGGACCGCATCCATCTGGTCCGCAACGCCATCCAGCGCCGAATTGACGATCCGGGTGAGCGGCATGGTGGCCGGGTCGATGTGCTCGGCCTGCGCCTCCCATTCGGCGGCCAGCGCCTCGGCGACCGGTCGCGACGGCACGGCCAGCGGCTTACGGGCCGGCGTCTTGGCGCCGCGGCCGTCGAGGAGAAGCGCATAGGCGCCGTCGCGCTCGCCTATTCCTGCTTCCTTGTAGAAGCGGCGCGGCAGCGGCGTCGGGACTGGCTTGCCCGGCGAGGCGGAGGGCTGGTTCGGGGTTTCGCTCATCGGCGCTTCTGTCGGCTGACGAGGTAGATGCCGGCGGCAACCAGCGCCAGCGCGATGAGGAGGCGCGGGCTCAGCGTCTCGCCGAGGATCAGCGCGCCGAACATCACGGTGAAGAGCGGCGACAGGAAGGCGAAGGCGTAAAGCTGGCCGGCCGGATAATAGGCGATCAGCCAGAACCAGACGAGATAGGACGCCGTGACGATGATCACGACCTGATAGGCAAAGGCGAGGATGACGATCGCATTGATGTCGCGGATGAAGGGGCCGAAGAAGGGCGCCGCCGCGAGCATCAGTGGGGCGGAGAAAGCGAGCTGGTAGATCAGCACCTTTTCCGGCGCGATGAGGTTGAGCCGCGTCGTCTTGATGACTAGCGTCGTGGCGCCCCAAAGCACGGCCGCGATGAAGCAGAGCACATCGCCGATGATCGCGTTGGGCGACGGCAGGCTGAGCTGATCGGAGAAAGCGACGACGACGCCGAGGAAGGCGGCGACGAGGCCAACGGTGCGGACCGCGGTCAGGCGTTCGCTCGGGATCAGGAAATGGGCGCCCAGCGCCACGACCAGCGGCGCGAAGAAGATGAAGATGATTCCGCGCGAGACGGTGGTGTAGTCGAAGCCCAGATAGATCAGGATGAACTCGCCGCCGAAGAGGAGGCCGACGACGATACCGGCGCCCAGCGTGCCGTCCTTCTCGAAAAGCTTCACGCCGCGATAGCGGCACCAGAGCATGGCGAGCAGGCAGCCGAGCAGAGAACGCAGGCCCGCCTGGAAGACCGGCTGCAGGCCGCCGTTGACCACCTTCACCGCGACCTGGCCGAGCCCCCAGATCGCCGAGAGCGCGATCAGCGTCGTGATGGCGAAAGGATCGAGCGCGTCGTTGACACCTGGGCGCCGGTAGGCGACGCCCCCCCTCGCCTCAGGACTGGCGCTCATTCTGCTTTCTCGTCCGGCTCGGAGGCGATGTCGGTATCGAAGCCGAGCAGGTTCCAGCTCTGCTGCATGTGGAGCGGCAGCGGCGCGGTCACGTCGATGGTGCCGCCGGCCGGATGCGGCATGACGATGCGGCGGGCGTGGAGATGCAGCCGGTTCTGCATGCCGCCGGGAAAATCCCAGTTGGTGTCGGCGTCGAAATATTTCGGATCGCCGATGATCGGGTGGCCGATATGGGCGGCATGGGCCCGGAGCTGGTGGGTGCGGCCGGTGACCGGACGCATGGTCAGCCAGGCGAGCTTCTGGCCGGCCTTCTCGACGACCGAATAAAGGGAAACGGCGTGGCTGGCATCCTCGTCGCCGTGGCGGGCGACCGTCATGCGCTCGCTCTCCTCTCCCTCACCGCGTGCGAGCCAGGTCGAGACGCGGCCCTGATGGGGCTTCGGCACGCCTTTGACCAGCGCCCAGTAGATCTTGCGGGTCGAGCGCTTGCGGAAGGATTCGGCGAGCTTCGAGGCGGCGAGCCGCGTGCGGGCGACGACGAGGACGCCCGCGGTCTCGCGGTCGAGGCGATGGACGAGGCGCGGCTTCTGGTCCTTGCGGTCGCGGAAGGCTTCGAGCATGGCGTCGACATGCGTGGTCAGCCCGGAGCCGCCCTGCACGGCGAGACCGGCTGGCTTGTTGAAGACAAAGACCTGCTCGTCCTCATAGAGGATGATCGAACGCAGGAAGTCGGCGTCGTTGGCGACGCCCGGCTTCAGTGGCTTTCCGGATGCCCGCGCCAGCGGCACCCACGCCGTCCCGCCTGCAGTCCTCTTCCCCGAACGGGGCTCATCGGACGACGCCTCGTCGGACTCCGGGTCCTCCGGCTCATCTGGCGCTGCAAAGCGCGTCAGCGGCGGCACGCGGACCGCCTGGCCTGCCTCGAGGCGGGCGCTGGTCTTGACGCGGCCGCCATCGACGCGCACCTGGCCGGAACGCACCAGCTTCTGCAGATGACCGAAGGACAGTTCGGGGAAATGCGCCTTGAACCAGCGGTCAAGGCGCATGCCGGCTTCATCCGGCTCGACGGTTCTGGTTTCGACGCTCGACATGCTCAGGGGGCTCGGTTGATCCGAGGTCATAACATCAGGAGAGCGACCTGACGAGGGCAAGTCCGGCAAACAGGCCGAGGATCGAAAGAATAACCGAACCAAGCACATAGGTAGCGGCGGCAAAGGTCTCGCCGCGCTCCCAGAGGAGGGCTGCATCGAGCGAGAAGGCGGAAAAGGTGGTGAAACCGCCGAGAATGCCGGTGGTCAGGAAAAGCCGGGCATGCTGCGACAGCTCGCTCCCGGCTCGAAAGGCGAACCAGGCGGCGGCCAGCCCCATCGCGAAGGAACCGGCGATGTTGATGAGCATCGTGCCCGCCGGGAAGCCAGCGCCGAAGACCTTTGCCGCGGCGATGTTGACGCCGTGACGGCCGGCAGCGCCGAGGCCACCACCGAGGAAGACGAGCAGGGTCTGGATCATGATCGCGGCTCCGCGAGGCCGACCGCAGCGCTGTACGGCAATCGATCAGACCTCGGTATCGACGGGAAATGCCTTCAGCGTCGAGACGTAGTCTTCGGGGAAGCTATGGGCAACCGCGCCGTCGATGATGTGCTTCATATATTCCAGCGAAGGCAGGCCCGGCTGGGGCTCGGGCAGCGCGATATAGGTCACCGCCTGGACCGGTTCGCCGCGCAGCCGCTCGATGACGATCTCGACCCGGTCGTAACGGTTGACGGCTTTCAGGTTGACCGGGTCGTAACCCTCGCGGGCATCGAGACGGGCAAGATCGTCGGCCGTCATTTCATACATGACGCCCCAGACGGTCGTGCCGGCATGCGGCTCGACACTGGCCACAGCGCAGCCCCGCACCGGCGACCTCCGGGGGAAGCAGATCCTGTGGTCGGTCAGCTGCGCCGCGCCGATCAGCCTGGCGTTCGGGCAGCGATGTGCCATCTGTGCTTGGTCGAGATTCGACCCGTAGGCGAAATAGATCAACCGGCCAGCCCCCGCTTACCGAACCGCACCTGTCAGCGACCGTAGCGGTTCCGCGCCTCCGGCGAAAGATCAGGATGTGCGGACGCTTTGCAGGGCTGCCAGATAGGCCCTCGGCAGACCATGATAGCGGGCGCCCTCGATAATTCCGGCAAGATAGGCGGCGGACGGCAGGGCTTTCCGGCCATCCGGCACCGGCACGTAGGCCTCGGCGGCGACCGGTTGCGTGTGGTGGGGCCGCAGGACCATGACCGGCTTCAGGACGTGGTCGTTGAGCTCGACCGGTCCGCCGGCGACGAAGCTGTGGAGATGATTGAGGATCGGAATGTCCTCTTCTGGAATGTCGTAAAGCAAACCCCAGACGATACTGCCCGGAGCGTCGACCAGTCCGATCACCGCCGACCGATCGCCCGGCGAATAGCGCGGAAAGGCGAACCAGTGATCGGCAAGCCGCGCGACGCCAAGGCTCCGATGTCCCGGCGCGCGCTGCGCGATCTGGCCGGGGTTAAGGTCGGGGCCGTAGGCGAAGTAGATCATGCCGCGCCCTTTATCTCCGCAGATAACGATGCCGAAGCTTCAACTTACTCAGCACCTCGTGCGCCACGACCAAGTTCCGAGCGGAGTTCATCGATATCCGCGAACACGCGATCCTTTTTGCGGTCTCCATGGAGCGCAGCAAGCAGGCGACGGGCATTCTCCGGCGAGCGTAGAAGGTAGGTTGTCTCATCGAGCAAGTTGGTATCGGCCTTCGACATCATCGAGCCTTTCCCTAGAAGCAACTTTTGTCCGCCTGTCTACTTCGCGAAAACACTCCATGGAAAGCGGTAGTCAGCGGTTACGGGAACGCGACTGTCGCCAGCGCCCGGTCGGCCTTGTCCTGCGGCCAGATCGTCACCGCGCCTGGCGCCTGATCGGGGCCTGTCAGATTGGTGCCTTGGCCGGGCACCGTAAGCGAGACCGTTCCGGCAGTGTTGGTGACCGACACCGCGCCCTCCAGCAGCAACACGCCGAAGGCGCCGTCGATCGGCCCACTCCAGAAATCGGTGCCGCGGATGCCGATCACGGCGAAGGGCGTCGTCACGCTCGCTTCGTTGCCGGCGATCTTGGTGAGCTTGCCCGAGATGAAGCGGAATGGCCCCTCGACCGCGAGTTGGAGCAGGTTCGTCGATCCTTCCGGCTAATAGACGAAGCGGTCGATCCTGACGCTCGCCTTCTCGCCGACCCGAAGCGTCGACCCGTCGTCGAAGCCGATCTCCAGGCGGGCGGCCGCGCTCGTCGAGATCAGGTCGTCCATATGGATCACCGTGCCCGATGCGAGCGCCTGCGTCTTGCCCTCCGTCGTCGTCTCGGCGGAGCCGACGAGCCGGCTGACCTTGCCGACAGCCGTGGCAGCCTGCGCGTCACCGATCGCAACGGCGGCGACTGCCACGCCGAGAATGAATGCCCCGCAAAGGCGGAAGACTCCGTGCATGTTCATTTCCCCAAATCTCCGGCGTGCCTCTAGGCGGAGAATACTCAAGCCGGCATCGGCTTGGCGAGAGGCTATCCCCCGCCCCGCTCCTTGCGGAGCTTGGCCCAATAATCGAGGCGTTTGCGGATCTCGCGTTCGAAGCCGCGGTCGGGCGGATCGTAGAAGGTCTGGCGGCCGAGGGCTTCGGGAAAGTAATCCTGGCCGGAGAATGAGTCCGGCTCGTCGGGATCGTAGCGGTAGCCGGAGCCGTAGCCTTCCGATTTCATCAGCTTGGTCGGCGCGTTGAGGATGGTCTTCGGCGGCACCAGCGAGCCGCGCTCCTTGGCGACGCGCATCGCCGCGCCGAAGGCGGAATAGACGGCGATCGATTTCGGCGCGGTGGCGAGATAGACGGCCGCCTCGGCAAGCGCCAGCTCGCCTTCGGGGGAGCCCAGATAATCGTAGGCGTCCTTGGCGGCGATGGCGACGACCAGCGCCTGCGGATCGGCGAGCCCGATATCCTCCATCGCCATACGGACCAGACGGCGGCCGATATAGAGCGGCTGTTCGCCGGCATCGAGCATGCGGGCGAGGTAATAGAGCGCCGCGTCGGGATCGGAGCCGCGCACCGCTTTATGCAGAGCCGAGATCAGATTGTAGTGGCCGTCCTGGCTCTTGTCGTAAAGCGGCGCCCGGCGCTGCAGGACGCCCTGAAGGGCCGTCGGATCGAAGACCTCCCCTTCTCGCGCGGCGCGCCAGACTTCCTCGGCGAGCGTCAGCGAGGCGCGGCCATCGCGGTCCGCCATGCCGATCAGCATGGCGCGGGCGTCCGGATCAAGCGGCAGCGGACGTCCTTCGATTTCCTCGGCGCGGGATAGAAGCTGCTCGACCGCATCCGCGTCCAACGGTTTGAAGACGAGCACACGGGCGCGCGACAGGAGCGCGGCGTTGAGCTCGAAGGACGGATTCTCTGTCGTCGCGCCGACCAGCGTGACCGTGCCGTCCTCCATCACCGGCAGGAAAGAATCCTGCTGGGCGCGGTTGAAGCGATGAATCTCGTCGACGAAGAGAAGCGTGCCCTTCCCCGTCTGGCGGCGGGCTCGGGCCGCCTCGAAGGCCTTCTTGAGGTCGGCAACGCCGGTAAAGACGGCAGAGATCTGTTCGAAATGGAGATCGGTCTCGCTCGCGAGCAGTCTGGCAACCGTGGTCTTGCCGGTACCGGGCGGGCCCCAGAAGACGAGGGAACCCAGCGAACCGGATTCAAGCATCCGGGTGAGCGCGCCATCGGGGCCGAGAAGGTGGTCCTGGCCGACAACGTCGGCGAGGCGTTCGGGCCGCAGCCGATCGGCAAGCGGGCGCGGCGCCGCCTTCTCAAGTCCCGCCGCCTCGAAGAGCGACGCCATCGCGCTAAGCTCCGCAGCGCAGCGAATAGCGAATAGCGAGTAGCGAGTAGCCGGCGCACTGGCCTGGATGGCCCTTTGGACCATTTTTCGGCCAACAGCTTTTCATTTCGAGCTCCATCACAAAACTACTCGCTATTCGCCATTCGCTTCTCAGCCCCTGATCCGCGATTTGACGACGCGGCCGCCGCGCTCGATCGCCATGTCCCAGATGCCGGCCTGCTGCGCCGTCGCGCCGACGAGCTGATGGGTCGACTCTATGGCGAGGCCGTTCAGCTCGACGATGACATCGCCGCGCCGCAGGCCGATCCGCGCGGCGGCGGAATCATCAGCCACAGACTTGATGACTACGCCGCTCGGCTTACCCGGATAGGCAAGCTCCTCCGCGACGGCCGGCGAAAGGTTGAGCACGGTCGCGCCGGCGAAGGGCGAGCCGCTGGTGATCTCGACTTCGTCGCGCGGCACCGTCTCGGGCGCGGCTTCCAGCGCCAGCGTCGCCTGATATTCCTTGCCGGCGCGGATGATGCCGACCTTGACGGTCGCGCCGATGCCTTTGGTGGCCAAACGGTAGTTGAGGCTTTTCGGATCGTCGGTCTCGACGCCGTCGACCGAGATGACCAGATCGCCGGTGGCGATCTTCGCCACAGCCGCGGGGCTGTCCGGATCGATCTCGGCGACCAGCGCGCCGCGCGGCCGGTCGATGCCGAGGCCTTCGGCAATGTCCGCCGTCACCTCCTGGAATTGGGCGCCGATCCAGGGCAGCCGGACATGGCCGCCATCCTTCGCCGATTCCGCGACGACGCGGACCATGTTGGACGGGATCGCGAAACCGATGCCGTTCGAACCGCCGGAGCGCGAGAAGATCGCCGTGTTGATGCCGACAAGCGTTCCGTCCATGTCGATCAGCGCGCCGCCGGAATTACCGGGATTGATGGCAGCGTCGGTCTGGATGAAGAACTGGTAATCGGAGATGCCGATCTGGGTGCGCGCCAGCGCCGAGACGATGCCGTTGGTGACCGTCTGGCCGACGCCGAAGGGATCGCCGATGGCGAGGACCAGGTCGCCCACCTCGACCTCGTCGGAATTGGCAAATTCGAGGAAGGGGAAGTTGCCGGCGCCGCCTTTGATCTGGAGCACTGCAAGATCGGTGCGCTCGTCCTTGAGGATGATGTCGCAATCATATTCGCGACGGTCGGACAGCGTCACCTTGATCGCATCGGCATTCTCGATGACGTGGTTGTTGGTGACGAGGATGCCGGAGGCGTCGATGATCACGCCGGAACCCAGCGACTGCTGGACCCGCTGGCGGCTCGGCCCGGCGCCCATGTCGCCGAAGAAACGTTTGAAGAAGGGATCGTTGAGGAAAGGCGAGATGCGCTGCTCGACGGTGCGCGAGGCGTAAACGTTGACCACCGCCGGCGCGACCCGCTTCACGATCGGCGCGAAGGAAAGTTTCACCTCGGCGGGCGAGTCCGGCACACGCCGCTCCTGAGCCTCGCCAAGCGTTGCGAAGGCCGCAAGAAAAGCGACCGCGATAAGTGCCAACCGACCGGCAGGAATCATTGAGAAAAGCCCTGAAATTCGCGTCGCGAGGAGATGGTACATCAAATAGGGCGGCGCTGGGGCAAGCGGAAGAGCGGGATCGCTCCTTTACCCATTTGGGGCCTCGCCTGCGGAGCGTTGGCCGAAGCACGCCTTGCCGTGCAATCATCCGTGCCCTGATTTGATGCGAGCCACCCATGGCCGGAAGTCTACGCGACATAGAATTCTTCGTTGCCGCCTATGAGGAGCGGTCGTTCACAGCGGCGGCGGCGCGCGAAAACGCGACCCAGTCCGGTGTTTCGCAGCATGTCCGAAGCCTCGAACAGGCCTTCGGGACGAAGCTGTTCCTACGGGAAGGCGGACGGATCATCCCGACGCCGGCCGCCGATAATTTATATCGCCATTGCATCGAGATGCTGCGGGCGCACCGCTCGGCCGGCCAGGTCCTGGAGAGCTATTCGAAGGGCTTCGAGGGCGAACTCGTCTTTGGCATGATGCCGACCTTCGCCAAGTCGGCGCTTGCTCCTGCGCTCGCAAAATTCCTCGACACGCATCCGAATGTCGTCGTCCGGGTCGTCGAAGGCTTCAGCTCGACATTGACCGAGATGGCTCAGGCCGAGGCGATCGACTTCGCGATCGTGCCGGCCTTTCCGGGCACGACGGGCATCCGCAGCCGCCTGATCCTGCAGGCGCCCGAGCTTCTCATTTCCTGTCCAAAATCGCCGCTTCGGCATGGCGACCCCGTGCGCCTTGCCGAACTCGGGCCGATCAAGCTGGCGCTGCCGAACAAATCCAATACCCGGCGCAACATCCTGGAGACCTACTGCACGACGAACACCGTCAGGATCGAAAGATTGCTCGAACTCGACTCGGTGTTCGGGACCCTCGATCTCGTCGCCAGATCGGAATGGGTCACGATCCTGCCCGCGATCGTCATGCCCTTCGATGCCGAGACGCGAGAGTTCACGATCAATCCCATCGTCGATCCGGCGCTCGATCTCGACCTCGTTCTGATCGAACCAGCGCGCCGCCCGCTGTCGCCGGCCGGTGCGGTCTTTCTCGCGCTGATCGAGGCCGAGGCGCGCGCCATGAGCGACGGGTGGCGACGGGCAAGGAATGCGCCGGCGCGGCGCCCGGCAATGCGATAGCGCTCGCTTATTCCCGATTGCCCGCGCGGTATCGTATCGGTCAGGCGGCCGAAGCCACGGCCTTCTGATCCGCGAAGTGCGGCATCACTTCGCGGGCGAAGGTCCGCAGCGCGCCGTGCGACAGCGCGACGTCCATCATCATGATGTATTCGACGCCAAGCGCCTGCAATTCCTCGATCCGCCGGATGATCTCGTCGGGCTTGCCGATCAGCGCGGCTTTCTCGGTCGCATCGCGGATCTCTTCCATCGAGGTCGGCAGGCCAAGGCTCGACTGCTTTTTCGTGTCCCTCTGCAGTTCGGCCGCCTTGAGCAGGAAGGCGGCGCGATGCTCGCAAGCCAGGTCGCGTTCATGCTGGTTGGTCGCCAGATGGAAGGCGCGGGTCACACCGACGCGATGCGGGTGATAGACGCCGCCCGCCTCTTCGACCGCCGCCTTGTAGATCTGGAGGCGCTCGCCGATCACCGCAGGCACGGCGATCTGGTCGAGGAGGATGTTGAAGTCCTGCGCTGCCGCGGCGCGGAGGCTCTGCGGGCTTCCGGCGCCGACCCAGAAGGGCGGATGCGGAACCTGCAGGGGCGACGGCTCGATGATGATGTTATCGAAGTTCCAATACGTGCCGTGATGCGAGAAGCGGCCCTTGGTGGTCCACGCCTTGCGGATGAAGTCGAGACATTCGTTGTAGCGTGCGTCGGCTTCCTCAAAGGGGATGCAGAAGCCCTCGAACTCGCTCCGCCGGTAGCCCCGCCCGAGGCCGAGATCGAGACGGCCACCGGAGAGAAGGTCGAGTGTTGCCGCCTGCTCGACGAGCAGGGCGGGATTGTGCCACGGGAGCACGCTCACCGCCGTGCCAAGCCGCATGGTCTTCGTCCGCGCCGCCAGAAAGCAGAGGAAATTCAGCACCGCCGAAATCTGCGAGATTCCGGAGAAATGATGCTCGGCGATGAAGAAGCTTTTGAAGCCGAGCTCTTCCGCCTCGCAGACATAATCGGTGAAGGCGGTGTAGACCTGCCTCTCGTTGGTGATGTGGACCAGACGCGCGGCCGCCCCACCAAAAATCCCGAACTGCAAATCAACCTCCCGAGGCTGGCGACTTCTTCCTGCCGCGACCGAAATCGCGCCGGGCGCATTGGCCCGGAGTGCAGCCGGGTCTCAGCATAGCGTCAAGCCGATCGACGAAAAATTATTAGTTCTGATGAAATCCATCAGAAACGCTTTCGGCGACCTCGGTATTCCTTCCATTCCGGAGCGTCATGGTCATCGGCCCAGGATCTCGCGCGCGATGATGACCCGCATGATTTCGTTGGTCCCCTCGAGGATCTGATGCACGCGAAGGTCGCGGACGATCTTTTCGATACCGAACTCGGTCAAATAGCCGCAGCCGCCATGAAGCTGGAGCGCCTGGTTGGCGATGTCGAAGCAGGCGTCGGTCACGAAGCGCTTGGCCATCGCGGCGAGCTTGCCGGCGTCCTGATCCTTGCGATCAAGCGCTGCCGCGGCGCGCCACAGGAAGGTCCGCGCCACTTCCAAATCCGTCGCCATGTCGGCGATCCGGAATTGCAGCGCCTGGAACTGGCCGAGCTGCTTTCCGAAGGCCGATCGCTCGCCGAGATAGCGGACGCTCCTGGCGAGCGCGGATTGAGCCCCACCGAGCGAGCAGGCCGCGATGTTGAGCCGGCCGCCCTGCAGGCCGGCCATCGCGATGCCGAAGCCCGCGCCCTCCTCGGACAGCCGGTTGGCGACCGGGACGCGGGCATTGTCGAAGACGACGGCGCGGGTCGGCTGGGCGTTCCAGCCCATCTTCTTCTCGTTGGCGCCGAAGGTCAGGCCGGGCGTATCGCGCGGCACGACCAGCGTCGAGATTCCCCTTGGCCCCTCGCCGCCGGTGCGGACCATCGTCACATAGAGATCGGAAACCCCGGCGCCGGATATGAACTGCTTTTGGCCGTTCAGGACGTAATCGTCGCCATCGCGGACGGCTTTGGTGGCGAGCGCCGCCGCATCGGAGCCGGAGCCGGACTCGGTCAGCGCATAGCTGGCGAGCATGTCCATCGATGCCAGACCCGGCAGCCAGCGCTGCCGCTGCTCGTCGGAGCCATAGCTGTCGATCATCCAGGCCGACATGTTGTGGATGGAGATGTAGGCGGCGACCGATGGGCAGGCCTCCGCCAGCGCCTCGAAGATCAGCGCCGCGTCGAGCCGCGACAGGCCGGCCCCGCCGCTTTCCTCGCGGACATAGATCGCCGCCATACCGAGGGCAGCGGCGGCGCGCAGCGTCGGTACGGGAAAGTGCTTCTCCTCGTCCCAGCGCAGCGCATGCGGCGCGATCTCGGAGGCCGCGAAATCGCGGGCCATCGCCTGGATGGTCGACTGCTCGTCCGTCAGATGAAAGTCCATGCCGTACCAAAACCTCGGTTGAGCGTGATCTTAACGGCGCCGTCGCGGCTCACCCGCGCCCGACACTCTTGTCGCGGATCATGTTGATGATGCCGGAGAAGTCGTCGCCACCATGGCCGAGCCCCTCGAACAGGGCATAGATCCGGGCGGCCTCGGCGCCGAGCGGCGTGTTGGCTCCCGACGCCATGGCGGCCTCCTGGGCGAGGCGCAGATCCTTGAGCATCAGCGCCGCCGAGAAGCCGGGCTTGTAGCCGTTGTTGGCCGGCGATGCCGGGACGGGCCCGGGAACCGGGCAATAGCTCGTCAGGGACCAGCATTGGCCGGAAGAGGTCGAGGCGACGTCGAACAAGGCCTGATGGGACAGGCCGAGCTTTTCGGCGAGAGCGAACCCTTCGGCGACGCCGATCATGGATATGCCGAGGATCATGTTGTTGCAGACCTTGGCGGCCTGGCCGGCGCCTTCGTCGCCGCAATGAAAGACGTTCTTGCCCATCTTGCCGAGAATCGGCTTCGCCTTGTCGAAGGCCTCGGCGCTGCCGCCGGTCATGAAGGTCAGCGTCGCGGCCTTGGCGCCGCCGGTTCCGCCTGAGACCGGCGCGTCGAGCGCGAGGCAGCCGTGTTGGCGCGCCAGTGCATGGGCTTGCAGGGCGCTGTCGACGTCGATCGTCGAACTGTCGATCAGGAGCGTGCCGGGCCTTGCGCCCTGAAGGATATCCGGCCAGACCGCAAGGACGTGTTTCCCGACGGGCAGCATCGTGACGACCATTTCGGCTTCGGCAAGCGTCTCCCGCGCCGATCCCGCGACTTCGACGCCTGCCAAAGCAGCGGCTACCGCCGCTTCCGCGACGACGTCGTAGCCCACCACGCGATGGCCCGCCTTGACCAGGTTGGCGGCCATCGGCCCACCCATATTGCCGAGACCGATGAAGGCGATGGTGCTCATGACGTCCTCCCCATGCGTATGCTTTTTTTCTTCGATATCGCCTTGCGAGCCGCATGAACAGGGTCACCCTTCACGCTGTCCTTTCCGGCCGAAGCATCTCCGGCGGCCTCAAGCCCGTCGAAATGTTTCCTGAGCGTGTCGAGCAGCAGCTTGGCCGACAAGGATAGAATCTGTCCGCGCGGCTCAATGACAGCGTAGTCGACGGCAATTTCCGGAAAGACGATCGGATTCAGCTTATGCCGACCGTCGCGCAAGGCGCCGCGGACGAAAATCGTCGGGACGATCGTCATGAAATCCCGCTGCGCCACGAGTTCCAGCGTGGCGAGCATCGCATCCATTTCGACGATCTTGCCGATGCGGACGTCATTTGCGGCGAAGTAGGCTTCAAGCCTTTCGCGCCGGGCGTTGCCGTGCGTCGGGAGGATCAGCCTGAGCGGCGGCAGGGTCTTGAGCTGCACCGGCTCCAGGTGCTGTGCCCATGGCTCGACAATGATCGAGAATTGGAAAACTTCTTCGTGAGATGACGACAAAGTTGGCGTTCGTTGCCGTCGAGGGACGGTGCGAATGCCACGCATGGCGCGGGGCGAATCTCCGGTCTCGAGGGACGAGGACGGCTGCACGTACCAACCAAAGAAAACGGCCGGACAATGCCCGGCCGTTTTACGAAACCCAGTGAAGCGACAATCAGGCTTCAGTCAGCACCGGCTGGCCCTGGAGCTCGCCGACGCGGTCGCGCCAGACGAGGTAGGTCGCGTCGCCGTCCGTGGTGGCCACGACATTGTGGACCATGTTGGCAGGGATGTGCAGGAGGCAGCCGGTCGGGACAACGAAATGCTCGCCATCCATGTCGACCTGCAGCGCGCCGCTGAGGACGTAGTTGAAGGTCTCGTCCGGGTGGAAATGCGGCTTCGAGCCGGTGCCGGTCTTCTTGGTGACCAGCGAACAGGTAATGCGCTCGCCGACGAAGGTCGAGCCCTGCCCGGTCGAGGTTTTGCCGAGGACCGAGACCTTCGGCATGTTGTTGAAGTCGATGACGAACCTGGTCGACATATCTACCTTCCTTATCCCGCCGCCATCTGCGCGGCGGTTACGCGGAAATCGATCAGGCCGCAGCTTCGGCCGAACGGCCTTCGGCGGCTTCCATCGCGTCGAGGCGGGCGCGGTCGCCGGCACCCTTGGCCGACTTGTCGCGATCGACGAATTCGATCACGGCGAGCGGCGCCGAGTCGCCATGGCGGAAGCCCGCCTTGAGGACGCGGAGGTAGCCGCCGGCACGCTCCTTGTAGCGCGGCCCGATGGTCTCGAAGAGCTTCTGGACCATGCCCAGATCGCGGATCTGCGAGATCGCCTGACGGCGGGCATGCAGGTCGCCGCGCTTGGCCAGCGTGACCAGCTTCTCGACGATCGGACGGAGGTCCTTCGCCTTCGGCAGGGTCGTGGCGATCTGCTCGTGCTGAATCAGCGCCGCAGCCATATTGGCGAACATTGCCTTCCGGTGGCTCGCGGTCCGGCTAAATTTGCGGCCGGATTTTCCGTGGCGCATGGCACTCTCCTCAAAAGCAACGCGGTATCAGCGCGTCTCAATAATGGTCTTCGTAACGCTTGGCCAGCTCGTCGATATTCTCCGGCGGCCAATTGGCGACTTCCATGCCGAGATGGAGACCCATCTGGGCAAGGACTTCCTTGATTTCGTTCAGCGACTTGCGGCCGAAATTCGGAGTGCGGAGCATCTCCGCCTCGGTCTTCTGGATGAGGTCGCCGATATAGACAATGTTGTCGTTCTTCAGGCAGTTTGCCGAACGGACCGACAGTTCGAGCTCGTCGACCTTCTTGAGCAGCGCCGGGTTGAAGGCGAGCTCCGGGATGGCGACCTCGGTGGTCTCCTTCTTCGGCTCTTCGAAATTGACGAAGATGGCGAGCTGGTCCTGGAGGATGCGGGCGGCGTAGGCGACCGCGTCGTCGGGACGGAGCGAGCCGTCGGTCTCGACCGTCAGCGTCAGCTTGTCATAGTCGAGGATCTGGCCCTCGCGGGTGTTCTCGACCCGGTAGGAAACCTTCTTGACCGGCGAATAGAGGCTGTCGACCGGGATCAGGCCGATCGGCGCGTCTTCCGGACGATTGCGGTCGGCGGTGACGTAGCCCTTACCGGTGTCGACGGTGAACTCCATGCGGATCTCGGCGCCCTCGTCGAGGGTGCAGAGGACGAGGTCGGGGTTGAGAACCTCGACGTCGCCGACAGTCTGGATGTCGCCGGCCTTGACGAGGCCGGGGCCCGACTTGCGCACGACCATGCGCTTCGGACCCTCGCCCTGCATCCTGATGGCGATTTCCTTGATGTTGAGCACGATGTCGGTCACGTCCTCGCGGACGCCGGCGATTGACGAGAACTCATGCAGAACGCCATCGATCTGGACGGCCTTGACGGCGGCGCCCTGGAGCGAGGACAAAAGTACGCGCCGCAGCGCGTTTCCGAGCGTCAAACCGAATCCGCGCTCGAGCGGCTCAGCAACGACCGTCGCAACGCGCTTCGAGTCGGAGCCGGCATTCACTTCAAGCTTGTTCGGTTTGATCAGCTCTTGCCAGTTTTTATGGATCACTTGCGTATCCTTTCAGTCAGATCGCTGCCTGGGGCGGAAGCAGCGACGCGGCCGACAAGCGGCCGCGGAATAAACTTCAGTCGCAGCGCGCCGGATCAGACCCGGCGGCGCTTGCGCGGGCGGCAGCCATTGTGGGCGATCGGCGTCACGTCACGGATCGAGGTGATCATGAAGCCGGCCGACTGCAGGGCGCGGAGCGCCGACTCACGGCCCGAACCGGGGCCGGAAACTTCGACCTCAATGGTCTTCACACCATGTTCGCCGGCCTTCTTGGCAGCGTCCTCGGCCGCCATCTGCGCGGCGTAGGGGGTCGACTTGCGCGAGCCCTTGAAGCCCATCAGGCCAGCCGACGACCAGGCGATCGTGTTCCCCTGCGCGTCCGTGATGGTGATCATCGTGTTGTTGAAGCTGGAATTCACATGCGCGACGCCAGAAGAAATGTTCTTGCGCTCACGACGGCGCACACGGGTAGCATCCTTAGCCATCTCAAACCTTTCGAGCTGTTCGAGCCCTGCGGCGGCGGCCTGTCGACCGCGCCGGAAATTGGAGCCTTATTACTTCTTCTTACCGGCAATCGCCTTGGCCGGTCCCTTGCGGGTCCGGGCATTGGTGTGAGTGCGCTGGCCGTGCACCGGCAAGCCGCGCCGATGGCGGAGGCCGCGATAGCAGCCGAGATCCATCAGGCGCTTGATGTTCATCGCGACCTCGCGGCGAAGGTCGCCCTCGACGATATAGTCGCGGTCGATCGCCTCGCGGATCTGGATGACTTCGGCGTCGGATAGTTGATTGACCCGCCGCTCGGCCGGAATATTCACCTGTTCGGTGATTTCCCTCGCCTTGGCGGCACCGATGCCATGAATGTACTGCAGCGCGATGATGACGCGCTTGTTGGTCGGGATATTCACGCCTGCGATGCGGGCCACGCTCGTCTCTCCTCTGGGCTGCCCGGAAGCAGCCGGATTGCGCCGGTCTCGCCCTAAGGCGGCCCGGGAAACGCAAAAAAAGGCCCCCGGCAACCGACTAAATGGCAGACCGGGACCGATAACCTGAAAAATCAGAATTGGTGCCGATAGATAACGATTAGACGGATATCCGTCAACCGCTCAGTCCAGGTATTTTCACGCCTCCGTCGCGGCCGACAGAAGGTTTTCGACGGCCGCGCCTACTTGTTCCATGGTCCCCATGCCGTCGACCGACTTGAGCATCCCCTTCTGCCGGTAGTATTCGGCAACCGGGGCGGTCTGGACATGGTAAACGGATAGTCTCTTGGTCAGTGTCTCGACAGTGTCGTCCGCGCGGGCGCCGCCGGTCTCCTTGGCGCGCCCGACGATACGGTCGGTCAAAATATTGTCGTCGACGGCAATCTCGATGACGGCGTCGAGCTTGAGGCCACGGCGGGCGAGCAGCGCCGAAAGCGCCTCGGCCTGGGCTACCGTCCGCGGAAAACCGTCAAGAATGAAGCCCTTGGCAGCATCCGGCTTGTCCAGCCGGTCGGCGATGATCTCGATCATCACGTCGTCGGAGACCAGTTCGCCGCGATCCATGATCGCCTTCGCACGGACGCCGACGCCGGTGCCGGCCGCAACCGAGGCGCGCAGCATGTTGCCGGTCGAAAGCTGCACGATGCCGTGCTTCGCCACCAGGCGCTGGGCCTGGGTGCCTTTGCCCGCCCCCGGCGGCCCGAGAAGAATCAGCCTCACCGCGTCTTCCCCCTGAGCTTGGCCTTCTTGACGAGGCCCTCATACTGATGGGCAAGGAGATGGCCCTGGATCTGGGAAACGGTGTCGAGCGTGACGCTGACGACGATCAGGAGCGAGGTGCCGCCCAGGTAGAAGGGCACGCCCGTATAGCTGATCAGCAATTCAGGGAAGAGGCAGACGGCGACCAGATAGATGGCGCCGACGACGGTGATTCGGGTCAGCACATAGTCGATATATTCGGCCGTGCGCGCGCCCGGACGGATGCCCGGAATGAAGCCGCCATGTTTCTTGAGATTATCGGCGGTGTCGGTCGGGTTGAACACGACGGCCGTGTAGAAGAAGGCGAAGAAGGCGATCAGGCCGGCATAGAACAGCATGTAGAGCGGCTGGCCGTGGCCGACCATCGCGGTAATGGTGGTGAGCCAGCCTGGCCCCTGCCCGGCCGTGAAATTGGCGACCGTGATCGGCAGCAGAAGCAGCGAGGAGGCGAAGATCGGCGGAATGACGCCGGCGGTGTTGATCTTCAGGGGCAGATGCGAGGAATCGCCCTGGAACATCCGGTTGCCGACCTGACGCTTCGGATACTGGATCAGGAGGCGGCGCTGGGCGCGCTCGACGAAGACGATGAGCGCGATCACGCCGACGGCGACAACGGCAACCAGTAAGATGACGGCCGTCGAGATGGCGCCCTCGCGGCCGAGTTGCAGGGTGTTGACGATGGCGGAAGGCAGTTCGGCGACGATGCCGGAGAAGATGATCAGCGAGATGCCGTTGCCGATGCCGCGGCTGGTGATCTGCTCGCCCAGCCACATCAGGAACATGGTGCCGCCGGTCAGCGTGATGACCGTCGTGATGCGGAAGAACATGCCCGGATCGACGACGATATTCGTGCCGCCCTCGAGGCCGACGGCGATGCCGTAGGCCTGCAGCACGGCAAGGAACACGGTGCCGTAGCGGGTATACTGGTTGATGACCTTGCGGCCCTGCTCGCCCTCTTTCTTCAGCTGCTCGAGCCGCGGGACGATCGACGTCATGAGCTGGACGATGATCGACGCCGAGATGTAGGGCATGATGCCGAGGGCAAAGATCGCCATGCGGCCGACGGCGCCGCCGGCGAACATGTTGAACATGCCGAGGATGCCGGAGGACTGCTGCTGGAACGCCTGCGCCAGCGCCTCGGGATTGATGCCGGGCAGCGGAATATAGGTGCCGAGCCGGTACACGAGCAGCGCGCCGAGCGTGAACCAGATGCGCTTCTTCAACGCCTCGGCCTTGGCGAAAGCGCCAAGGTTAAGGTTGCTAGCAAGTTGTTCGGCGGCAGATGCCATAGTCCACTCCGTTCAGGCGATCACTCGGCCTGGGTGGCCTCAGCCCGAACAATAAGAAGCTTCACTGAGCCGCCGGCCTTTTCGATGGCGGCAATCGCCGGCTTCGATGCACCGGCAACCTCGAAGGAAACGGCCGCCTTCAGCTCACCATTGCCGAGGATGCGGACGCCGTCGCGGAGGCGCTTGAACACACCCGCGGCCTTCAGCGTCTCGACCGTCACGACGGCCTTGGCGTCGAGCTTGCCGGCGTCGATGGCCTGCTGGATGCGGTCGAGCCCGACCTCGTTGAAGATCTTGGCAAAGATGTTGTTGAAGCCGCGCTTCGGCAAGCGACGATGGAGCGGCATCTGGCCGCCCTCGAAGCCCTTGATGGCGACGCCGGTACGGGCCTTCTGGCCCTTGACGCCGCGGCCGGCTGTCTTGCCCTTGCCGGAACCAATGCCGCGACCAACGCGCATGCGGTTCTTGGTGGCGCCGGGATTGTCCCTAAGCTCATTGAGTTTCATCGGAATTTCCTCACGCCTCGTCGACGACGCGAACGAGGTGCTTGACCTTGGCGATCATGCCGCGCACGGCCGGAGTGTCCGGCAGCGTCTTGCGGCGGCGAATCTTGTTGAGGCCGAGGCCGATCAGCGTTGCACGCTGGTCGGCGGGCCGGCGAATCGGGCTGCCGGTCTGTTCGACAACTAGTGTCTTGCCTGGGCTCGTGGTGGCCATGTCGTTATCCCCTTCCCGTCAGCTTACGCTTCGACCGCGTCGGCATCGACGTCGCGGCGGCGGGCCTGCAGCGAGGAAACCTTGATGCCGCGGCGGGCAGCGACGCCGCGCGGGCTGTCTTCATGCTTCAGCGCGTCGAAGGTCGCCCGGATCATGTTGTACGGGTTGGACGAACCGAACGACTTGGCGACCACATCCTGGACGCCCAGCGTCTCGAACACGGCGCGCATCGGGCCGCCGGCGATGATGCCGGTGCCGGCCGGGGCAGCGCGCAGGATCACCTTGCCGGCGCCATGCTTGCCGTGGACGTCGTGGTGGAGAGTGCGGCCCTCGCGGAGCGGAACGCGGACCAGCGAGCGCTTGGCCGAGTCGGTCGCCTTGCGGATGGCTTCCGGAACTTCGCGGGCCTTGCCGTGACCGAAGCCGACGCGACCCTTCTGGTCGCCGACGATGACGAGAGCGGCGAAGCCGAAGCGCCGGCCGCCCTTCACAACCTTGGCGACGCGATTGATATGAACGAGCTTATCGACAAACTCGTTGTCGCGGTCGTCGCGGTCGCGTGACCGGTCGCGATCTCGGTGTTGCGGTTCTCTAGCCATGTTCTCGTCCAATCATCCGATATCGTTGTCGTGACGGCCCTGTTCAAGGCCTCAGAAATTCAGACCGCCTTCGCGGGCGCCGTCGGCGAGAGCCTTGACGCGGCCGTGATAGATGTAGCGGCCGCGATCGAAGACGACGTCCTTGACGCCGGCAGAAACCGCACGCTCGGCGAGGAGCTTGCCGACTTCGCCGGCCGCCGCCGTATCGGCGCCCGTCTTCAACTTGCCGCGCAGATCCTTCTCGAGCGAAGACGCCGAGGCGACCGTGCGGCCCGCGGCATCGTCGATGACCTGCGCATAGATGTGCTTCGAAGACCGAAACACGCTGAGGCGCAGCCGGCCGTTTGCGGCCTTCCGGATAGCCCGGCGGACGCGGGCGGCACGGCGTTCTGTTGTCGTATTCACCATGACTTCACCCGTTACTTCTTCTTGCCTTCCTTGCGGAAGATCTTTTCCTCGGCATATTTCACACCCTTGCCCTTGTAGGGCTCGGGACCGCGATAATCACGGATCTCGGCAGCGGTCTGTCCGACCCTCTGCTTGTCGATGCCGCTGATCAGGATCTCGGTCGGCTTCGGCGTCACAATGGCGATGCCGGCCGGGATCGCGTAGAGGATCTCGTGGCTGTGGCCGAGCTGGAGCTGCAGGTTCTTGCCCTGCACCGAAGCGCGGTATCCGACGCCGTTGATCTCGAGCTTGCGCTCATAGCCCTTGGTGACGCCCTCGATGAGGTTCGACACCATGGTGCGCGACATGCCCCAGGCCGACCGCGACGTCTTGGACTGGTCGCGCGGGGTGACGGCAATGGAGCCGTCATCCATCTTGACCTCGATCGCGTCGATGGCGGTGAAGGACAGTTCGCCCTTCGGACCCTTCATCGAGACCTTCTGGCCATCGACCGTGGCGGTGACGCCCTTCGGCACCGAGACCGATTTCTTGCCAATACGAGACATTACACTCTTCCGTAATTCGGTTTCGTAACCGGCCTTAGAACACGCGGCAGAGAACTTCGCCGCCGACATTCTGGTCGCGCGCTTCCGAGTCGGACATGACGCCCTTCGGGGTCGACAGGATCGACACACCGAGACCATTCATGACGCGCGGCAGGTTCTTGACCGAGGCGTAGACGCGCCGGCCGGGCTTGGAAATCCGCTCGATCTCGCGGATCACAGGCTCGCCGTCGTAATATTTCAGCTCGATCTCGAATTCCGAACGGCCACCGTCGAAGTCGACCTTCGAATAGCCGCGGATATACCCTTCGGACTGAAGCACGTCGAGCACATGCTGACGCAGCGACGAGCCGGGGGTCGAGACCTTGGACTTCTTGCGCATCTGCGCGTTGCGGATGCGGGTCAGCATATCGCCGAGAGGATCGGTCATTGTCATCGGATCTCTCCTACCAGCTCGACTTGACCAGGCCCGGAATCATGCCCGTCGAGCCCAGGTCGCGCATGGCGATACGGGACATCTTCAGTTTCCGGTAATAGGCGCGCGGACGGCCGGTGATCTCGCAGCGATTGCGGACCCTGACAGCCGACGAATTGCGCGGCAGTTCGGCAAGCTTAAGACGGGCCTGAAAGCGCTCTTCGAGCGACAGGCTTTCGTCATTCGCCACCGTCTTCAGCTCGGCGCGCTTGTTGGCGTATTTCGCCACCAACTTGCGCCGCCGCTTGTTCTTCTCAATCGAACTGGTCTTAGCCATTGTGTCCTCGGTCCACGCGTCGCGCGGTCACTGACGGAACGGGAAATTGAGCGCCTTCAACAGGGCCCGGGCTTCGTCATCGGTCTTGGCCGTGGTGCAAACGATCACGTCCATGCCCCAGATCTGATCGACCTGGTCGTAATTGATCTCCGGGAACACGATGTGCTCCTTGATGCCCATGGCGAAGTTGCCGCGCCCGTCGAAGCTCTTCGGGTTGAGGCCGCGAAAATCGCGGACGCGGGGCAACGCCACATTCACCAGGCGATCCAGGAATTCGTACATCCGGGCACGGCGAAGGGTGGCCTTGCCGCCGATCGCCATGTTCTCGCGAAGCTTGAAGGTGGCGATCGAGACGCGCGACTTGGTCACCATCGGCTTCTGGCCGGCGATGAGCGCAAGGTCACCCAGCGCGAGGCCGACCTTCTTCGAATCGGCAACCGCTTCGCCAACGCCCATATTCAGCACGATCTTGTCGATGCGCGGCACCTCGAGCGGGTTCTTGTAGCCGAACTCCTCGATGAGGGTCGGCCGAACCTTCTCGCGGTAATGGACCTTGAGCCGCGGCTCATAGGCGGTCTCAGCCATCGATCACGTCTCCTGACAGCTTGGCAAAGCGGACCTTCCTGCGGGCCTCGCCTTCGCCTACGAACTTGAAACCGACCCGGCTCGCCTTGCCATCGCGCGGATCAACGATCGCCACGTTGGAAAGATGGATCGGCATTTCCTTGCTGACGATGCCGCCCTGGGCGGTGGTCGTCTGGCGCTGGTGGCGCCGCGAAACATTGATGCCACGGACGACGGCACGGCTGTCTTCCGGGATGATCCGGAGGACTTCCCCGGTCTTGCCCTTGTCCTTGCCCGTCCTGACGACGACCTTGTCGCCCTTCTTGATGCGCGCGGCCATTACAGCACCTCCGGCGCGAGCGAGATGATCTTCATGTGGTTCTTGGCGCGAAGCTCGCGCGGCACCGGTCCGAAGATACGGGTGCCGACCGGCTCCGACTGGTTGTTGATCAGCACGGCCGCGTTGCGGTCGAAGCGGATCACGCTGCCGTCGGCGCGGCGGATGTCCTTCGCGGTGCGAACGACGACCGCCTTCATGACGTCGCCCTTCTTGACGCGGCCGCGCGGAATAGCCTCCTTGATCGAGACGACGATGATGTCGCCGACCGAGGCATATTTACGCTTGGAGCCGCCAAGCACCTTGATGCACATGACACGACGGGCACCGGAATTATCGGCGACGTCGAGGTTAGTCTGCATCTGGATCATGACAGTCTGCTCTTCTCTTTCGGTGCCCGGCACGCCTTAAGCGCGATGGCCGCCGGTCCTTTACTTGCCGGCCGCGGCTTCAACCACGATCCAGCTCTTGTTCTTCGAAATCGGCTTGGTCTCCTCGATGGAGACCGTATCGCCGACCTTGTGCACATTGCCCTCGTCATGGGCGTGATACTTCTTGGAACGACGGATCGTCTTCTTCAGAAGCGGATGGGTGAAGCGGCGCTCGACGCGCACCACCACCGTCTTGTCATTCTTGTCGCTGACGACGGTGCCCTGCAGAACGCGTTTCGGCATGTCGAACCCTCAACCCTTTGCTGTCGCGCGCTTTTCAGCGGCGATCGTGGCCACGCGGGCGATATCACGGCGGACCGTGCGCACGCGCGACGTGTTCTCAAGCTGTCCGGTCGCCCGCTGGAAGCGCAGATTGAACTGCTCCTTCTTCAGCTTGACCAGTTCGTCGTCGAGCTGGTCGACCGACATATGGCGCGCATCACCCGGTTTCATAATCCTGTCCTCGAATCTCAGTCCGGAATGCGCGAAACGAAGCGCGTCCGGATCGGCAACTTGGCGGCACCCAGACGCAACGCTTCACGCGCCAGGTCGGTCGGGACGCCGTCGATTTCAAACATGATCCGGCCCGGCTTCACCCGGCAGGCCCAGAACTCAATTGCACCCTTGCCCTTGCCCATGCGGACTTCGGTCGGCTTCTTGGAAACCGGAACATCCGGGAACACGCGGATCCAGACGCGGCCGGCACGCTTCATATGACGCGTGATGGCACGACGGGCCGCTTCGATCTGGCGGGCGGTGACCCGCTCCGGCTCGAGCGCCTTCAGGCCGAACGCCCCGAAGGTCAGATCGGCACCGGAGGTCGCAACGCCATGGATGCGGCCCTTAAACTGCTTGCGGAATTTGGTGCGCTTCGGTTGCAACATGATGGTCGACTTTCAGTCCTTAAGCGGCCGCGTCGCGACGGCGCGACGACGACTGGCCCTGATCGGCGCCTTCGGTCTGACGGCGCTCGGACGCCATCGGATCGTGCTCCATGATCTCGCCCTTGAAGATCCAGACCTTGATGCCGCACGTGCCGTAAGCGGTGTTCGCCGTGGCAACGCCGTAATCGACATCGGCGCGCAGCGTGTGCAGCGGCACCCGGCCCTCGCGATACCATTCCGTCCGCGCGATCTCGGCGCCGCCGAGACGGCCGCCGCAGGTGATGCGGATGCCCTCGGCGCCAAGCCGCATGGCCGACTGAACGGCGCGCTTCATGGCCCGGCGGAACGCAACGCGGCGCTCAAGCTGCTGGGCGATCGAAGCGGCGACGAGGTAGGCGTCAATCTCGGGCTTGCGGATTTCGACGATATTGATGTGAACTTCGGAGTCGGTCATGCTCGCGACGAGCTTCCGGAGCTTCTCGATATCGGCGCCCTTCTTGCCGATGACGATGCCCGGACGGGCCGAGTGGACCGTGACGCGGCACTTCTTGTGCGGGCGCTCGATGATCACCTTCGACACCGCGGCCTGCTTCAATTCCTTCATCAGCGCGGCGCGGATCTGCATGTCTTCGTGAAGAAGACGGCCGTATTCGCCCTTGTTGGCGAACCAGCGCGAGTCCCATGTCCGGTTGATGCCGAGCCTGAGCCCGATCGGATTAATCTTCTGTCCCATCAGGCGGACTCCTCGACTTCGCGAACGACAATGGTCAGATGCGAGAAACGCTTGCGGATACGACCGACGCGGCCACGAGCCCGCGGCGTCCAGCGCTTCAGCATCAGCGCATTGCCAACATGCGCCTCGGCGACGACCAGGGAGTCGACGTCGAGATCATGATTGTTCTCGGCATTGGCCACGGCGGATTCCAGCGTCTTCTTGACGTCGATCGCGATCCGCTTGCGGCTGAACGTCAGTTCGGCGAGCGCCTTCGACACCTTCTTGCCGCGGATCATCGCCGCAACCAGGTTCAGCTTCTGCGCCGAAACCCGCATCATGCTGGTCCGGGCGCGGGCTTCGTTGTCCTTGAGCACCCGCTCGCGTTTCGCCTTGCTCATGATCAGGCCCTCTTCGCCTTCTTGTCAGACGAATGGCCGTGGAAGGTCCGCGTCGGCGAGAACTCGCCGAACTTGTGACCGACCATGTCCTCGCTGACGAGCACGGGAACGTGCTTCTGGCCGTTGTACACGCCGAAGGTCAGGCCGACGAATTGCGGCAGGATCGTCGAGCGCCGGCTCCAGATCTTGATAACTTCAGCCCGGCCGCCACGTGCTTTTTCTGCCTTGCGCAGAACAAAGCCGTCGACGAAGGGGCCTTTCCAAACTGAGCGAGCCACGGTCAGCGTCTCCGATTACGACTTGCGAGCATGACGGCTGCGCGCGATGAATTTCTGGGTGCGCTTGTTATTGCGCGTCTTCTTGCCCTTGGTCGGCTTGCCCCACGGCGTAACCGGGTGGCGGCCGCCCGAGGTGCGGCCTTCGCCGCCGCCATGCGGGTGATCGACGGGGTTCATGGCGACGCCGCGGACACTCGGCTTCTTGCCGAGCCAGCGGTTACGACCGGCCTTACCGATCGAGATGTTGCCATGGTCCGGGTTCGAGACCGCGCCGACGGTTGCCATGCAGTTCTGGTGGACGAGACGCTGCTCGCCGGAATTCAGCCGCAGGATGGCGTAACCGGCATCGCGGCCGACATACTGGGCGTAAGTTCCGGCCGACCGGGCGATCTGGCCGCCGCGACCCGGCTTCATCTCGACATTGTGGACGATGGTGCCGACCGGCATCGCCTGCAGCGGCATCGCATTGCCCGGCTTGATGTCGGCCTGGCGGCCGGCGACGACATTGTCGCCGACGGCGAGACGCTGCGGGGCGAGGATATACGACAGCTCGCCATCGCCGTAGCGGATGAGCGCAATGAACGCCGTCCGGTTCGGATCATATTCCAGCCGCTCGACCACCGCCGGCATATCAAGCTTGGTGCGCTTGAAATCGACCAGGCGATAGGCGCGCTTGTGGCCGCCGCCACGCCAGCGAACCGTGATACGGCCGTGGTTGTTGCGGCCGCCGCTCGAATGCTTGCCCTCGGTCAGGCCTTTTACCGGCTTGCCCTTGTAGAGCTCCGAACGATCAACGAGGACCAGCTGGCGCTGGCTCGGGGTCGTCGGTTTGAAGGTCTTGAGTGCCATCGCTCTAGCCCGCTAACTCACAATCCGGTGGTCACGTCGATCGTCTGGCCCTCTTGAAGGGTGACAATCGCGCGCTTGATGTCGCTCGTACGGCCGGGAACGCCGCGAAAACGCTTGTTCTTGCCCTTGCGGACCAGTGTGTTGACGCTCTTCACCTTGACTTTGAAGAGAGCCTCGACCGCTGCCTTGATCTCTTCCTTCGTCGCCGTCTTGGCGACAGTGAAGACAACCTTGTCCTGCTCGGAAGCAGTGGTCGACTTCTCGGTGATGACCGGGCTGCGGATGACGTCGTAGTGACTGTGCGCGTTCATTTAAATCGCTCCGTCAGAGCCTCGACGGCGGCCTTGGTCAGCACGAGCGTGTCGCGCCGCATGATGTCGTAGACGTTGATGCCCTGGACCGGCAGGACGTCGACACCGATGATGTTGCGCGCCGCCTTGGCGAAATTGACGTCCACCGCCGCGCCGTCGATGATCAGCGCGTTGGCGAGGCCGAGCTTGGCGAAACGTTCGGCAAGCGCCTTGGTCTTCGGCTCGTTGGCGACCGCATCGGCGACCACGATGAGCTTGTCACCCTTCAGCTTGTCCGAAAGGGCGTGCTTCAGAGCGAGCGCCCTCACCTTCTTCGGCAGATCATGCTCGTGGCTGCGGACAACCGGGCCGAAGGCCTTGCCGCCGCCGCGGAACTGCGGAGCCGACTTGGCGCCGTGACGAGCGCGACCGCCGCCCTTCTGATTGCCGAATTTCTTCGTCGTCGCCGAGATCTCGCCGCGGGTCTTGGTCTTGTGCGTGCCGGCCTGGCGCTTCGACAACTGCCAGCGCACCATGCGCTGGAGGATGTCGGCGCGCGGCTCAAGTCCGAAAATGTCGTCCGGAAGGACGATCGAACCGTCAGCCTTGCCGTCGAAGCTGGTTACCTTGTGATCCATTACTCAGCCCCCTCTGCGGCGGCCGGCTGAACGGCGACGCCTTCGCGCTTCCTGAAAGCGCCCGGCGTCGGCACGCCTTCCGGCAGCGCCTTCTTCACGGCGTCGCGGACGAGGATGAAACCGCCCTTGGCACCGGGCACCGCGCCCTCGACCATGATCAGGCCGCGGTCGACATCGGTGCGCACGATCTTGAGGTTCTGAGTGGTGACCCGCTCATCGCCCATGTGGCCGGCCATCTTCTTGCCTTTGAAGACCTTGCCCGGATCCTGGCGCTGGCCGGTCGAACCGTGGGTTCGATGGCTGACCGAGTTACCGTGGGTGGCGCGGCCACCCCGGAAATTGTGGCGCTTGATGACGCCCTGGAAGCCCTTGCCGATCGAGGTACCGGTCACATCGACGAACTGGCCGACGATGAAATGGTCCGCGGTAATCTCGGCACCGACATCGAGGAGGTTTTCCGGGCTGACCCGGAACTCCGCCATCTTCCGCTTGGGCTCGACAGAGGCCTTGGCGAAATGGCCGCGCAGTGCACGCGACACGTTTTTCACCTTCGCCAGGCCGACACCGAGCTGAACGGCGGTATAGCCGTTCTTCTCGGCCGTGCGCTGGGCGACGACCTGACAATTATCGAGCTTCAGCACGGTCACCGGCACCTGCTCCCCCGTCTCCGTAAAGACGCGGGTCATGCCCAGCTTCTGTGTAATCACTCCAGAGCGCATGGCTTATCTCGCCTTCCCCGCTCGCGCTTACAGCTTGATCTCGACATCAACGCCGGCGGCGAGGTCGAGCTTCATCAGCGCGTCCACCGTCTGCGGAGTCGGATCGACGATATCGAGCAGACGCTTGTGCGTCCGCATTTCGAACTGTTCGCGGCTCTTCTTGTCGACATGCGGCGACCGGTTGACCGTGAACTTCTCGATCCGGGTCGGAAGAGGCACGGGACCGCGCACGCGCGCGCCCGTCCGCTTGGCAGTGTTGACGATCTCGCGGGTCGACGCATCGAGAATTCGATGGTCGAACGCCTTGAGCCGGATCCGGATATTCTGGCCGTTCATCGATCGGTTCCTAAAAACAGGCGGGCGCGGCTTGATCGTCGCGCCCGCTTTTTTCCTTACTTGATGATCGTCGCGACCACGCCGGCGCCGACAGTGCGGCCACCTTCGCGGATAGCGAAGCGAAGTTTCTCTTCCATCGCGATCGGCACGATGAGAGTGACTTCCATCGAGATATTGTCGCCGGGCATGACCATCTCGGTGCCCTCGGGGAGAGACACCACACCGGTCACGTCGGTCGTGCGGAAGTAGAACTGCGGCCGGTAGTTGGTGAAGAACGGAGTATGACGGCCGCCCTCTTCCTTGGTCAGGATGTAAGCCTCGGCCTTAAACACCGTGTGCGGCGTCACCGAGCCCGGCTTGCAGAGAATCTGGCCGCGCTCGACACCTTCACGGTCGATACCGCGGAGGAGCGCACCGATGTTGTCGCCCGCCTGCCCCTGGTCGAGGAGCTTGCGGAACATTTCGACGCCGGTGACGGTGGTCGACGAAGTCGCGCGGATGCCGACGATCTCGACGGTCTCGCCAACCTTGACGATGCCGCGCTCGACACGACCGGTGACGACGGTGCCGCGACCCGAGATCGAGAACACGTCCTCGATCGGCATCAGGAAGGGCTTGTCGATCGGACGCTCCGGCTGCGGAATGTAAGCGTCGACCGCTTCCATCAGCTTGAGGATGGCGTCGTGACCAAGTTCCTTGCTGCCGTCGTTCAGGGCTTCGGTGGCCGAGCCGCGAACCATCGGGATGTCGTCGCCGGGGTACTCGTACTTCGACAGAAGCTCGCGAACCTCGAGCTCGACGAGGTCGAGGAGCTCGGGATCGTCGACCATGTCGCACTTGTTGAGGAACACGACCAGCGCCGGCACGCCGACCTGACGGGCGAGCAGGATGTGCTCGCGGGTCTGCGGCATCGGGCCGTCGGCGGCAGACACGACCAGGATCGCGCCGTCCATCTGCGCGGCGCCGGTGATCATGTTCTTCACATAGTCAGCGTGGCCGGGGCAATCGACGTGAGCGTAATGGCGGTTCGCCGTCTCGTATTCGACGTGAGCGGTCGAGATCGTGATACCGCGCGCCTTCTCTTCCGGCGCGGCGTCGATCTGGTCGTAGGCGGTGTACTTGGCACCGCCCGTCTCTGCCAGAACCTTGGTGATCGCGGCCGTCAACGACGTCTTGCCGTGGTCGACGTGGCCGATCGTCCCAATGTTACAATGCGGCTTGTTCCGCTGGAATTTCTCTTTAGCCATCGGGGCTCTCCGTCTTTCTGATTTCCGTTAACGGGCGGTCAGGCGTATTTGGCCTGGATTTCCTCAGCGACCGCCTGAGGCACTTGTGCGTAGTGGTCGAACTGCATCGTGTAGTTGGCACGTCCCTGGCTCATCGAACGGAGCTGGTTGACGTAGCCGAACATGTTGGCGAGCGGCACCATCGCGTTGACGATCTGCGCGTTGCCGCGCGTATCGGTTCCGATGATCTGGCCGCGCCGGGAGTTGATGTCGCCGATCACCGAGCCGAGATATTCTTCCGGCGAAACGACCTCGACCTTCATGATCGGCTCGAGCAGAACCGCACCGGCGATGCGGAGCGCTTCCCTCAAGCCCTGCCGCGTCGCGATCTCGAAGGCGAGCGCCGACGAGTCGACGTCGTGATACTTGCCGTCGATGAGCCGCACGGTGACGTCCACGACCGGGAAACCGATCAGGACGCCCGAGGTCATCACCGAGTTGAAGCCCTTCTCGACGCCCGGAATGTATTCCTTCGGAACCACGCCGCCGACGATCTTCGCTTCGAAATGATTGCCGACGCCGGCGCCGCTCGGCGCGAGTTCGAAGGTCACGGCAGCGAACTGTCCGGAACCGCCCGACTGCTTCTTGTGGACGTAGGAATGCTCGATCGTCTTGGTGATCGTCTCGCGGAAAGCCACCTGCGGCTGACCGACGCTGACGTCGACCTTATGGGTGCGGCGCAGGATGTCGATCTTGATGTCGAGATGGAGCTCGCCCATGCCCTTGAGGATCGTCTGGCCGCTTTCCGGATCGGTGGAAACGCGGAAGGACGGGTCCTCGGCGGCAAGACGCGACAGGGCAACGCCGAGGCGCTCCTGGTCGGCCTTGGTCTTGGGCTCGACCGCGATCTCGATGACCGGATCGGGGAATTCCATCTTCTCGAGGATGACCGGGTTCTGCGGATCGCAGAGCGTGTCGCCGGTGCGGGCCTCTTTCATGCCGGCCAGCGCGATGATGTCGCCCGAAAAGGCTTCCTTGATATCTTCGCGGTGATTGGCATGCATGAGCAGCATGCGGCCGACGCGTTCCTTGCGGTCGCGTGGCGAGTTGAGGATCGTCGTGCCGGTCTCGACCTTGCCCGAATAGACGCGGCAGAAGGCGAGCGAGCCGACGAAGGGGTCGTCCATGATCTTGAAGGCGAGCATGGAGAGGGGATCGCTGTCCGATGAATGGCGGACGACGTCGGTATCCTTGCGCGGGTCGATACCCTTGATCGCCGGAACGTCGAGCGGCGACGGCAGATAGTCGACAACCGCGTCGAGGAGCGTCTGGACGCCCTTGTTCTTGAAAGCCGAGCCGCAGAGCACCGGATAGAAGGCGCCGGTCAGCACGGCCTTGCGGAGCAGCCGCTTCAGCGTCGCCTCGTCGGGTTCCTTGCCTTCAAAGAAGGCGGCCAGCACTTCGTCGTCGAGTTCGACCGCGGCTTCGATCAGCGCAGCGCGATACTCGGCGGCCTTTTCCTTGAGGTCGTCGGGAATCTCGATCTCGTCGAAAGTCGCGCCCTTGTCTTCCTCGTGCCAGATGATGCCCTTCATCGTGACCAGGTCGACGAGGCCCTTGAAATCGCTCTCCGCGCCGATCGGCAGCTGGATCGCGATGGGCTTGGCGCCGAGGCGCTTCACGATGTCGTCGAGGCACTTATAGAAATCGGCGCCGGTCTTATCCATCTTGTTGGCGAAGACGATGCGCGGAACCTTGTACTTGTCGCCCTGGCGCCAGACGGTCTCGGTCTGGGGCTCAACGCCCTGGTTCGAATCGAGCACGCATACCGCGCCGTCGAGGACGCGCAGCGAACGCTCTACTTCGATCGTGAAATCGACGTGGCCGGGGGTGTCGATGATGTTCAGGCGATGGCCGTTCCAGTAAGCGGTTGTCGCGGCCGACGTGATCGTGATGCCGCGCTCCTGCTCCTGCTCCATCCAATCCATCGTCGCGGCGCCGTCATGGACTTCGCCGATCTTATGGCTCTTGCCGGTGTAATAGAGGATCCGCTCGGTCGTCGTCGTCTTGCCCGCATCGATGTGGGCCATGATGCCGAAGTTGCGGTAGTCCTCGATTTTATGCGTGCGGGGCATCGGTGCCTCTTACCAGCGGTAGTGCGAGAAGGCGCGGTTGGCTTCCGCCATCCGGTGCGTGTCTTCGCGCTTCTTAACCGCGTTTCCGCGGTTGTTGGCGGCGTCGAGAAGTTCCCCCGAGAGCTTTTCAACCATGGTCTTTTCGTTTCGGCCGCGGGCGGCGATGAGCAGCCAGCGGATGGCGAGCGCCTGGCGGCGATCGAAGCGGACTTCGACCGGCACCTGGTAGGTGGCGCCGCCGACACGCCGCGACCGGACTTCGATCTGCGGCATGACGTTGTCGAGAGCGGACCGGAAAACCACGACCGGGTCCTGCTTGGTCTTGGACTCGATCTGCGAGAAGGCGCCATAGACGATCTTCTCGGCGACCGACTTCTTGCCGGCGCTCATCACCGAGTTCATGAACTTGGTGACAACCTCGTTTCCGAATTTGGGATCCGGATTGATCGGGCGCTTATCGGCGCGGTGGCGGCGTGACATCTGTTTTCGATCCTCGAGCCTTTAGTGACGCGAAAGCGAGTCCAATTACTTGGGTCGCTTGGCTCCGTACTTCGAACGGCGCTGCTTGCGGTCCTTGACGCCCTGGGTATCGAGGACGCCGCGAATGACGTGGTAGCGGACGCCGGGAAGATCCTTCACGCGGCCGCCGCGGATCATCACTACCGAATGCTCCTGGAGGTTATGCCCCTCACCCGGAATGTAGCCGATGACCTCGAACTGGTTGGTCAGGCGTATCTTGGCGACCTTACGAAGCGCCGAGTTCGGCTTCTTCGGCGTCACGGTGTAAACGCGGGTGCAGACGCCACGCTTCTGCGGGCAGGCCTGCATCGCCGGAACTTTGTTGCGCGTCGCCGGCATGGTGCGCGGCTTGCGGATGAGCTGGTTGACTGTCGGCATTCTTAGCCTTTGTTCCAGTTTCGGAGGCGAGCCTCCGGGGCGACAATGCGTGGAAAATCCACGCGACACGTAAAAGCGCCGTCCTCGCCTCAACAACGAGGGGGCGCGTTAAATAGCAGAGGACCGACCGGACAAGTCCGTGGGTCGTGCACCGGCTAGACTGACAAATGACTGTCAGGTGCAGCGTTTGGGAGACATGGATCGAGGCGCTCTGGAGACGCCGTGCCGATCGCGGAAACCCACTGCCTGCCGCAAGAAGTGGCCGTTATCTATCGGCCGATCCCGGTTAAGTCAAGCGCGGCAGTTCGGAATTAGAAGGATTTGGCGGCACTTTAGGCCGCTCCGCCGCCCCTCCTCCGCCAATGCGACAATCGGAGCGGGTCAGCCGCGCCTAAATAGGGATTAGCGCGCCATAATCCAAGCATGGCCGAGGAACTCAACGGCATTATTCCTCGCCGTCTCCGCCGAATCGACGAGAAAATTAGTCGGCTGAGGGACGATATGCGCGACATCAAAGGCATAATCACCGCGGTCGAGGAAACCTCGTTGGCGTCCATCGGCGACTCGATCGCCTGGAGAATCGGGTCGAACCTATCGAGAAGCGTCTCGATCTCATCGAAAGCCCCTCGTTCGTCCTTCCTCCCCACCGAAAGAGATGGCAGCGGGCTTTGCCGTCTTGCTAGATTGCTCCCACTTGCATCCGGGAGGGAACAATGCCGAGCGACAATAATACATTCGACTACATCATCGTCGGGGCCGGGAGTGCAGGCTGCGTGCTGGCCAACCGGCTGACCGAAAGCGGCGCCTACAAGGTGCTCCTGCTCGAGGCCGGTGGCGAGGACAGCAATCCGTGGATCCATATCCCGATCGGCTACGCCAAGCATTTCATCAATCCGAAGATCAACTGGCTCTACGAGACCACGCCTGGCGAAGAATGGGTCAAACGGGCCGTCATGCAGCCGCGCGGCAAGGTCGTCGGCGGGTCGAGCTCGATCAACGGCATGATCTATATCCGCGGCCAGCATGAGGATTACGACCACTGGCGGCAGCTCGGCAATGTCGGCTGGAGCTATGAGGACATCCTCCCCTATTTCCGCAAGGCAGAGAATCGCGAAACCGGGTCCGACGAATTCCACGGTGGCGGCGGACCGCTGCATGTCAGCGACCCGAAGCAGAGCTATCCGCTCTGCGACGCCTTCCTCCAGGCGGCGGCCAATGCCGGCTACAAGAAGAACGACGATTTCAACGGGGCCGAGCAGGAGGGCTTCGGCCGCTACCAGTGGACGATCCGCAACGGCCGCCGCCACAGCGCCGCGGTCGGCTATCTCCGCCCCGCCCGCAAGCGCCCCAACCTCGCCGTCGCCACCAACGCCCATACGACGCGGCTCCTCTTCGAGGGGCGGCGCGCGGTCGGCGTCGAATACCGGCAAGGCAACGAGATCAAGACAGCGCGGGCCAATATCGAGGTGCTGGTCTCGGGCGGCGCCTACAACTCGCCGCAGCTCCTCCAGCTTTCCGGGCTCGGACCAGCGGACCTGCTGAAATCCTTCGGCATCCAGCCGATCGCCGACCTGAAAGGCGTCGGCGCCGACCTTAAGGACCATTTCAACGCCCCGATCATGTATCGGGTGGCCAACGCCTTCAGCGGCAATTTGATCGCCAACCACTATCACCGCCGCCTGACCGCCGGGATGAGCTACGTGCTGCAGCGCCGCGGCATGCTCGGCATGGCCGTGTCGATCTGCGGCGGCTTCATCCGGACCGATCCGTCGACCCATGCCTCGCCGGACATCCAGGTCCTGCTGATGCTCTTCAGCACCGACAAGGCGGGACCGAGCGCCCACCCCTTCCCCGGCATCACGGTGACGGCCACGCTGCTCCGGCCGGAGAGCAAGGGCTATGTCCGGATCGTCTCGCCGGACCCGTTCAAGGCGCCCGAGATCCAGCCCAACTATCTCGCCGCGGAGCGCGATCGCCAGTCGCTGACCGACGGCATCCGGCAGATGCGCGAGGTCATGAAGGACCCCGTCATCGCCAAATACATCGTCTCCGAATATGCGCCGGGACCGGAGCGGACGAGCGATGCCGACCTGGTCGAGTTCCTGAAGCAGAAGGGCCGGACGAGCTTCCATCCGGTCTCGACCTGCCGCATGGGCACCGATCCGAACGCCGTCGTCGACGAACGGCTGCGGGTCAAGGGTTTCACGGGGCTTCGGGTGATCGACGCCTCGATCATGCCGGACATCGTCTCGGGCAACACCAATGCGCCGACGATCATGGTTGCCGAGAAGGGCGCCGACATGGTGCTCGCCGACGCCAAGGCCGGCGCGGCGGCCAAGGCGAAGGCGGCCTAGCCACCCTCCGCCTCAAAAAGAAAGGGCCGCCTCTTGGCGGCCCTTTTTGTTTCTGGCGCTGGTCGGCCGGTTATTCGGCCGCGCCGGCGAGCTCCGACGCATCGGTGTCGGAGAGCGTGTTCTTCTTGCGCTCATCGAGGATGAGTTCGTCGCGGTGTGTCGCAATCGACCGGATGCGGGTGATCGTGCCACCCGTACCGGCCGGGATGAGACGGCCGACGATGATGTTCTCCTTGAGGCCCTCGAGCGGGTCGATCTTGCCCTGGACCGCCGCCTCGGTGAGGACGCGGGTGGTCTCCTGGAAGGATGCCGCCGAGAAGAAGGAACGGGTCTGCAGGCTCGCCTTGGTGATGCCGAGCAGGATCGGAACCGCCACCGCCGGCTTCTTGCCCTCCGCGACGAGCTTCTCGTTGATCTGCTCGAATTCCAGAGCGTCGAGCTGCTCGCCGGGGAACATGTCCGACTCGCCCTGCTCGGTGACTTCCACCTTCTGCAGCATCTGCCGGACAATCACCTCGATGTGCTTGTCGTTGATGGTCACGCCCTGGAGCCGGTAGACTTCCTGGATCTCGTTGACGAGATACGCGGCAAGCGCCTCGACCCCCTTGATCGCCAGAATGTCGTGCGGCGCCGGATTGCCCTCGACGATGTAATCGCCCTTCTCGACGGTGTCGCCTTCCTGAAGATGGAACGGCTTGCCCTTCGGGATGAGGATTTCGATCGCCTCGAGGCCTTCCTCGCTCGGGTCGATGATGATCCGGCGCTTGTTCTTGTAGTCGCGGCCGAAGCGGATGGTTCCGTCGACCTCGGCAATGATCGCGTGGTCCTTCGGACGACGCGCCTCGAAGAGCTCCGCCACCCGCGGCAGACCGCCGGTGATGTCGCGCGTCTTGGCGCTCTCCAGCGGGATACGGGCGAGCACGTCGCCGGCCTTGACCTCGACGCCACCGTCGACCGACAGGATCGAGTCGACCGACAGAAGGTAACGAGCCTCAGCGCCGCCGCGGCCGGACTTACGAGCCTTGGCGTCCTTGCCCTTGACGGTGATCGCGGGCTTCAGCTCGCTGCCGCGCGGGTTGGCCCGCCAGTCGGTGACGACACGCTTGGTGATGCCGGTCGACTCGTCGGCCGTCTCGATGACCGAGAGACGATCGACAAGGTCCTCGAAGCCGACCACGCCGTCCACTTCCGAAAGGACCGGACGGGTGTAGGGGTCCCACTCCGCCATGCGCTGGCCGCGCTTGACGACGTCGCCCTCGTCGATATGGAGACGCGAACCGTAGATAACGCGGTTCGTGGCACGCTCGGTGCCGTCGGCGCCGACGATCACGATCTGCATGTTACGCGCCATCGCGACCATCCGGCCTTCGGAATCCTTGACGATATTGCGGTTGCGGATCTGGATCGTACCCTCGAAGCTCGAGTCGAGCGTCGACTGGTCGACCACCTGCGCCGTGCCTCCGATGTGGAAGGTGCGCATGGTGAGCTGGGTGCCCGGCTCGCCGATCGACTGGGCCGCGATGACGCCCACCGCCTCGCCGAGATTGACCGGCGTGCCGCGGGCAAGATCGCGCCCGTAGCACTTGGCGCAGACGCCGTTCTTGGTCTCGCAGGTCAGGACCGAGCGGATCTTCATCGACTGGACGCCAGCCTTTTCGACCATCTCGACATGACGCTCCTCGATCAGCGAGGCCGCCGGCAGGAGAACCTTGCCGGTGCCCGGCACGATGACGTCATCGGCAGTGGTGCGGCCGAGGATGCGCATGCCGAGCGTCGCCACGACCTGGCCGGAATCGACGACCGCCTGCATCTTGAGCCCGGCAGTGGTGCCGCAATCGTACTCGACGATGATGCAATCCTGCGCCACGTCGACGAGTCGACGGGTCAGGTAGCCCGAGTTGGCGGTCTTCAAGGCGGTGTCGGCGAGGCCCTTACGGGCACCGTGGGTGGAGTTGAAATACTCCATCACGGTCAGACCTTCCTTGAAGTTCGACGTGATCGGCGTCTCGATGATCGAGCCGTCCGGCTTGGCCATCAGGCCGCGCATGCCGGCAAGCTGCTTCATCTGGGCGGGCGAACCGCGGGCGCCTGAGTGGCTCATCATGTAGATCGAGTTCATCGGCATAGTCCGGCCGTTCTCGTCCTTCACGACGGCCTGAATGCGCTTCATCATCTCGTCGGCGACCTTGTCGGTGCACTTCGCCCAGGCGTCGACGACCTTGTTGTACTTTTCGCCCTGCGTGATGAGGCCGTCATTGTACTGCTGCTCGTAATCCTTCGCGAGCTGCGCCGTCTCCTCCACCAGTTTGTACTTGGTGTCGGGGATGACCATGTCGTCCTTGCCGAAGGAAATGCCGGCCTTGAAGGCGTTGGTGAAGCCCAGCGTCATCATGCGGTCGCAGAAGATCACGGTCTCCTTCTGACCGCAGTGCCGGTAGACGGCATCGATCGTGTTGGAAACTTCCTTCTTGGTCATCAGCTTGTTGACGACGTCGAAGGGCAGGTTCGCATTTCTCGGCAGGAGTTCGCCGATGAGCATACGGCCCGGCGTCGTGTCGTAGATGCGCGAGACCTTCTTGCCGTCGTGGTCGACGCCGATGTAGCGGCCGCGAACCTTCGAGTGCAGCGTGATCGCCTTCGCCGCAAGGGCGTGGTGAAGCTCGCCGATATTGCCGAAGGCCATCCCCTCGCCCGGCTCGCCATCCGCCATGATCGACAGATAGTAGAGACCGAGAACGATATCCTGCGACGGCACGATGATCGGCATGCCGTTCGCCGGATGCAGGATGTTGTTGGTCGACATCATCAGGACGCGCGCTTCCAGCTGCGCCTCGAGCGACAGCGGGACGTGCACGGCCATCTGGTCGCCGTCGAAGTCGGCGTTGAAGGCCGAGCAGACCAGCGGATGAAGCTGGATCGCCTTGCCCTCGATCAGCACCGGCTCGAAGGCCTGGATGCCGAGGCGATGCAGCGTCGGCGCGCGGTTGAGCATGATCGGATGCTCGCGGATGACCTCGTCGAGGATATCCCAGACTTCCGGCTTCTCCTTCTCGACCAGCTTCTTCGCCTGCTTGACCGTCGAGGAATAGCCCTTGGCGTCGAGCCGCGAATAGATGAACGGCTTGAACAGCTCGAGCGCCATCTTCTTCGGCAGGCCGCACTGGTGCAGCTTCAGCTCCGGACCGACCACGATCACCGAGCGGCCGGAATAATCGACGCGCTTGCCGAGCAGGTTCTGGCGGAAGCGGCCCTGCTTGCCCTTCAGCATGTCGGACAGCGACTTCAGCGGACGCTTGTTGGCGCCGGTGATGACGCGGCCGCGGCGGCCGTTGTCGAACAGCGCGTCGACCGCCTCCTGAAGCATGCGCTTCTCGTTGCGGATGATGATGTCCGGCGCGCGCAACTCGATCAGCCGCTTCAGGCGGTTGTTACGGTTGATGACGCGGCGATAGAGGTCGTTCAGGTCCGAGGTCGCGAAGCGGCCGCCGTCGAGCGGGACGAGCGGACGCAGATCCGGCGGGATGACCGGAACGATCGTCATGATCATCCATTCCGGACGATTGCCGGAATCGATGAAGGACTCGACCAGCTTGAGACGCTTGGCGAGCTTCTTCGGCTTCAGCTCCGAGGTCGACTCGATGATCTCCTGGCGGAGGTCGACGGTCAGCTTCGGCAGGTCCATCGCCATCATCATGTCGCGGATCGCTTCGGCGCCGATCTTGGCGGTGAAGGAATCCTCGCCGAACTCGTCCTGCGCCTTCAGATACTCGTCCTCGGAAAGAAGCTGACGCTCCTTGAGCGAGGTGAGGCCCGGCTCGATGACGACATAGTTCTCGAAATAGAGAATGCGCTCGAGATCCTTGAGCGTCATGTCGAGCAGCATGCCGATGCGGCTCGGCAGCGACTTCAGGAACCAGATATGGGCAACCGGCGCCGCGAGCTCGATATGGCCCATGCGCTCGCGCCGGACCCGGGCGAGCGTCACTTCGACACCGCACTTCTCGCAGATGATGCCCTTGTACTTCATGCGCTTGTACTTGCCGCACAAGCACTCGTAGTCCTTGATCGGCCCGAAGATGCGGGCGCAGAAAAGCCCGTCACGCTCCGGCTTGAAGGTCCGGTAGTTGATCGTCTCGGGCTTCTTGATCTCGCCATAAGACCACGAGAGGATCTTGTCCGGGCTCGCAATCGAGATACGGATTTGGTCGAAGATCTGCGCCGGTGCCTGGACCGGATTGAAGATATTCGCGATCTCTTGATTCATTGACTGTCTCCTTCGATGCGGCCCGCCGGACTAGCCAGGAACCCGGCGGCGACCGCATACAAAAACGTCATTCGTTCAGCATCCATGTGAACGCGGCCTATTCGGCCGCGTCCGCCGTTGGCATGCTCCCCGGCGCGTTACGACCAAGCGCCTTCGAGTTCTCGAGTTCGACGTCGAGGCCAAGCGAACGCATTTCCTTGACCAGAACGTTGAAGCTCTCGGGAATGCCGGCCTCGAAGGTGTCGTCGCCACGGACGATCGCCTCGTAGACCTTGGTGCGGCCGGCGACATCGTCCGACTTCACCGTGAGCATTTCCTGGAGCGTGTAGGCCGCTCCATAAGCTTCGAGCGCCCAGACCTCCATTTCGCCGAAACGCTGTCCGCCGAACTGGGCCTTGCCGCCCAGCGGCTGCTGGGTAACGAGGCTGTACGGTCCGATCGAACGGGCGTGGATCTTGTCGTCGACGAGATGGTGGAGCTTGAGCATGTAGATGTAGCCCACGGTCACCCGCCGGTCGAAGATCTCGCCCGAGCGGCCGTCATAGACGCGCGACTGGCCGGACGGGTCGAGGCCCGCCTCGTTCAGCATCGCGACGATGTCCGGTTCACGCGCACCGTCGAAGACCGGCGTCGCGATCGGCACGCCCGACTTCAACTGCTCGGCAAGGGCGACGACCGAGTCGTCGTCGAAGTCGGCGACCACCTCGTTCTTGCTGTTGTCGCCGTAGACCTGCTTCAGGATCTTGCGGAGCGGCTTGATGTCGTTGTTCTTTTTGTAAGTCTCGTACAACTTGCCGATCTGAAGGCCCATGCCCGCGCAGGCCCATCCGAGATGGGTCTCGAGGATCTGGCCGACATTCATCCGGCTCGGCACGCCGAGCGGATTGAGCACGATGTCGACATGCGTGCCGTCTTCCATATAGGGCATGTCCTCGATCGGAACGATCTTGGAGACGACGCCCTTGTTGCCGTGACGGCCAGCCATCTTGTCGCCCGGCTGGATCTTGCGCTTCACCGCGACGAAGACCTTGACCATCTTCATCACGCCGGGCGGAAGTTCGTCGCCGCGCTGGAGCTTCTCGACCTTGTCGATGAAGCGCTTCTCGAGTCGCTTGCGGCTCTCGTCGTACTGGTTGCGCAGCGCCTCGATCTCGCTCATCAGCTTGTCGTTCGAGATCGCGAACTGCCACCACTGGGCACGGGGATGCTCGTCGAGCACCTCCTTGCTGATCTTGCCGCCCTTCTTGAAGCTCTTCGGGCCGGAGACCGCCATCTTGCCGTTGAGCATGTCGGCGAGCCGTCCGAAGACGTTGCGATCGAGGATCGCCTGCTCGTCGTCGCGGTCCTTGGCGAGACGCTCGATCTCCTCGCGCTCGATCGCCATGGCGCGCTCGTCCTTCTCGACGCCGTGGCGGTTGAAGACGCGCACTTCGACGACCGTGCCGGTAACGCCCGGCGGGACGCGAAGCGAGGTGTCGCGGACGTCGGAAGCCTTCTCGCCGAAGATGGCGCGGAGAAGCTTCTCCTCCGGCGTCATCGGGCTTTCGCCCTTCGGCGTGATCTTGCCGACGAGGATGTCGCCGGCGACGACTTCGGCGCCGATATAGACGATGCCGGCTTCGTCGAGGCTCTTCAGCGCTTCTTCCGAGACGTTCGGAATGTCACGCGTGATTTCTTCCGGACCGAGCTTGGTGTCGCGGGCCATGACCTCGAACTCCTCGATATGGATCGAGGTGAAGACGTCGTCCGAGACGATCTTCTCCGAGAGCAGGATCGAGTCCTCGAAGTTGTAGCCGTTCCACGGCATGAACGCGACGAGCACGTTGCGGCCGAGGGCGAGATCGCCGAGATCGGTCGACGGGCCGTCGGCGATGATGTCGCCGCGACCGATCAGATCGCCGACACGCACCAGCGGACGCTGGTTGATGCAGGTGTTCTGGTTGGAGCGCTGGAACTTCATCAGACGGTAGATGTCGACGCCGGACTTCGAGGGATCGATATCCTCGGTTGCCCGGATGACGATACGGGTCGCATCGACCTGGTCGACGACGCCGCCGCGGCGGGCGCCGATGGCGGCCCCCGAGTCACGGGCAACGATCGCTTCCATGCCGGTGCCGACGAGCGGCGCCTCGGCGCGAACCAGCGGCACCGCCTGGCGCTGCATGTTCGAGCCCATCAGAGCGCGGTTGGCATCGTCGTTCTCGAGGAACGGGATGAGCGCCGCGGCGACCGAAACGAGCTGCTTCGGCGACACGTCCATCGCATCGACGCGATCCGGCGTGACCATGAGCACTTCACCGGCGTGCCGGCAGGTGATCAGGTCCTGGGTGAACTTGTTCTTGGAATCGAGAAGCGCGTTCGCCTGGGCGACCGTGTATTTCGACTCCTCCATCGCCGAGAGGTAGACGACCTCTTCGGTGACGTGACCGTCCTTCACCTTGCGATACGGGCTCTCGATGAAGCCGTATTTGTTGACGCGGGCGAAGGTCGCCAGCGAGTTGATGAGACCGATATTCGGGCCTTCCGGCGTCTCGATCGGGCAGATACGGCCGTAATGCGTCGGATGCACGTCGCGCACCTCGAAGCCGGCGCGCTCGCGGGTAAGACCGCCCGGCCCGAGCGCCGAGAGACGACGCTTGTGCGTGATCTCGGAGAGCGGGTTGGTCTGATCCATGAACTGCGAGAGCTGCGAGGAGCCGAAGAACTCGCGCACGGCGGCAGCCGCCGGCTTGGCGTTGATCAGGTCCTGCGGCATGACGTTGCCGATCTCGACCGACGACATGCGCTCCTTGATGGCGCGCTCCATGCGGAGGAGACCGATGCGGTACTGGTTCTCCATGAGCTCGCCGACCGAGCGCACCCGGCGATTGCCGAGATTGTCGATGTCGTCGATCTCGCCCTTGCCGTCGCGAAGCTCGACGAGCGTCCTGATGACGGCGAGGATATCGTCCTTGCGCAGCACGCGCATGGTGTCCGGCGCATCGAGGTCGAGGCGCATGTTCATCTTGACGCGGCCGACCGCGGAAAGATCGTAGCGCTCGGAATCGAAGAACAGCGACTGGAACATCGATTCCGCCGTCTCGATCGTCGGCGGCTCGCCGGGACGCATGACGCGGTAGATGTCGAACAGGGCTTCTTCGCGCGTCTCGTTCTTGTCGACGGCGAGCGTGTTGCGGATGTAGGCGCCGATATTGACGTGGTCGATGTCGAGAACGGTGATCTCGTCATTGCCCGCATCGAGGAGCATCTTGAGCACCTTGTCGGTGATCTCCTCGCCGGCTTCCGTATAGATCTCGCCCGTCTTGGCGTTGACCATTTCGGTGGCGAGGTAGTGACCGTAGAGATCCTCGTCGGCGACCTTGAGGTACTTGACGCCCTTCTCGGCAAGCTGCCGGGCGCCGCGCGCGGTGATCTTCTGGCCGGCCTCGATCAGGACCTTGCCGGTGTCGGCATCAATGAGATCGTTGTTGGCCTTGAAGCCGCGCATGCGGTTCGGGTCGTAAGGCAGGCGCCAGCCGCCGTCCTTGACGCGCTTGTAGGTGATCTTGCCGTAGAACGTGTTGAGGATTTCCTCGCCGTCCATGCCCAGCGCGAACATGAGCGAGGTGATCGGAATCTTGCGACGCCGGTCGATACGCGCATGGACGATGTCCTTGGCGTCGAACTCGATGTCGAGCCAGGAGCCGCGATAGGGAATGATGCGGGCGGCGAACAGGAGCTTGCCCGAGGAATGGGTCTTGCCCTTGTCATGGTCGAAGAAGACGCCCGGCGAACGGTGCATCTGCGAGACGATGACGCGCTCGGTGCCGTTGACGATGAAGGTGCCGTTCATCGTCATGAGCGGCATCTCGCCCATGTAGACTTCCTGCTCCTTGATGTCCTTGACGGACTTCGCACCGGTCTCCTCATCGATATCGAACACGATCAGACGGAGGGTGACCTTGAGCGGCGCCGAGAAGGTCATGCCGCGCTGGCGGCACTCGTCGACGTCATATTTGGGCGGATCGAAATCGTATCGGACGAATTCGAGCAGCGCCGAGTTGGAGAAATCCGAAATCGGAAAGACCGACTTGAAAACTGCCTGCAGGCCTTCGTCGCCGCGACCGCCTTCCGGCTCCTCGACAAGCAGAAACTGATCGTAAGATGCCTTCTGCACCTCGATCAAGTTCGGCATTTCCGCGACTTCGCGGATCGAGCCAAAAAATTTACGGACCCGTCTCCGGCCAGTGAACGTCTGAGTCATGTTCACTCCTCGTCTGATTTTCTATGAACGGCTGTCCGAAGGGTCGCTATCAGCGCGGCCCTCGGGACAACGGTCCGATGTGAAGTCTCTGATATCGGCCGGCTCCGCTGGCGGAGCCGGCCGTCGTCAATGCACTTACTTAACGTCGACCTTGGCGCCGGCGGCCTCGATCTGAGCCTTGATCTTGGCAGCTTCGTCCTTGGACACGGCTTCCTTGACGGCCTTCGGAGCGGCCTCGACGAGATCCTTGGCTTCCTTCAGGCCGAGTCCGGTGACCGCGCGGACTTCCTTGATCACGTTGATCTTGTTCGGCCCGATTTCCGACAGGATGACGTCGAATTCGGTCTTCTCTTCGGCCGGGACGGCAGCAGCGGCACCGCCGCCGGCGGCGACCATGGCGACCGGCGCGGCGGCCGAGACGCCCCACTTCTCTTCGAGAAGCTTGGAGAGTTCAGCCGCTTCGATGACAGTCAGTTGCGACAGTTCGTCGACGATTTTCGATAGATCAGCCACTTTTCAGTTCCTTTTAGGTTCGAACCTTGTTGATCCGAGAACGGCCTTACGCCGCCTCGCTCTTGTTGGCATAGGCTCCGACGACGCGGGCGAGCTGTGCGGCCGGCGCGGCAACGACCTGGGCGACGCGCGTGGCTGGCGAGGAAATCAGGCCAACCAGTCTGCCGCGGAGTTCGTCGAGCGACGGCAACGAGGCAAGCGCCTTGATGCCTTCGGGATTGAGACTGGTGCGGCCCAGCGAACCGCCAAGGATGACGAACTTGTCATTGGTCTTGGCAAAATCCGTGGCGACCTTCGGGGCAGCGACCGGATCCTTCGAATAGGCGATCACGGTCGGACCCTTCAGGAGGTCCGCGATGGTCTCGGCGTCCGTGCCTTGGAGAGCGAGTTTGGCAAGGCGGTTCTTGGCGACCTTCACACTGGCTCCAGCGTCCCGCATTTTGGCCCGAAAGACCGTCATTTGGGCAACGCTGAGGCCGGTATAGTGGGCCACGACAACGGCCCCGGCGTCCTTGAACACCAGGTTCATTGCTGTGACGAGCTCGCTTTTTTCCGCTCTATCCACTGCCTCACTCCAATTGGCGGGCCAATGCTGGATTGGGACCGCCGGTTGCTAGATGCCGCCTGCTCCACGCTTCCGCGCTTCGCCGGCGACGCTTGCCGAGCCTGTCCCCCAGCCGGCACACCAAGGTGCCTGCTTAGGTCACACAAGAGGTTCGAACCGGAAAATCCGGTTCCCTCCCGTCTATTGCAGGCGATCCAATTAAGCCGGATACCCGGCGCCTGCAGTCTCGGACAGGATCATGGATTGCGGGGGCCGAAGCCTCCGCGATCCATCTTGCCGCCCGGTTGCCCGGGCGGAAGTCTTAGTTGGCGCTGCCTGCGCCGAGCGAAGCGGTGTCGACCCGGACGCCAGGTCCCATGGTCGACGAAAGCGCGACGCGCTGAATGAAAGTGCCCTTGGCGCCGGCCGGCCGTGACCGCTGCACGGCATCGGTGAAGGCGCGAATATTCTCGGCGAGTTGCGTATCGCCGAAGCTTGCCTTGCCGACGCCGGCCTGGATGATGCCGGCCTTCTCGACGCGGAACTCGACGGCGCCGCCCTTGGCATCCTTGACGGCCGAGGTGATGTCGTTGGTGACGGTGCCGACCTTCGGGTTCGGCATCAGGCCGCGGGGCCCGAGCACCTTACCGAGACGGCCGACCAGCGGCATCATGTCGGGAGTCGCGATGCAGCGGTCGAAATTGATCTCGCCCTTCTGCACGCTCTCCACCAGATCCTCGGCGCCGACGATGTCGGCGCCCGCCTTCTTGGCCTCTTCGGCCTTCGGGCCGCGGGCGAAGACCGCGACGCGGAGCGTGCGGCCGGTGCCGTTCGGCAGCGAAACCACGCCGCGGACCATCTGGTCGGCATGGCGCGGATCGACGCCGAGATTCATGGCGATCTCGATCGTCTCGTCGAACTTCGCGGTGGCGCGTTCCTTGACGAGCTTCACCGCCTGGTCGAGCGGGTAGCTCTTGACGCGCTCGATGCCCTCGCGGGCGCTTTTGATACGCTTTCCGGCCATGGTCCTACTCCGTAACCTGCAGGCCCATGGAGCGGGCCGAGCCCTCGACCATGCGCATCGCCGCTTCGACGTCGACGGCGTTCAAATCCTTGAGCTTCTTCGTCGCGATGTCGCGGACCTGCTCCTTGGAGACGGTTCCGGCGATGCCGCGGCCCGGCAACTTCGATCCCTTCTGGATCGCGGCCGCCTTCTTGAGGAAGAAGCTGACCGGCGGCGTCTTCATCACGAAGGTGAAGGACTTGTCCTGGTAGTAGGTGATGACCACCGGAACCGGCGAACCCTTTTCCACGTCCTGCGTCTGGGCGTTGAACGCCTTGCAGAACTCCATGATGTTGATGCCGCGCTGACCGAGCGCCGGTCCGATCGGCGGCGACGGCGTTGCCGACGCGGCCGGGACCTGAAGCTTCAGAGAACCCGCAATCTTCTTTGCCATTTCGACTCCTGTCCTTGTGCCCTAACGGGCGGTTCGGATGCCGTGGTGCGGTCCGGACGCCAGGCAACGCGCCCTCGCCTCCCACGACGCTGTTCGAAGGCCGGAGACCGGCCTTCCCGGGTCAGCGCTTTTCGACCTGCCCGTATTCCAGTTCGCCGCCATTTCGCATTCGCGCGAAATGGCTCTTTTCATCAGATATCGGGCAAGCCCGACATCTCAAGGACCGGTCGAACTCGAGACCCGATGGTCAGAGTTTCTCGACTTGCCCATACTCGAGTTCGACCGGTGTTGCCCGGCCGAAGATCGACACGGCAACCTTGAGCCGTGCCCGGACCTCGTCGACTTCCTCGACCAGTCCGTTGAACGAAGCGAAAGGCCCGTCCGCAACCCGCACCTGTTCGCCGACCTCGAAGCTGATCGACGGCTTGGGCCGCTCGACGCCTTCCTGGACCTGCTGCAGAATCCGGTTGGCCTCGCCTTCCGAGATCGGCATCGGCTTGTTGTCCGCGCCGAGGAAGCCCGTGACCTTGGGCGTATTCTTGATGAGGTGGTACGCCTCATCCGTCATTGCCATCTTCACCAGCACGTAGCCGGGGAAAAACTTCCGTTCGGCATCGACCTTGCGGCCGCGCCGGACCTCGACGACCTTTTCGGTCGGCACGAGGATTTCGTCGAAAAGATCATCGAGCCCCGTCGCATGGGCCTTTTCCTTGATGGAATCGGCAACCTTGCGCTCGAAATTCGAATAAGCGTGGACGATGTACCACTTCTTATCCATTCAAAGCCGCTCCGCCCTAGCGCCCGACGCCGAGCAAATAAGAAATGCCCAGACTCAGCAGCTGATCCGCCGCGAGAAAGAAAAGGCTCGCCATCACCACGAAAATGAACACCATGATCGTGGAAACGACCGTTTCCCGCCGCGTCGGCCAAACGATCTTCGAGGCCTCCGAACGCACCTGCTGGAGGAATATTAAAGGATTTGTTCTGGAGGCCATTCACCTGCTCACGACTCATCGGCGCGCAAACAGATCGTTCGCCCGCCGTGATTTGGAAGCGCTACATAAGACTACCTGCTGCAATTCTCAAGCCTGAAATTGGGCAAATATCGGGCCGTCGGCCGATATCGCCAGCTTAGGCGGCTTTCTCAACGGTGCTGCCAGGCCGGGCCAAGCTTGAAGGTGAGCCTGCGCAACGTATGGGTATGCCGGCAAAGCTGCCGGCAAAGCTTGTGCAGTCGGTGATTCTGGACGTACCGGGTCTTGCCGATCATCGAGGCGGTCCGGGCGTCGCCGACCGGGTAAGGCACGATCGCAAGGGGCAGGACCCCGTGGATCCAGAAAGAATCCACATAGTTATCCACAGGGCGGCTCCAGACGGCGGCATGCCGGAGGAGCCGCGCCGCAGCTGGCGCCGCGATCGCATAGGCCCCTGTCCCCAGCGGCCCCTTGCCAAGGCGCCGGATCGACTGTCCCCCGGAAAGGCCAAGAAGAACCTTGCCCCGGCGCAGGCGGTGACCGGCGAGCCGGATATAGGGGTATTTGTCCAGCAACCCCGGCAACGCCTCGACCACGTCCCCTATTCCCTCGCTCAGGACGCAATCGTCCTCGAGGATGAGCATCGGGCGCCGGGTCGCGACGCATTCCTGCCAGAGGCGGTAATGCGAGGCGAAACACCCGACCTCGCCCCGTTCGAGCGGCCGGAAAAGGAACGAGCTCGCGGTCCGGAAGGGACGGAATTCGGCAAGGTCGTGACGCTCGCCATCGACGGCTGCAACGAAATGCCCGTCCAGCCCCCGCTCGCGCAACTGCGCCTCGACGGCCCTGCGGCGCTCGGTGGCGCGATCGAGATTGATGATGCGGATGTCCAGGCTCATACCCAATCCAGACGCACTTCATGCACCGAGCCTAGGTGATCAGCCGAAATAATGGCCCGCCCTCGGCAATCGCTCTAAGGACATTCCGAACAACAACTGAATCACGCTCTGTCGGGCGTGCGTCGCTGTGACTCGGTTCTAGAGGATTCCTGAGAGCTTCGAACCGGCGTAGGTCGGTCGCATGATCGACGCGGATGCCATCAGGTATCGCTGGGATACGGTG